>DXLX01000001.1 GCA_019414515.1 Collinsella sp.
CGTCTACGCCCGCAACACCGTCACCAACGACGTGCTGTACAAGGAGGGCCTGGACCTTCTCGTCGTGCCCTCCGCCGAGCTCTCCCGCGGCCGCGGCGGCCCGCGCTGCATGAGCATGCCCTTCTGGCGCGAGGACCTCTAGGGTCTTCTAGGACCCGTACAGGTCATAATACATACATCTAGCTGCCATTAGATGTCTCCCATTGGGGCGGTGCGGGTTTTCGCACCGCCCCAATCTTGTATGAGGAACGTCAACACGATTGGATGACTGCTTTTGTAAGGAGCTTGGCCATGGACATCAAGACGATTGGCGTTGAGGAATGGCTCAACGTTTGGGAGAAGAGCGCCACGTGGGACATCGCCCAGTCGACGATCTCGTCGCTCACCATGGGCGAGCTGCGCGCGCTTGATGAACAGGACGGCGCCACGTTCTACGAGCGCCTGGATCGCGAGAAGATGAACTACGGCTGGATCGAGGGCTCGCCGGAGTTTAAGGCCGAGGTTGCCAAGCTGTATCGTCGGGAGGTCAATCCCGATCACATTCTGCAGACCAATGGCTGCACGGGCGCTAACCTCAACGCCATCATGGCTGTGGTCGAGCCCGGCGACCATGTTATCGCCGAGTGGCCCACCTACGCGCCGCTCTACGAGATTCCGCGCACGCTGGGCGCCGAGGTCGAGTATTGGGAGCTTCGCGAGGAACTCGGCTGGAAGCCCGATATCGAGGAACTCAAGCGCTTGGTGCGCCCCAACACCAGACTCATCTGCATCAACAACGCATCGAACCCCATCGGTACGGTGCTCGATGCCGATATGCTCGGCCAGATTGCCGAGATCGCCCGTTCGGTGGGCGCCTACGTGCTGTGCGACGAGGTGTATCTGCCGCTTGAGAACACCGAGGCCTTTATGTCGATGGCTGACGTGTACGAGAATGCCATTGTCACCAACTCGGTGTCCAAGACCTATTCGGCGCCTGCGGCCCGCGTGGGCTGGGTCGTGGCAGACGAAGAGATATCCAGCCGCATCCGCACCTATCGCGATTACACCATGATCTGCGGCGGCGTGTTCAACGATGCCCTGGCGACCTATGTGCTTGAGCACAAGGACAAGATCCTTGAGCGCAATCGCAAGATCGTGTTTGGCAACCGCGATATCGCGCAGGCTTGGATCGATACGCAGCACCGCGTTTCCTGGACGGCGCCGCAGGGCGTGTCCACCTCGTTTATCCAGCTTGATATTCCCGAGGACGACGAGGAGTTCTGCAAGCGCCTGCTGTCCGAGAGGGGAGTGCTGCTGGTACCCGGCAGCCGCTTTGAGCTTCCCTGCGGCGCACGCCTGGGCTACTGCGCGAGCGAGGACGTTCTGCGCGAGGGCCTGAGGCTTTTGGGCGAGGCACTGGCGGAGTTCGATCGCTAGGATTCCGATGATCTTCGAGGGCCTTATCCAAATTAGCCGAAGATAATCGAAAACGGACCCGTTTCCCTAGTGAAGCGGGTCCGTTTTTCTATACCGAGAAGTCAAGTTGTTACAAATGGAGCCGTAAAGCGAGTCGGTATCCGCTGGGCCTTATACTGAGTTTCCGGTGAACGGTATCAAGCGTCTGGTAAACGGTAATTTATTTACCAGAAATGAATAGGACAAACTTTTTTCTGAATAAAAATGAAAATGGTTGAGACACGGTATGAACCGCTAATTCTATTCATAGCTTTATTGGAAATATGCAATATGAGGGTGGTTTAGCAAAGTTTAGTTCCATTTGATTTTAGGATTGAAAACGCGTTTAAGCACGTAAATACGCTTTATTAAGATGAAGTGTGCCATGCGTGAAGTATATGTGTATGCCGTTCACCCCCTATAAAAAACCGTTCGGGGGCAAGGTGGAAGTATGAGCTGATTTTGGATATAAATATGTCGTCAGCAATAACGCCTCACACGGAGGGGCGCTAACGAATCGGCCCTGACAAGGGCCCGAAAGAAAGGTAGGAGGCCATGACGAAAGGTCTGCACGTGCCTTCCGAGATCGGCAAGCTCAGGAAGGTCTGCCTGCACCGTCCCGGCGACGAGCTCCTCAACCTGCCGCCCGACGAGCTCGAGCGACTCCTGTTC
>DXLX01000010.1 GCA_019414515.1 Collinsella sp.
CCTCCATGGGGATGACCTGGGCCCAACCGCCGCCGGCGGCGCCGCCCTTTACGCCAAAGACGGGACCGAGCGAAGGCTCGCGCAGGGCCACGGCGCTCTTGACACCGCGACGGCGCAGGCCATCGGCCAGACCGATGGTCGTGGTGGTCTTGCCCTCGCCGGCGGGCGTGGGGTTGATGGCGGTCACGAGGACGAGCTTGGCCTGGTGATCGGTCGGCTCGTTGAGCAGTGAATAGTCAACCTTAGCCTTGTCGAAGCCGTACGGAATCAGGTGCTTTACGTCGACGCCGGCGTTCTTAGCCACCTCGGTAATGGGCAGCGGCGTGACGGAACGTGCGATTTCGATGTCAGTAGGCATGGGCGGTCCTTTCGTTACCGGATGAGAAAAAGACCAATTCAGCATAGCACGGGCGCGCAATAGTAAAACACCCGTAACCGATGAATGGCGATATGTTTATCCAATGCTCAGCGATAGCCTACAGACCAGCCAAAACAAACCCGCCTCTAAACGGCTGGCTCGATGCCCAAGTGTTCAAAGGTGCGCAAGGTTGCCTGACGGCCCTGGGGTGTGCGGATCATCAAGCCGCACTGCAGCAGATAGGGCTCATAGACATCCTCGAGCGTACCCGGGTCCTCGCCCACCGCGCTGGCAAGGGTCGTCAGGCCCACGGCACGGCCGGAGAACGTCTTGGCAAGCGTCTCCAAGATGCGAATATCCATCCAGTCCAAACCAAGCTCATCAATCTCGAAGAACTCGAGTGCCTGACGGCAAATATCAAGCTCAATAGGACCGTTGCCGCGCACCTGCGCGTAGTCGCGCACGCGCTTGAGCAGACGGTTGGCCAAGCGCGGCGTACCACGCGAGCGCGAGCCGATCTCGAGTGCGCTGGGATGGTCGATCGTCACGCCCAGAATGGTTGCCGAGCGCGTCACGATCTGGGCGAGTTCCTCGACCGTGTAGTAGTCCAGGCGATACGAAATGCCAAAGCGGTCGCGTAGCGGGCCGGTCAGCATACCCGAGCGGGTCGTTGCCGCCACCAGCGTAAACTTAGGGATATCCAGGCGAATCGAACGTGCGGCCGGACCTTTACCGATCACGATATCGAGCGCAAAGTCCTCCATAGCGGGATATAGGACTTCCTCGACCGACCGGTTAAGGCGGTGGATCTCATCGATAAACAGCACGTCACCCGGCTGCAAGTTAGTCAGGATGGCCGCCAGGTCACCGGTACGCGCAATAGCCGGGCCGCTCGTCGTCTTGATCTGAGCGCCCAGCTCGTTGGCGATAACCGTGGCCAACGTGGTCTTGCCCAGGCCCGGAGGGCCCGAGAAAATCACGTGGTCGAGCGTCTCGCCACGGCTCTGCGCCGCCTCGATCAGCACGCGAAGGCTCTGCTTGATATGCTCCTGACCGCAGTAGTCGTCCAAGCGCTGGGGACGCAGGGTACGGTCGACATCGAGGTCCTCGGGTGTCAGTTCCGAGCCCACCATACGCTCACCGTGCGCCATGGATGCCGCCGGCGAGCTGCCGGGCGTCGCCCACAGGTCCTGAGAGTCATCGGCTTCCCACATCACGCATCCATTCCGAGTCGCTTAAGCGCCGCGCCGAGCAGATCCTCGACACGCATATCCTGCCCATCATACCCGCTCAGGGCAACATCGGTCTCCTGCGGGCTAAAGCCCATGGAAAGGAGCGCCGCACGGGCGTCATCGATTGCCGAGGGAGCGGCGGCGGGAACCGGCATCGCAACCTGACCGGGAATTACGTCGACCGGAACAAAGCCCTTGTCCTTGGCAAAGGTACTCTTGAGCTCCAAGATAAGGCGCTGGGCGGTCTTTTTGCCCACACCGGGCACCTTGGCCATACCCTTGTCGTCCTCGGCCATCACCAGGGAATACAGCTGCCCCACGGTATAGGTGGAAAGCACGGCAAGCGCCAGGCGTGGACCGACGCCCGAGACAGAAACGAGCCGATCGAACATCGTGCGTTCGTCCTTGGAGGCAAAGCCAAAGAGCGTCATGGCGTCCTCGCGCACCTGCATGCGGGTATAGAGGCGAACCTCACCGCCGGGCGTAGGCAGCGTGGCGGCAGTGCTGCCCGAAATACCGAGCTCAAAGCCCACGCCCGATACATCGACGACGGCCGAGCTCATCGTGGCCTCGACAAGCGTTCCATGGAGCTGGGAGATCATCAGTATCCGGTTCCTCTCTGTTGATAGAACTCGCCGCCGGTAAGCGCCCGGGTACGGCTTAGGTTAACGTGACAGATGGCGCAAGCTAGGGCATCGGCGGCATGGTCTGGGTGAGGGTCGTGATCGAGCTGCGTGAGCGTGCGCACCATGTAGGCAACCTGCCGCTTGTCTGCGGCACCCGTGCCCACCACGGCCTGCTTAATCTGCATGGGCGTGTATTCGCCAATCTCGAGCGCGCATTCCGAAAGCGCCACGAGCGCGGCACCGCGGGCATGCGCCGTGGGGATGGCCGAGCGGACGTTAGCGCCAAAGTAGATGCTCTCGATAGCCGCGGTATCGGGACGGTAGCGTTCGACGACGCCCTTGAGGTCGTGGGCGATATGCGACAGGCGCACCGCGAGCGGGCTGCCCGCGCTGGTCTCGATACAACCGTAGGCACGGCAGCGAACCTCGCCACGTCGCTCCTCGATAATCCCCCAGCCCGTATGGGCCAAACCGGGGTCGATACCCAAAATGACCAAGCCAACCTCCCCTCGCCTTTTTTCCAAGCGCAAGGCAAGGCCCCGCGCATCATTCACGAACGTCTGTTCTAGAATAACACAACCTGGGAAGCATAAGCCAAGCAAGGTTGAATCGCAGGTTGAACATACGCCAGCGAGCGAGCCCCTGCCGTGGCAAGGTGTCGCGAAAGAGGAGCGCCGCGTACTTTTGTACACAAGCGACGGTTTGAGCGGCAGATTGCCCGGCAGGGGCTCGCGCAGCGTCGACTCGTTACGCGGTTTGGTAAAACCGCGTAACCTTTTTAGTTCTGCGAGAAGAATGGGAACTGTCGGGGGTCTACCGGCGGATGCGGCATCGGACCACCCTGCGGTCCGCCCTGGCCGCCCATCATTTTTTCGATGGCGTCCTGGACCTCGCCCTCAAACCGCTTCATGCCCTCGTGCAGACGACGCTGACCGTCCTCGGAGCGCAGCTCTTCCATCTGCTCGGGTGAAATACCCAACAGCTCGCCCAATAAGCCCATCATCTCGCCGCGCATACGGTCACTCGTATCGTCGTCGGCAAAACGGCGCACCTCGGCGCGTGCCAGAGAATCAACCGTCATGCGCTCCTTACCGTTGAGCCCCAGATCGGACCACGCAAGCATGTACGGCCAGGCGCGCTCGACAAACGAACGGGCCGAAACGATCGGCACCGTCGGTAACATGCGACGAGCAGCCTCACCCTGGCGCACGAGCATCAGCAGCAGCGAGCAGGCCTCGGGCTTGGCGGCGGCCATCGGGATGTCGTCGAAAGGTCGATTGCGGTCCACGTGCGACTCAAGCGCACCATCGACCTCACCCGGCTCAAGCCCGCCGAGCAGCTGTGCCGCGCGGTCGAGCATATCGACCGGACCGTCGAGCGTCGAGAGCGCCTGCGCCAACACGCGATCCATGCAATCCTCTACCGCGTTGAGCGTCACGAGCTCTTGGGGCACCACGGCCGAGGCGCGGTTGCGCACGCGTGCCACAAACTCGAGCGTCGACAGATACACGTCGCCAAAGGGCGCAAAGTCGCCCTGGTAGCCGCCGGACAGCGCGGGCGCCGCCAGTGCATACTCAGTCTTGGAAAGCGAGCTCAACGCCATGGCGCCCAGCTCGAGCGCCGTATCCTCGAGCATCAGGCCCAGCGCGCGCGAACGCAGGCGCTCGGCATCGCCCGCCGACACGTCGCGGTCGAGCACGCGCTCCGCATCCGGCGCATCGCGCTCGACGGTGCGAATGTGCAGGCGCTCAGCGATTGAGCGAACAGCAGAACAGCGGGCGGCCTCGGCCTCCTCCTGCGCCGGCGTAAAGATGCGGTTGCGCCCCAGCACCAGGCCAATCACATTACGCGGACCCAAGGCGTCGACGGCGAGCGCCGCCAACAGGGACGACGGCAGATCGCCCTCGAGCGCCACCACGGCACGCGACGCACCGCGAGCGCGGGCATTGTCGCGCACGGCAAGCACCAGCGCCTGCCACAGCCATTCCTCGGAGCGAAACTCGGGCAGCTCGTGGTCCTCCAGGGCATCGAGCATCACGCCGCGCTGAATTTCCTGAACCAGCAGGCTCTCCTCAAAACACGGCGCTTGGGCAACCACGCGACCGCAATCGTCGAGCACAAACGACCCGCCGGTATACACCGACTCGTCATAGGCACCGACCGGCGCCATGCAGGCAAACCACACGCTGCGCTTGGAGGCGATCTTGCGGTAGGCACCGCTGCGAACGGCGGCAATTGCAGCGGTCTCGCGGTCGGTCATATCAAACGCGTTGAACTGAAAATAGGCGATGAGGTCGACGCCGGTCGGCAGCATCTCGAGCTCGCGGTCCAAGTCGAAGATCACGGCGATACGCACGCCGTCCACGTCGAAGACCGGCGGCGCCCAACGGGCATCGCCGTTCCCACCGCGCTGCAGGGCGATGCTTGCGCGCGCTGGCACCACGCGACCATCCTTAAGCATCATGTAGTCAAGCAGGGGCTGGCCCTCAAACGAAACCGCAGCGGGCACGATGCAGATCATATCGAGCTCTTGGATGCGCTCGGCAACGCCCGTCAGACCCGTCAGCATATCGTGCTCAAAATCGGCAGCGCCCACCAGGCTGCCCGGCATGGCGCCCATAAAGAGCGGGGCCGGAACGCACAGCACGCGCGCGCCGCGCTCATGAGCCAAGCGAGCCTGGTCCTCGATGCGGCCGCAAATGCCCTCGATGTCACCCAGGCGCATATCGATCTGTGCAAGTGCGAGCTTCATGGCCCAGCCCTTTCCGTCGTAAATCGTCGTTGTCGTAGTAAAAGCGCCGGCCGCATAATGCAGCCGGCGCTCGCATGTGCATATGCTAGCTATGATACCCCGAGCGGGGGCGCGCTCCTAGAACGTCGCGGACCACAGCCCATGCAAGTTGCAGTAGGCATAGACGGTACCGGTCTTGGAGCCACCAGCGAAAAACGTCGTGGGCTTCATGCCGGGCTCAAGGTAATGGACCTCCAGGCGGCCCTCGGCCTCAAGCGCGATCCACTCGATGTAGTGCTCGGGCAGCATGGGGTGCTCCGTCGAGCCCACACGTGCGCGAATGACGTGGCCGTCGCGCTCAATCTCGACAACAGGCACATGCTTCTCGTGCGCCGCATCCTCGGTGTTTGCCGTCAGCTCCGTGCAGCCGGCAGGGGTTGCAACGCCGTCGCCAAGGGCGGCAACGAGCTTGCCGTCGGAGTCCTTAAAGAATTTCGCCATGATGTTCTCCTTTGCTGATGTGCCAATATTCCTGATGCTTCTTATGCCCAAAGGCAGGCGAACCATCCACGGCATGGCAAATGAACACATAACGGGCGGGAACGGTGGGGCGGCGCGTACTATCCGCCCTGGCGGCCCCACCCGAGCGGGTTAGCGACCGTCGCCGCCGAGCAGCGCCAGAACATCCTCGCGCGTGAACAGCGCCGATGAGATGCCGTCGCCGCCGAGCACGCTGTTGACCAGATCGCGCTTGGACTCCTGCATCTGCATAATGCGTTCCTCGATCGTGTCCTTGGCGATGAGCTTGTACACGGTCACGGTGTGCTGCTGGCCAATGCGGTGGGCGCGGTCGGTCGCCTGGTCCTGCGCCGCCACGTTCCACCACGGGTCGTAGTGGATGACCACGTCGGCAGCCGTCAAATTAAGGCCCACGCCGCCCGCCTTGAGCGAAATCAAGAACACCGGCACCTCGCCCGCCTGGAACTGCGCAACCATCTTGGCGCGGCTCTCCTTAGACGATGCACCCGTGAGCTTAAGGAAGGCGATATCCTCCTTGGCCAGGCGCTTGCCGATGATATCGAGCATGCCCGTAAACTGGCTGAACAGCAAGATGCGATGACCGCCATCGAGCGCGCCGTGAACGAGCTCCATACACGTATCGAGCTTGGCACTTCCCGCCTTGTAGTCTGCGTAATGCAGATGCGGGTCGCAGCAGATCTGGCGTAGCTTGGTGAGCTCGGCAAGTACCTTGAGCTTGTCTTTCTTAAACTCCCCCGCCTCGCGGTGCTGCACTTGCTGGGCGATGCGGTCCTGGTTGGCCAGGTAGAGCTTGCGCTGCTCGCCGGTAAGCTGCGCCATCACCGTATCCTCGATCTTCTCGGGCAGGTCGGCCACCACGTCTTCCTTGACACGGCGCAGCACAAACGGCGACACGAGCGCCTGCAGACGAGCGGCGCTGTCGCCCTCGGCATGCTCGACGGGACTCTCAAAACGCTTGGCAAATGAGTCGCGCGTGCCCAGAAGACCCGGCATCAAAAAGTCGAAGATACTCCAAAGCTCGGACAGGCGATTTTCGATGGGCGTTCCCGTCAAGGCAAAGCGCACGCCGGCCGGCAGGCGCTTTGCAGCACGGGCCACCTGGGTGAGCGGGTTTTTAATGTACTGGGCCTCGTCGAGCACCACACGGGCAAAGTCCTGCTCGATGTATTCGTCGATGTCGCGGCGCATGAGATCATACGACGTCACGACCACGTTGTGCTCGGCCACGCCGGCGATCTGCACACGGCGCTGCGCCTTGGCGCCCACAATGGCACACACATCGAGCGAAGGCGCAAAGCGCTCCAGCTCGGCGGTCCAGTTGTACACAAGCGACGCAGGACATACCACGAGCGTGGGCTTGGTGTCCCCCGTCTCCACGCGCGCCAGAATGTGCGCGATCATCTGCAGCGTTTTGCCCAGGCCCATATCGTCGGCCAAGATACCGCCGAGGCCCAGATGCTCAAGCGAGCCGAGCCACTGGTAGCCGTCGACCTGGTAGCCACGTAGCGTGGCCTTGAGCGAGGCGGGTACCGTAAAGTCCATCTTGCCGAGCGTGTCCAGACGCTCGACGGTGCGGCGGAATGCGGCATCACGATCGGCCTCGAGCGCAGGCGTGCGCTCGAGCATGCTATCGACAAAAAGGGTACTCGACGCGGGAAGCGACACGCCGTCGAGCAGGTCGGCAGCATCGACCCCCAGGTCCTCGGCAAGGCCAAACGCAGCGCGGGCACCTTCATCCAGGCGAACGATGTCGCCGGACGTAAGGCGAGCGAACGTCTGGTGGCGCTTGTACGAGTCCAGATAGATGGCAAGATCTGCCGCCGAAAGACCGCTCGTGCCCAGTTCGACATCGAGCAGGTTGCTCTTGACGGTCGCACGCACCGAAAGCTTGGGCGCAGGACGGACCGAGATCTGGCGCAGGCGGTCGCTGAGCATGACCTCGCCCAGCTCGGACAGGGCAGACAGGCCCTCGGTCAGCAAGTGGAACAGGCGGGCGTCATCGCGCTCCTCAAACGCCAGGCCGCCCTCGCGGAAATCGAAGTACATGGCAGCCGTGTCCATAACGCGAAACTCCGCCAGCGTATCGCGGGGCGGAACGCCGGAGCGCTGTTCTTCGAAAGGGCTGCCCGGAGCACCAAGACTAAAGAGATTTGCCGACCAATCGCCGTAGGTCACCGTAATCTTGCAGGTCACAAGACCATCGTCGACGCCGATCGCCATGGCAAAGCTCGGCTCGGGCGCCACGGCGTCGAGCGCGGCGGGAGCGGTCAGGTCGGTGTAGTCGCGCAAGATAGGCAGCGCCATGCGGCAGAACTCGCCCACCTGGTCGGCGGCGATATGGACCGGCGTGCGGCAGGGCAACAAGTGCGATAGGAACGGTGCCGCATGCTGGACAAACGCTGTGTCGGTACGGCGTGCGCGGCGCGTATCGACCAGATAGGCTGCGTCACCAGCGACAAAGCAATACGTATCGGCCGGCAGGCGCAAGTCGTAGCTGCCCCCAGCTGCCGGGGTAATCTTGGCGGCAAGGAACGACGGGCGCTTGGCCGGGGCTTCGCCCTCCCCCTGCGGCGACGGCTCGACCGCCACCTCGTAGGCGCGATGCGTCGTCGTCCCCCGCGACCAAGCAGGCTCAAAGGACATAGTCCTGCCACGCAGCAGGTCCAGCACGGACACGACCGAATACTCGGATACCGGCAACTGACGCTCGGCAACAAAACCGCTGCGGGCAAAGTCGTACGATGCCGAGCGCGAGCTCGTAATATCACCTAGGTAGGCGACCGTCATTGCGACAAAGTCAAGCAGCTTTGTCGACACGTCATCGAAAGCCTCGGGCACATGGGCAAACGTAAGCTTCTTGCCATAGGAGAACGTACCGCCGCGCACATAGGCATCGGCCATGCCGTCGATATCCTTAACCACGTAGGACACCGAACCGCAGCGAATGCGAAACTCGAGCGCCCAGTTAAAGCGATCGGCAAACAGCGGATTGTAGTACGGCACCAGCGAGGGCTCCAGCACTGCCTTGGGCGCATCGGGGTCGATGGTGCCGGCGAGCTTGCGACGCATGGCCACGAGCTCGTCCATGCGCGCGTCCGAAAGATAGGAAAGCGCCGCCACAAGGCTCGGGCTCGTGGGGACGGGCGCCGGGAAGGGAAAGTTGGGGTTGACCGAAGATGCGCTAGGCGCGGGGCGCGCGGGCTGCTTGGACTGTGCGGGCGGTGCCGTAAACGTGCGGACCGGCGTGCGCAAACCCTCGACGGGCTCGGCGCCGCTGGCATCCAGATACGCCAACGCCGTGGCGATGGCGTGCTTGCACATGCCGGAATAGCGGAAGGCGGCGGGACAATCGCAGTCGTAGTCGATAACCTCGTGCTCGTCCATATCGAGCGTCACGTGCGTCTTGTACAGGTCGCCGCGCGAGCCACGCACCGTGCCCTCGATGTTCACGTTTTTGGAGAAGCGCGAGCCGGAGTCCTCAAACGACAGCACGGCACCGTTGAGCATGAGCGAGCGCCCCTTCATAAAGGTGCTGCTAAGCGCCGCCTCCTTACGAAGCGCCTGCACAAACGTCCCCTGCGCCATCACTTCCTCCAATCTCGCATGCCAAATGATTTTTCTGGGACGGGGATGAAAAAATCATTCCCGTCCCAGAAAGACTGGTCTTCCGCCACACGTCACCCAAAATGATTTTTAATCCCCGTCCCAGAAAAATCATTTTAGATCACCGTCACGCGGCCTTGGTTGCCGACGATGGCCTTGGCCTCGGCTAGCAGCGGAATCGAGCGTGCGTTGACCTTGGCCGGCACCTCGGCACGCAGTACGCGCCCGTCCACCTGCTCGATAAAGATCTCCACGCGGTCGCCGCCCGGGTTGGCGGTAAGCACCGTGGCAAGACGCGCCATATTGCCCTGGCTAAAGCGGCTGTTGGGCACCATGACCTCAAACACCTTGGGCTTGTTGCTCTCCTCGTTAAGCTCCAGCGGCACGATCTCCTGCGCGATGATCTGGTCGCCGCGGTCCGAACGCTCGAGCTTGCCCTTAATGCGCACAAACGCATCGGACAGCTGTGCACCGGTCTCGGGATCGACCTCGCCGTATAGATACCCCTCGGCTTCCTTGTAGGTCTTGGGGAACACCACGACCGTGGCTTCGCCTTCCATGTCCTCGAGCTGCACAATGCCCATGGGGTCGCCGTTTTTGGTCACGCGCTTGGACACGCTCGAGACCATGCCGGCCCACCACAGCGCCTTGCCCTCGGGAATCTCCTGGTTGATGGTACCGCCCGTGGGGTTTTGCACCTCGTAGCCGGTGTCGATCTGCGAGAACGAGAAGTCGCGTGCCTTGGCTAGCGCATACTCAAACGGGCGCAGCGGGTGGTCCGAGACATAGATGCCCAGAACCTCCTTCTCCTGGCTCAGCTTAAGGTGGCGGTCCCACTCCTGGCCATCCGGATCGGGCACGCTCACCTCAAAGCCCGAGCCCTCAACGTCGCCAAACATGTCGAAGAACGACGTCTGGCCGCTCGCACGATCCTTCTGGCGCTTTACCGCGGCATCGATGATGTTCTCAGGGTTGTTCTTATCCACAAAGTGCATCATCTGGCGACGCGGATACCCCGTGGAGTCGAAGGCGCCTGCCTTGATGAGCGATTCGATCACGCGACGGTTGGCCTGGCTCGAGTCCACGCGCTCGACAAAGTCGTGCAGTGTCTTAAACGGGCCGCCCGCCTCGCGCTCGGCGATAATCGCCTGCGCCACGCCGGTGCCCACGCCGCGAATGCCGGCCAAACCAAAGCGCACGCCTTCCTTGGTAGCCGTGAACTCGGTACCGGACTCGTTGACATCTGGCGACAGCACGGGGATGCCGTCGTGACGGCACGCCGAGACGTAGTGAACGATCTTGTCGGTCTTGCCCGTGTAGGACGTCAGAACGGCCGCCATGTACTCGTGCGGATAGTGCGCCTTAAGCCATGCCGTCTGCATAACCAGGATGGCGTAGCCGGCGGAGTGCGACTTGTTAAAGGCGTAAGATGCGAACTCGAGAACATCGTCCCAAATCTTCTGGGCGACCTCGCGCGTGTAGTTGTTCTTGATAGCGCCGTTCATCCAGTGGTCGTAGGTGGTCTCGTCCGAGCCATCCTCCCAGTGGAGCACCGTCGACGTGAGCAGCTTGATCTTTTTCTTAGCAACGGGCTTACGGATACGCGAGTCCGATTCGCCCTTGGAGAAGCCGCACATCTCGACGGAGATGAGCATAACCTGCTCCTGGTAGACCATGGTGCCGTAGGTTTCGCCCAGGATGTCGTCCAGACGGTCGTCGTAGGAGACGGCCGGCTCCTTGCCGTTCATACGGTTGATATAGGACGAAACCATGCCGGCGCCCAGCGGGCCCGGGCGGTACAGAGCGATCAATGCCACGACGTGCTTGTACTCGGTGGGCTTCATGTTCTTGATCGTGGCCGTCATGCCGGCGGACTCGACCTGGAAGACGCCGGCGGTGTGGCCGGAACCCATAAGCTTAAAGATCTCGGGATCGTCAAAGGGAATCTCTTCCTCTTTGATGTCGATGCCGAAGTTCTTTTTGATGTTTGCCTTGGCCTTGGAGATAACCGTCAGCGTGCGCAGGCCCAGGAAGTCCATCTTGAGCAGGCCCATGTCGGCAACGGTATGGCCCTCGTACTGGGTAATCTCAACGCCGCCCTTGGTATCGAGCTTGGTGGGCACATGCTCGTTGACGGGGTCGCGGCAGATCAGAACGGCGCACGCGTGCACGCCCTCGCCACGGGTGAGGCCCTCAATCGAGAGCGCCGTGTCGATGATGCGGCGGGCGTCGTCGTCCTTTTTATAGGCCTCGGCAAAGTCGGGGTTAAACAGATCCTCTTTGCCGGGTTGTTTTTCGAGTACCTGCTTGAGCTTGACCTTGGGGTCGCTCGAGACCATCTTGGACAGGCGCTGGCCCATGTAGACCGGGTAGTCCAGAACGCGCGCGGCATCGTTGATGGCCTGCTTGGCCTTGATGGTCGAGTAGGTGATAACGTGGGTGACCTTCTCGGGGCCGTAGAGCTGGCGAACGTGCTCCACGACCTCGAGGCGCCGCTCATCGTCGAAGTCCATATCGATATCGGGCATCTCGGTACGCTGCGGGGACAGGAACCTCTCGAACATCAGGCCGTTCTCGAGCGGGTCGAACGCGGTGATGTTCATGGCGTAGGCGACGATAGCGCCGGCGGCCGAGCCACGGCCGGGGCCGACGCCGATGCCGTTGTCCTTGGCCCATTGCACGTACTCAGCAACTATCAAGAAGTAGGCAGCAAAGCCCTTGTCGCAGATGACCTTGTATTCGTACTCAAAGCGCTCTTTGATGTTGACGCCACCGATTTCGCGTGTGGCCCAGTCATCGCCATAGTGTTGGCGCAGGCCCTTCTCGCACTCGCGGCGGAACTGGCTCTCGTGCGTCTCGCCGGGGTCGAGCAACGGGAAGCGCGGCAGGATGATGGAGTCCCAGTCCAGCTCCACGTAGCACTTGTCGGCGATCTCGAGCGTGTTGTCGCAGGCCTCGGGGCAATACGGGAACATCGCCCGCATCTCCTCCTCGGTCTTCATGTAAAACTCCGAGCCGGTCATGCGCATGCGGTTGGGGTCGTCGACCTTGGCGTTCATGCCGATGCACATGATGACGTCCTGTACGGGCGCGTCCTCGCGGCGCAGGTAGTGGAAGTCGTTGGTGGCGATGACCTTGACACCCACCTGTTTGGCAATGTCGATGAGCGTGCGGTCCATCTGCTCGTCGGTCAGGCCGTTGTCGGTGGTAATACCGTGTTCCTGGATCTCGATGTAAAAGTCGCCAGGGTCGAAGGTGTCGCGGAAGGTCTCGGCCCACTTGATGGCGCCCTCCATGTCACCGCGGTCGATGTATTTGGGAATGATGCCCGCGATGCAGGCGCTCGTGCAGATCATGCCCTTGGCATGGCGACGCAGGTTGTCGAGCGTCACGCGCGGCTTGTAGTAAAAGCCCTGCACAGCGGCCTCGGAGACCGTCTGCATCAGGTTGACGTAGCCCTCCTGGTCCTTGGCCAGAAGAATCATGTGGTAGAGCTCGGGCTTATGGTCGCGGGCGAGCGTCTCGTCCGGCGTAAAGTAGACCTCGCAGCCAAAGATGGGTTTGATGACCAGGGGCGGCTTGAGCTCGTCGATGTTGCCCTTCTCGTCCCACATGGCCATGTCCTTCACATACTGGGCATGCTCGCGCGGGCTTTCCTCGGGATCGGGCTCCACCAGCTCGTCGCGGCGGTCCTTTTCCAAGAAGGCCTTGTCGTGACTCCAGGTTTTGTACTCGGGCGTGTTGTGGTTAACGGCGTCGCAGGCCAGCGCCAGGTCGGGCACGCCATACATGTAGCCGTGGTCGGTAATGGCGACGGCGGGCATGCCCAGCTCAACGGCACGGTTGACCATATCCTGGATACGGGTTGCGCCGTCGAGCATGGAGAAAACAGTGTGATTGTGCAGATGGACGAATGCCATGTAATGAGCTCCGATGCGGGTTCGTGATCTTAGGGTTACGATTCTACCGCACAGCGCGGACGGCACCCGAACCTAGCCCAAACCCACACGGCTCCTCTTGCAGTTGCGGTGAAATGCGGACTGTTTGGCGGCTTTTTTGACCAAAACAGTCCGTATTCCACCGCAAGTTATCTGAGGACTAGAGGTTGTAGGTGACCACTTGAGGTTCGGCGGGATTGACGAAGATGGTTGGATTCGCCCGCTCCACGCGAACGAACTTGACGGTCACGACCTCAAAGCCCGCCTTGTGCAGAACGTCGGCGTAAACGCGCGCCTGCAAGGCGTGTTTCTCGAGCAGCTGCTCCGGCGTCTCATCCGGCGTGCCACCCGTCTTGTAGTCGATGACCAGTGCGCGCGACGGATCCGCCGGGTCGGTTGCCAAGGCATCGATGGCGCCCTCGGCATAGGCGCCGTAGCGGGCGATATCCTCGTCCTCGCAGCCCAGCGAGAAGAACGGCACCTCGGCACGGATGCACGGCCACGCGAGCAGCTCGGCACGAACCGACGACTTGAGCCAGCGATCCAGAGCGACATCGAAGCGCTCGCGCTGTTCCGGCGTCAGGCGCCACAAGCGAGCCAGGGCGTCGGCACGCTCAACGGGCAGCGCATCGGCACCCATCTCGATGAGCCACTGGCAAGCGGCGTGGAAGGCCGAGCCCAGCGCCATGGGGTTGCCGGCGGGCTCGACAGCAGCCACGTCCGCATCGGCCATCTCCGAGCCATCCGACTCCGCATCATCGCCGGACTCGTCCATGGGAACAAGCGCCTCGGCGGCACGGTCCTCGGACTCGGCATGCAGCGCCACGGCAATTGACGAGTAGCTATACGAGTCACGCACCGGGAACGGACAGATGCCCATGCGCACGCCCACTGCCTGGGGATACACGAGCTCAAACGCATCGGGCTTGGGGTCGGCAGGACCGGGCACAGTTGAGTGCGCAGCATTATCAGCGACATCGACATCGCCGCGAACGAGCCTGCCCTCGGCATCCAGCGAAGCGTTAGCCTCAAACGCCTGCTCACCAAACGTAAAGTCCGCCAGCGAGATGAGCTCGTAGTCGCCCGGCTGGGAGTTGTCGAACACCAGACGGTCGCTATCGAGCTGCGGCATGTCCAGACTATCGGTCGGCAGGATGCGGCGCAGCACGTCGTAGGTCAGATCCGTCTCGACATCGAAGGTCGGCGCCATCACCTTGCCGCGGCTCACACCGGCATCCATCGCCAAGATCACCAGCTCGCCCGCTCGCGTCATGGCAACATAGAGCAAGCGGGCCCGCTCCTCGAGCGAAAGCTGCAGGTCGTCGTTGCGCAGGCGAGCAAATGCCTCGGCGGGAGAACCCGTCGCACAGACGTCCTCCATGAGCTCCGGCGGCAGCCACAGCGACGTACCCTTGCCCTTAAACGCGTGTTCAAACTGCTTTTTGACGTCATCGCCCTTCACGAAGGTTCCGTCGGCAAGCTTAACGCCATCGAAGCGCGCCGGCAGCGCCACGACTTGCGCTCCGCCCTCGACGCGACCCATCTGTGCCGCACCGGACGATTTGCGCACGCCAAAACACTCGGCAACCGCCACGACCGGATACTCCAGGCCCTTGGACGCATGCACGGTCATGATGCGCACCGCGCCGTCGCCCTCCTCGTTGAGGGCGCCCGGGGCCTCCTTGCCCGCCAAGAAGCGGTCGAAGGCGAGCGCGATGGAGCGCGGAGAATTGCCGAGCTCGGCCTCTGCCTCGGCCACGGCGTCGAGCGCCTTGAGCACGTTGGCGGCAATGGCCTTGCCCTCGGGGCCGCGCTGCGCCAGACGCACGAACCAGCCGGAGGCGTTGACCACGTCGCGCGCGATGGCAGCGAACGAATCACGCCCCACGCGACGCAGTGCGTAGCGCAGCACCTCGCGGGCGCGCGTTACGAGCGGCAAGCCCTGCAAGCCCGGCACATCGGAATCGCTCATGATACCCGCATCGATGTTGCGGCGCGAGGTCTCCCCCGTCTGCTCGTCGAGCTTGGTCGCCAGCGCCAGGAACTCCTGGGCGCCGAGTGCAAACATCGGCGAGGCCAACAGCGGCATAAGGCCTTGGGCCGTATCGGCCGGATTGGCGAGCGCGCAGACCAGGGCACGCACCGTCTGCACCTCGGCCGCCTGGGCAAAGACCGAGCCGCCTGCGATGACGCAGTCGAGTCCTTGGTCGCGGAAGGCCTGCGCGTAGACGTCGGCATTGGTCATGCGACCCAGCAGCAGCACCATGCCGCCCTGGGGCTGGCCGGCATCGGCAAGCGCATGGAATCGCTCGGCGATCGCACGGGCCTTGGCCTGCGTGCGCTCCTGCATACTGCCGCCGGCAACGAACAGCGCCTGGCGGCGCGAAGCCTTTGCCTTGAGCTTGTCCTTGCGTTTGTCGCTCGGTTCAAGATCCAAGAACCCCTGCATCAAACCACCGGTGTCGCCGTCAAAGACGCGCGCCACATAGCGCAGCACCTCGTCGTGGCTGCGGAAGTTGCGCACGAGTTTGACGAGCTCGCCGGCGGGAGCATCGGACGTGGTGACCGTCTCGGACGCCGTCGTCGAACCCACCTTGCGCTCCTGGCGGCGAAACACCTCGACCTCGGCACCACGGAAGCGATAGATCGACTGCTGCGCATCGCCCACCGTGCACAGCGCGCGCTCGCCCGCACCCGTCAAATAGCGAATCAGATCGACCTGCATCTGGTCGGTATCTTGGAACTCGTCGATCATGACCATCTTAAAGCGGCCCTCATAGGCAGCTCGAATAGCCGGGTAGTCGCGCAGCGCCTCGTACGCCATGCGCAGCAGGTCATTGTTATCGAGCGCGGACTGGTCGGCCTTGAGCGCACGGTACTCCGCCTCTACGGCACGGGCAAGCCCCACCAGCGCATCGAGCGCCGGGCCGCCGCAGGCAAGCACGATATTGATAAACGCATCGGCGGCCTCGGCCTTGAGTAGCTCCACCTGCTCCTTAGGAAACGCCTTGCTCGCCCGAGGCATGCCGCACGACATCATGAGTCGCGCCGCATCCTCCATGGTTTTGCCGCTCGCCTCAAACGCGTCGATGGCGTCGAGTGCCACCTGCGCTTTCTCGGTCGTGGCCTTGCTTGCACCCAACGCCGCACGATAGGCATCGGCAAGCGCCGAGGTATCGGCCTGGCCGCGCGCCACGCGCACATCGTCCATGCCGCCCGGCAGCTGGCTCGATAGCTCCAGCAGGTCGCGCACCAGGCCTTTGATGGTGGTACCGGCGCCAAACGGCCCGCCCTCGCCCGCCATGGGATACCAGGCGTAGAGGGCCTTAAGCGAAGCGGCGAGCTCGGGCGCGGCATCGGGCGCCGTCGCGCGCCCCAACACATGCTCGACAGCCTGGTCCATAAGCTCGTCGGTATCGGTAAGCACCGTGAACTCGGGATCGATGCCCAGCTCCAGCGCATGCGCGCGCAGGATGCGCGAGCACATGCCGTGAATGGTCGAGATCCAAGCGTCGTCGACGGTCAGGGCCTCCTCGTCCATGCCCTCTTCGATAAGCGCACGGCGCACACGGTCGCGAATCTCGGCCGCGGCGTCTTTGGTAAAGGTAATGGCGAGCACCTGGTCCAGATGCTCGACAAACGGACCGGATTCGGGCGAGAGCGCGTAGACGATGCGGCGCGTGAGGGTAAAGGTCTTGCCCGAGCCGGCACCCGCCGAGACAAACAGCGGGCGGTCGAGCGTTTTGACGACTTGCAGCTGTTGCGGCATCAAAGTCGAAAGATCCATGGTCTACACGTCCCTCCTTACAAACGTTCCTTCGTGGTTATACGAGCAGCGCGCATGCGCGGCTTGCGCCGATGTCGGATCGACCGCCGTCACGACGCCCGCCTCGAGTTCGCGCAGCCGCTCGGCAATGCCGGTCTCCACGCGATCGAGCAGCACATCGAAGTCCATGTTGCCGCCCTCGCCCGGGAAGCCCTTCTTAAGGCCCGGAATGCGACCGTCGCCGCGCTCCTGCTCCAACAGCTCGGCGCTCGCGGCACCGCGCAGCGCGGGCTTGCCGCCCTTGGTGGAAAAGTAAAGCGCCGCACGGGTATTCAGATCCAGCGCCCGGCGCATGGCCTGGGCGTAGATGAGCGTCTGGGTATGCGGCGGCAGCCAGCGCGGGTCGTCGGCGGGCACCGCACCCGTCTTCTCGTCGAACACCGTGGGGTCGGCAAGCTTATACTCCTCGACGCCCGAGCGATGTTTGTAGTCGATCACCACGGCACGGTTCTCGGCATCCACGTCCACGCGGTCGATGCGCCCACCGAGCGGCCAACCGGCATACTCGACCTGGAGCTCGTTGAACGCAAACTCCAGGTAGCGCGGAGCAAAGGGGGTGAGCGCCTCGGACTCGTAGGCAAGCACGCCCTCCAGTTGGGGCAAAATCTCGGCCACCTGACGTTCCTCCACCGGAGAGAGCGGCACGAGCGGACCCTCGGTACCGCGCTTGCCGGCATGCTCGGCCAGGGTCTCGTCAAAGACCTTGCTCAGCAGCTCCTGCGCCCGAGGCAGATTCATGGGCGTCACGCGCTCCATGCCCTCTTGGGGCAGACGGGCATGCAGATGCTCCAGCACGTCGTGGACAAAGTTGCCCTTCTCCATGTTCCCAAAGCCCGCGTCGATGGACTGGGGCTTGACGCGATACGACACGAACCAGCACAGCGGGCACGTCGAGTACGCCTCAATCTGCGAGGCGGACGTCAGGCGCGGCACGAGCGGCGCGTCCTCGCCCTCGCCATCGCGACGACGCAGGACCAAATACGGCACGGCCTCGGCACTCAGATGCTGAGGGGCTTCACAGGTCACGCGCTCGCGCTTGAGACCTTCGCCTGCCGCGGGATCGAAGTCCCTTACGATATCGCCCTCACCCACGCACGTCGCCTTGTCGGCGCCAGCGACCTTAGCGTTGCCAGTGGCCTTAGCGTCGTCAGCGGCCTTGTCGGTGTCAGTGGCTTTAGCGTCGTCAGCGGCCTTAGCATCGTCAGCGGCCTTGGCGTGCGCACGCAACTCGGCCCACACGGCCGCCGGATAGCACTCGCGCGCCTGACGATCATGGGTCACACGGGCGAGCGTAACCGGACCACGCGACGCTTGCATCGCGTGACCAAAGCGCACGCGCAGCAGGGCCGCGGGCTCAAGCGTCACGCCCTCGCGACCAAGACTCGCCGTCAGCGTGGCCAGCGGCCCCTCCTCGTGCGAGAGCGGATAGCTGTCCAGATCGACATCGGCAAACAGCACGGCATCGTAGCTGCCGGGGCGCAGAGCCGCCGCATCGGCAAGCGAAGCAAAACGAACCTGAGCACGTGGCGCACGGTCAACCTCGTAGGTCTCGTAATCGTAGGCGGTGCTGCGCTTGTCCACCTTGGTGCGAATGCCATCGAGCACGGGCACGGTCGCGGCCTGCGACACGTCGAGCGCGCGGGCGCCATTCATAAGGATGTCGATGGCGTGGCGCAGCAGGGCTACCTCCGCCTGGCGACGGGCCTGGCCATCCAAGCTGCCCAGCGAGCGATTGGGCAACGCCTCGGCAACGGCAAGCATGGCCTTGAGCGCCGTCACGGGCTTGTCGCGCCACAGAGCCTGGAACACGTCCGAGACCACACACGGTACGTTCTTAAACCAGCTATCGTCGCTCGCCGCCTTGCGCGCGCCCCTCACCTGGCCTTGGACACTCTGCAGCAGGCTCTTAACGCCCGCGGTAGTCTTGCTGCGCGAGAGACGCATATTCTTATCGAAGGTACGGGCATTGACGGCATCAGCGCCCGAAAGCGGACTGTAGATCCAGTCGGTAAGCTCCGGCGCGGGCCACCACTCGGTCTTTGACGCCATGCCCTCATCGGCGGCCTTCATACGCTCGATCAGACCGGCAAGCGCCGCAAACTGCCTGCCCGCAATGGATTGGGAAAACGCCGTGAACTCAGCTGTCTCGGCGGCGATATGACGAGCCGCCAGACGAGAGGCGAGCTCACCGAACAGCTGGGGTGCCCGGGCAGAAACAACGAGCACGTGCGCGGGGTCGGCGGGCGTTGCAGTAGCTTTATCGGCCTTGGACTCCTTGTGCACTTTCACCAACTTATCGATGGCGTCCGCATAGACATGAGCACGGGCATGGGGCCCGGCGACCTCAATAAAGGCAGGCTGAGCGGCGGTCCCGCAAGCGGCATCAGACGCGCCGACACCCTCCCCCAGCGGCCCGACCTCAAACAGCACACCGCGGGCATCAAATGCCGTGGCAAGCTCCTCGCGCATCGCCGCCTGCTCGCGGGCAAGCAGCACGACGACCTCTCCCCCATTGTTCGCCACAGCAGACAGCAGCTCGAGCAGACCGTGCGTAAACGACGTGATACCGCGCACGCATACGGCGAGGGCGCACGCCGGCAGGCTATCGGCCAGGGCACCGGCCATAATGTCGGCCGCCTCGCAGGGCTCGACCATATCTCGACGGTCCAAACCGCCCGCGTAGGCACGCAAAAGCTCGAACACACGAGCCTCGGCATCGCTTTTTGGCTCAGGCTGGCAATTGTTGCCACGGCATCGCTCGGCCGTCGTCCCCGCCACACCCGGCAGCACATCGCGGGCCATGCGCGCAAGCATACGCACCGTGCCCTGGCTGCGCGAAAGCGGCTGCAGGTCGGCATCGTCGAGACGCGTGACCATGTCCGAGAACAGCATCTGGCGCTGCAGGTTGTCGACAAAACCTCGCCCGTCGCCCAAAAGCTCCCAAAGCGAGCGAAGCCACGATGTAGGCGTCTTGTAGTCGATGCCCAGCGAAACGCCGGCTTCCGCCGCATCATGACGGCACAGGTCGAGCTCGGCAAACGTAGGTGCCAGCAACACGGCACGCCCGTGGCGGGCAATAAGATCGGCAAGCAACGCCGACTCGGCATCGCTCAAATCCGTGCCGGCATTGGTGGTATAGATTCGAACAGGCATGGTCCTCCGCTCAAACTGTTCGCAATAATCAATGCATCCATCCTACCCGCCCAAGCGGACAGATTTGCCCCACGCCAACAGATTTGATCCCCTGGGGACGGAGGAAAACGGATCATGGAGAGGGTCAGTCTAACCCGGTGATCCGTTTTCCTCCGTCCCCAGGGGATCAAAAAACCGCCCCCGGAGGAGCGGTTTTGCACAATTCGTTTTTGGCGCGGCCTACTCGCCATCCTCCAGTTTAATGAGGATCTTGCGGTAGCCACCGTACTCGCCGTTGAGCGCCTTGGACACACGGCTCACCGTGGTGGACGAAGCGCCGGTACGCGCCTGAACCTCGACATAGGGCTCGCCCTCGTCCAGGTAACGCGCGACTTGCAGACGCTGCGATAGATCGCAAATCTCACGCGGCGTGCAGATATCGGTCAAAAACGCTTGGATATCTTTCTCGTCGTCCAAAAGGCTAAATGCGTGGACCAGCTGCTTGACATCAGGCTTGTCAAACATGTTCTCGATATTCATCGATCACCGCCAAACCCGCCAAAAGGCATCGAAGTTGATACTGACATCGGGCATCGTTCACCCGTAATATGCAATAGGGCAACGCCTGTGGCTTTTGCCCGTAGCAGTTTAGCACACCACCAAACTAAAGCGACAAGACTCTCTGCCAGCGGCACGTTTTTTAGGACGAACGCCGTTTTGAAACCGAATGCGCACGCAAGCTCCACGAATATCTGAGACAATGGGCGGCCGAACAGGGCCGAGCCCGCGCATCTATCCGAGTTGCAAAGGTATGTGCCCCTCACGCCCCCTCACCACGCCATGCGCAAGAAAGGATTCCCACCATGCGCTTTTTGCTCAACTGGCTTTTGACCTCAATCGCCATCGCGATCGCAACGTTTCTCGTCCCCGGCATTCAGCCCTTCGGCATGGCCGACGCCTGGGTCTGCTTTGCCTTCGTGGGACTGTTCCTCAACATCGTCGACTCGCTCGTCAAGCCGTTCCTGACGGTCATCTCGCTGCCGCTCACTATTATCACGCTTGGTATTTTTCAGCTCGTAGTCAACAGCTTTATGCTCGAGCTGGCCAGCTACCTGTCGGTCAATCTGCTGGGCGCGGGTATCTCCATTGCCGGCTTTGGATCAGCCTTTATGGGCAGCATCCTGGTATCCATCATGCGCAGCATTCTCGACAGCATCGCCAGGAACTAAAGCGACCGGATACGGACCGCCGCAACACGCCAAAAGAAGGCCGTCCATCGCAACGATGGGCGGCCTTGTCATTTGTCAAGCCTCAGAGGGCAAGAAAATCTACCATTTCTACCCCGTCCCCAAATGGCAGGTGGGACTAGATGACGTAGTCGTAGCCCTCGTTGGGGGCGACGAGCGCATCGAGCGTCACGCCGTCGAGGTAGTCGTTGATGAGCTTGTCCAGGTTCTTCCACACGTCGAGCGTGGGACACTCATCCGAACGCGAACAGCCCTTGCAGTCGCCGTCCAGGCATGCGACCGGCGCCAGGCTGCCCTCGGTCAGGCGCAAGATCTCACCCACCGTGTACTGCTCGGGCGGGCGCGTGAGCACGTAACCACCGCCCTTGCCGCGCATGCCCGAGAGCATATTGGCGCGCACGAGCGTGGCCAAAATATTCTCCAGATATTTCTCCGAAATCCCCTGACGCGCAGCGATCTCTTTGAGGGGAATACGGCCCGCCGCCTGGTGCTCGGCCAGGTCGACCATAACGCGCAGGGCATATCTGCCCTTTGTGGAAACCAACATATATATTGCTGCCTTTCGGTCTTTTAATCCGTAGCAATTCTAGCCGAAAAATTGGCTTTGAAAATACCTATTCCCGTCAAGCTGGTTAATCGCCTCGTAATAATCTTCTATTTCCTATTGCGTTACTAGGCTTTACTGTCTACTATGCTTGCCAACAGCAAAAAGAACAACCCATAAGGTTTATGGGTTTGGCTGTTACACACACCGTGAAAACACACAGTATCCAGTCATTTGAACACTTTGGAGGTTCACCATGAGCAATGTTTATACGTCCATCGATCAGCTTATCGGCCACACCCCGCTTCTGGAGCTCACTCACTTTGAGGCCGATGAGGACCTCAAGGCCCGCGTGCTCGTCAAGCTGGAATACTTCAACCCCGCCGGGTCCGTTAAAGACCGCGTCGCCAAGAACATGATTGACGAGGCCGAGAAGGCCGGCAAGCTCGTGCGCGGCGGCGACTACACCATCATCGAGCCCACGAGCGGCAACACCGGCGTCGGCATCGCCTCGGTGGCGGCGGCTCGCGGCTACAAGGTGATCATCACCATGCCCGAGACCATGTCCGTCGAGCGCCGCAAGCTGATGCAGGCATATGGCGCGCAGCTCGTGCTCACCGACGGCTCCAAGGGCATGAAGGGCGCCATCGCCAAGGCCGAGGAGCTGCAGAAGGAGACGCCCAACAGCATTATCGCCGGCCAGTTCGTGAACCCCGCCAACCCCGCCATCCACAAGGCCACGACCGGCCCCGAGATCTGGGATGACACCGACGGCAAGGTCGACATCTTCGTCGCCGGCGTCGGCACCGGCGGCACCGTGACCGGCGTGGGCGAGTTCCTCAAGGAGCAGAACCCCGAGATTCAGGTTGTCGCCGTCGAGCCCGCCACTTCCCCGGTGCTCTCCAAGGGCCAGGCCGGTCCGCACAAGATCCAGGGTATCGGCGCCGGCTTTGTGCCCGACGTCCTCGACACCCGGGTCTACGACGAGATCATCCCCGTCGAGAACGAGGACGCCTTTGCCACCGGCCGCGCCGTGGGCCACAAGGAGGGCGTGCTCGTGGGTATTTCGTCCGGCGCCGCCGTGTGGGCCGCACTGCAACTGGCCAAGCGCCCCGAGAACGAGGGCAAGACCATCGTGGCACTGCTCGCCGATACCGGTGAGCGCTACCTGTCCACGGCACTCTTCCAGGACTAAGGTCTGTCGCCCATAGGTTGAGCCCAGGGACGAGCCGGTCTCCTCTCTCCCGGCAGTCTGAGCCCATCCCATCAGGGCGTCCCACGAGTCATCCGAACTTGCTACAATGTCTGCGGCGCGGAACCAGCCTCCCGCGCCGCTTTTCTTTTTTGGCCACATGCCACCAAGGAGAACCTCCCCATGCACAACAAGCGCGTGCTCGTCGCCATGAGCGGCGGCGTCGATTCCAGCGTGACCGCGTACCTGCTCAAGCGCCAGGGCTACGAATGCGTCGGTGCCACCATGCGCCTCACCTGCCCCGCGCCCGATCCCGTCACGGGCATGAGCAAAGTCGACCGCGACATCGCCGATGCAAAGGCCGTCGCCGAGCGCCTGGGGATACCCCACCACGTGCTCGACCTGCAGCAGACCTTCGACCGCAACGTTATCGAGCGCTTCGTGACTGCCTATCAGGAGGGACTGACGCCCAACCCGTGTATCATCTGCAACCGCCATATTAAGTTTGGCGCGCTGCTCGATGCGGCACTCGATATGGGCTGCGACTACATCGCCACAGGTCACTACGCCAAAACGAGCCAGGCGTCCGACGGCACTTGGCAGCTGAACCGCGGCGAAGATCCCAAAAAGGACCAAAGCTACTTTTTGTATTCGCTCACACAAGAGCGCCTGGCACGCACGATCTTTCCGCTGGCCGGACTGGACAAAGATCGCGACGTGCGCCGCATTGCCGCCGAGCAGGGCTTCATCAACGCCAAGAAGGCCGAGAGCGAGGATATCTGCTTTATTCCAGACGGTGACTACGCGGGCTATATCGAGCGCCGCTGCGGACATCCCACTGCACCGGGCGGCATTGTGTGGCGCGACGGCAGCGTGGTCGGGCGCCACAACGGCGCGCTGCGCTACACCATCGGCCAGCGCAAGGGCCTGGGCGTCGCGATGGCGCATCCCGTGTACGTAACGGGCGTCGATGCCGCCAACAACATTGTGCATCTGGGCGAGGCCGAGGACCTGACGGCCACAGCGCTCACGGCCAATGACTGGATCTGGAGTGCCCCTGCCGACCACATGGAGGCAGAGCTCACGTCCGGCGGCATTCGCGTGGGCGCCAAGTACCGCTACCGTCAAAAGGACCAGGCAGCAACCCTTACGCGTGACGCCAACGGACAAATGCTGCTGACCTTTGACGAGCCACAACGAGCCATCGCCCCCGGCCAAGCCGTTGTAATCTACCGCGGCGACATCGTCCTCGGCGGCGGCACCGTGACCGGCGCCATCAAATAACAGCACTCCTCGATAAGTTGCGGTGAAATAGGGACTGTTTAAGCGTTTCAAGCCGCTAAACAGTCCCTATTTCACCGCAACTTTGTTAAGTATTATGATATTTGTGCTTGCTATATTTAACGATTAGAATACTTAACGAGGTGATGCAGCAGATGAGTACTTCCAAATATATATAGCCATGGGTGACGCCGCGCGCCTGCTGGGCGTTACGAAGGCCCGTATATCGCAACTGGCTGCATCGGGAACGCTCGCGTGCGATATCGTCGGTGGGCGGAAAATGGTTCAGTACGATTCCGCGATTGGTTATCAAAAGGTCCGTAAGCGTGGGCGCCGTCCCGCAGCTGACGTAGGGCGCAAGTTCACGTTGATGTCAGCCGACCACGAGGTCGCGCATGTCTCGTTTGATCCACCGCGCGAGTTTTCCTTTGAAATTGCCGACATACTCGATGCACGAAGGATGCCGTTTGGCACGTGCTCGAGTTCTTCTCCAACGGTGAATAAACGAGCACTCAACACGTGGTGGAGTCACCGGTCGGTGCCCGACGTCCGCCCCGGACTCATCTCGCGCTATCGCGAGCTGGGAATTGACAGCGGTATTGAAGTGCCCGTTCGTTGCCTGGGTTTTTCGCTTTCGGATTGCTATTGGCTAAGACCGGTCGACTGCGACGAGTTCAATTGGCAGCACCTCAATTACTTCGAAAACAATTTTGAACGGTCGGCACCCGAGCATCGTTCAGGCTGGCTTGAGGGCATCGGACTCAAAAATCCTGACAATACGTCCGAGGGCGAGCTCCCCAAATCCTGGATGATCCGCAATGGCGTTCGCATCCTGGTTAAAGGATGCGGAATGGACGATCAGCGACCGTTTAACGAGGCGGTTGCAACAGCTCTACATCGGCGTCTGCTATCCAAAGGTGAGTTTGTTCCCTATACGGTCGAGCGCATGTTCGACGGGCCCGTATGCCTATGCGATGACTTTCTTAATGGCCGTGAGGAATACGTGCCGGCCGCTTATATCAGGGACGCACTCGGTGGCCAGCGAGGAAACTCAACATACGATCGATACTGTCGCTTTCTTGGCAGACACGGGGCTGACGAAGCCACGGTAAGAAAATCCATGTCGCAGATGATTGTCTGCGATGCCCTCCTGGCCAACAGCGACCGCCATTGGCGAAACTTCGGCATCATCCGCAATGTCGACACGCTGGAAATGCGGCCTGCACCGCTGTTCGATAGTGGCAATTGCCTGTGGTACAACGTGCCAACCGCCGTGCTCGTTGCCGGGGAGTTTGGATTTGCCGCCAAACCGTTTGGTCCGGACCCTTCCACTCAGCTAGCATTTGCTGACTCGCTCGATTGGTTCGATGCGTCGCATCTCGATGGGTTCGTCGACGAGGCAGTCGAAATCCTCTCACAAAGCGCATGGGCAACAGCAGGCAATCGCCTCAAGGCCATCCGCCGCGGTCTCGAGCGCCGCACGATAGAGGTAAGCGCCGCCGTTGAGGTGCTACGGCACGTGCAGAGATAACAGCACTGCCCCCTAAGTTGCGGTGAAATAGGAACTGTTTGGCGGTTTTAAACGCTTAAACAGTCCCTATTTCACCGCAACTTACAGTGGGCGGCCTCGGTCGGTACTGCTGCGCCAACCGAGGCCGCTGCTCCCCTAGCGCTGAACGTAGGCGCGAACCAGTTCAAAGGTGTTGCGCACGCCGTCCATGTGGCTGCGCTCGTAGTTGTGGCTCGCGTACACACCGGGGCCGATCAGGCCGTGACGGATGTCGTAACCGGCAGAGAGCGTGGCCTCGACGTCGGAGCCGTAGTGCGGGTACACATCGATGGCGTAATCGAGCTCCAGCTCGCGCGCGATGTTGGACAGCGTGGTCACCAGATCGTAATTGTAGGGGCCACCCGAATCCTTGGCGCAAATCGAAACCATGCGCTCGGTGCAGCCCAGGTCGTCGCCCACGCAGCCCATGTCCACGCTGATCATCTCGCGCGTGTCGGCCGGCACAAAGGCGCCGCCGTGGCCGACCTCCTCGTACACCGTAAAGAGCAGCGAAACCTTGCGCGAAAGGGTCAACTCGCCGTCGGCGACAGCGCGGGCCAAACCCAGCAGAATCGACGCGGACAGCTTGTCGTCAAGGAAGCGACTCTTGATGTAGCCGCTCTCCGTCACCGTGGTGCGCGGATCCATAGCGATGATGTCGCCCGTCTGAATGCCCAGCTCAAGCACGTCATCCTTGCTGTCAACGTTCTCGTCGAGCAGGATTTCCATGTTCTTCTCGATGGTCTTGACCGGCTCATCGGCCACATGCGCCGAAGGCTCAGTATTGAGGACCACGCCCGTGTAGACATTACCGTCACGCGTGTAGACGGTGCAGTTCTCGCCATCGGCCGTAGACCACTGGTGCCCACCAAGCGTCGTGGGACGCAGGCGGCCATTGTCCTTAATGGAACGCACCATGGCGCCCAGGGTATCGACATGGCTCGCCAGTACGAGCGGCTCACCCTCACCACCAAGCTCAACGAGCACGTTGCCTTTATTGGAGCGCTCGGGCCCAAAGCCCATATCGCGCAACGTTTCCATTAGATAATCAGTCGCCGCACGGGTATAGCCCGTAGGCGAAGCAATCGAGGTAAGCGCCTTCAACTGGTCAGTAATATAGGAGAGCGTAGAATCCATCTTGGACACCAAAGTCACCCTTTCATATCGAATTAAACCCACAGCAACGATACCACCGCGAACCATCTTTTTACCTAGCGAGATGACCCATCGAGCTCTTCCGAACAGCGCCCGCCACGACAACGAGCCGGCGGGCCCCGCCCGTTAGCCCCAGAATCTTTCCGCAGGACAGAAGGAGGCCCCGCCGCACGTAGTGCGCAGCGGGGCCTCCGACATGTCCGAGGACGATTCTGGGGCTAACGGGCGGGGCCCGCCGAACCAGGTTAAGCAGCCGGGCAGATCTTCTTGAAGAGCTCGATAACGTCGTCGAGCGTCGCCTCGCGCGGGTTACCCGGGAAGCAGGCGTCGGCCATGGCGTCCTTGGCCAGGACCTCGATCTCGTCAGCCTTCATGGCCTCGCAGACGTGCGGGATGTTCACGTCGGCGGAGAGCTGCTTAACGGCGGCGATGGCGGCATCGGCGGCCTCGTCGGTGCTCATGCCCGTGGTGTCAACGCCCATGGCGACGGCGACCTTGGCCAGGCGCTCGGCACAAACCGGCTTGTTGAACTCCATGGCGATCGGCAGCAGCATGGCGCAGGCGACACCGTGCGGGGTATCGTAGTGAGCGGACAGGGTGTGAGCCATGGCGTGGTCGATACCCAGGCCGACATTGGAGAAGCCCATGCCGGCGACATACTGGCCAAGAGCCATGCCCTCGCGGCCGGAGCCGGGCTGACCGGACTTGGCCTCGGCAACGGAGTCGCGCAGGTTCTCGCTGATCAGCTTAATAGCCTCAAAGTGGAACATGTCGGAAAGCTCCCAAGCGCCCTTGGTGGTGTAGCCCTCGATGGCGTGGGTCAGAGCGTCCATGCCAGTAGAGGCGGTCAGGCCGGCGGGCATGGAAGCCATCATATCGGGGTCGACGACGGCGACCTCGGGGGCGTCGTTGGTGTCGACGCACACGAACTTGCGGACCTTCTCGGGGTCGGTGATGACGTAGTTGATGGTCACCTCAGCAGCGGTACCGGCGGTCGTCGGCACGGCGATGGTGAACACGGCGTGGTTCTTAGTGGGAGCAACGCCCTCGAGGCTGCGGACATCGGCGAACTCGGGGTTGTTGATGATGATGCCGATAGCCTTGGCGGTATCCATGGAGGAGCCGCCGCCGATGGTCACGATAGCGTCAGCCTCGGCGGCCTTGAAGGCCTCGACGCCGTCCTTGACGTTCTGGATGGTGGGGTTGGGCTTGATCTCGGAGTAGAGGCTCCAAGCGATGCCGGCGGCGTCGAGCTCGTCGGTCACCTTAGCGGTAACGCCAAACTTGACCAGATCGGGGTCGGAGCAGACGAAGATCTTCTTGTAGCCGCGACGCTGGAGCTCGCCGGGGATCTCCTTGATGGCACCGGAACCATGATAAGAGATGGTGTTGAGAACGAAACGATTAGCCATTGATAGCCTCCCATCGTGTGCGGGGCATCCATTACGCCCCGCGCTATAAGTCCCATCCTAACGCTTTTGAAACAAAAAACGCGTGAAAACATCAAAAGTGTTAAAGCGTTTCAACAGAATAACGGAGCCCTAGTTCTTCCCTCCCGACAGCAGCGAAGGCTAGATTATAGGAGCAATCGCCCAAAGAATGCGACCGACTCAGTCTATAAATTGTTTCTGTTTTAGCAATATATGTTTGACAATACGTTTATAAAAAGATACTTTGTAGTGAATAACATGCATGCAGCAAATAACGTCATTCATTTTGTTAGAAATTGCCCATGCGGTTATTGCAGCTGCATCTACTGCAACGTACAGCGTAATTCTCCGCACGAAGCAGAAGACGGTTCCAATTCGATCGAGGCGATGACGCATGGTGGCTAGTGGTCCTAAATCGAGCAAGACGGCTACAAACGAATATCGAATCTCAATTGAAGGTAACCCTTATCCGCATACCCTGGCTCTCATCAACCCAGCGGGAGACAGCCTCAACATCAAAAAACATGGGTTCACGGGTCCACTAGGACAGCTATTGAGTCTTAAATATACCGTTTATGACGATGCAAATGAAAAACTCTTCACTGTCGTCGACGGTGGTTTTAGCAACATGCCCAGGGTTGCGCTCATCATCGAACACGAGGAAGTTGCGGTGTTTGATTATGGCCTAAACAGACTTGAGATGAAGTGCATAACGAACATACCGAATTACACAATAAAAGGTAACTTCCTATTTGGAGATTACGATATATTCAGCCAACGGGAAGTGAAACTATCTTCAGTTATCGTCCTTCAATGTGATAAACAATCGTGCTTTAGCATACAGGTTTTGGATAAAGCCGAATTAGCCGCCGCAATTGGAATACCTACAGCCATTGCCCTTCTTAGGGCTCGGATTGAAGAGCATCTCGAATAAATCGCAAAAAGCAGTTCGTAACAACATTCAGGAGCTAGATAGTTTTTTTCCTGGCTCCTGGAACTGTATTACATAGTCTGCAAATTGTTCAAAACCATGTCCATGATCCGCAATAATGGCGGCATGCTTTTTCATCTCCTGCGTAAACGCTACTTTCAAAAAGGATATCGAAACACTATCTAAATTGTTGCAAGACTCATCCAGACTAATAATAGAATAGCTGCTCAGAAAGGCTCTACAAAGCAATAAAGAGGACAGTTCTCCGCCTTGATTATCAACTTGATTACTGTCGTCTTATTTTGAATAAAAAGCTCTGACATATGTCCATCCCCTTAACTAATAATCATAGCTGGAAAGATGACATTTTTATTCTATAGCCTCAAGCAACACGCTTTGCTGACGTCAAATCTTGTCATTACAAACATGCACCTTAGCGCTTAAGACTCCAAAAAAGGGGCGGCCGAGATGGCCGTCCCCTCCCCAATATTAATCAGTGCGACAAAGGGGCCAGCCCCTTGCCGCATCCTGCCGTTATTTTTGGCAGGCGTCTTTCCAATCTTCGCAGGCACGCTTCCAGCGTAAGCGCAAGTCGCGCTCGCGGTCGATGAACATGATGGCAAACGCGACAAACAGCAGCAAGCTCGCCACGACGATGGCGTGCAGGCCCATGCGCTCAATACACCAGTTGCCCAACACGGCGCCAAACACAAAGGTAAAGATCACGCCAAAGTACAGCAAGCCGTTTTCCAAAAAGCCGCGCCTGTGGGTGATGATGTAATCGTCCACGTTTTGCAGCGCATTGCGCAAGTTGCCGATGCACATGGTCGTAGCGATGCCGTGACCGTGGATCTTGCGGAAGCTCTCGACCTGCATACCGCAGGCAAACGAGGTGAGGCAGTTGGCGAGCAGGTTGTAACCGCCACCGGGGATAAAGCTCACGCCCAGCAAGATGACGGCTTCAAAGAACACTGTCACTTGGCGCCAGTGAATCACGCTGCCAAACCGCTCGTGAACCAGGTCGGCAAGCATAATGCCCACGGCAAACGACACCACAGGGAAGAAGTAGCGCCCCGCAAGTGCCCAATTGCCCTCCGAGATGCTCACGCCCACGAGCAGGATGTTGCCTGTCTGCGCGTTGGCGAAAACATGGTCGCGCCCAATGTACGAATACACGTCCATAAAGCCACCGGCGAGCGCCAAGATGATGCCCAGCTCAATAGACTCCGATATCTGTTTGGCACGCTGCATCGTCGTGTATCCTCCTTGTTGACGACTCTCTCGTGCGTTGGCGGAAACATAACCGCCGTTCATACTGTAACCCATTGACAACATGGCGTGCGCGCGAGACGGGTTCTCCAGCGCGCAGATACACAGTCTGGAAACAAACAGCGGGCGCGGCGCCGACACCCGACGCCTCATGTACTCCACCAGTCTTTTTAGCCCCGTCCCAAAAAGACTGGTTACAATTACGTGCAGCATACAAACACCGGGAGGGATCGTGGCAAAAAAGCCTCAGTACGCTCAGAACAACCAGCGCAGTCAGCAGGGCAAACAGGGCCAGCAGCAAAAGCGCGGCGGCAAGGCCCAGGGCGGCCACGCCACTCATACCCCGGCAGCGCCTGCCCGTCCCTGGCGCCCGGGCCGCGACAAGTTCCTCCCCGTCAGCCGCGCCGATATGGACGCGCGCGGCTGGGACCAGTGCGACTTCGTCTACATCTGCGGCGACGCCTACGTGGACCACCCCAGCTTTGGCATGGCCATCGTCAGCCGCGTACTCGACGCGCACGGCTACAAGGTGGGCATCATCTGCCAGCCCGACTGGACCGACCCCGCCAGCATCACGGTGCTCGGCGAGCCGCGCCTGGGCTTTTTGGTCAGCGCCGGCAACATGGACTCCATGGTCAACCACTATTCGGTGACCAAGCACCGCCGCCACACCGACGCCTATACCCCCGGCGGCGAGGAGGGTCACCGCCCCAACCGTGCCGTCACGGTCTACGGCAACCTTATCCGTCAGACGTTTAAGGATGCCCCCATCATCATCGGCGGCATCGAGGCAAGCCTGCGCCGTCTGGCCCATTATGACTACTGGCAGGACAAGCTCAAGCGCTCGGTACTGCTCGACTCGGGCGCCGACATCCTCATCTACGGCATGGGCGAGCACGCGATTGTCGAGATCGCCGACGCGCTCGACGCGGGACTGCCCGTCGATCAAATCACCTATATCAACGGCACCGTCTACCGCACCAGCTCGCTCGACGAGGTCTACGACTACGACCTGCTGCCCAGCTGGAACGACCTTGCCGCCGACAAGCTCAACTACGCGCGCAGCTTTAACGTGCAGCAGCAGAATATGGACCCCATCACCGGACACCGCCTGGTAGAACCCTACCCCAATAGCGTCTATGTGGTGCAGAACCCGCCGTCGGCGACGCTCACCACCGACGAGATGGACGAGGTGGCCGAACTCCCCTACGCACGCGATTGGCATCCCGACTACGACGCGGCGGGCGGCGTGCCGGCCTTTGCCGAGATCAAGTTTTCGATCAGCTCCAACCGCGGGTGCTTTGGCGAGTGCTCGTTTTGCGCGCTGACCTTCCACCAGGGTCGCGTGCTGCAGATGCGCAGCCACGATTCAATCATGCGCGAGGCCGAGCTGCTCACGCACGATCCCGAGTTTAAGGGCTACATCAACGACGTGGGCGGACCGACGGCAAACTTTAGCCGCCCGGCCTGCGACAAGCAGCTCAAACACGGCGTGTGCAAGAACAAGCGCTGCCTGTGGCCGAGCGTGTGCAAGAACATGGTGGTCGACGAGAGCGGCTACACGCAGCTGTTGCGCGACCTGCGCCAGCTGCCGGGCGTCAAGAAGGTCTTCGTGCGCAGCGGCATCCGCTTTGACTACACCATGGCCGATGCCTCGGACGAGTTTTTGCGCGAGCTGCTGGAGCACCATGTCTCTGGCCAGCTGCGCGTAGCGCCCGAGCACGTGAGCGATGCGGTGCTGAGTGTAATGGGCAAGCCGAGCCGCGCCGTCTACGATGCGTTCTGCCGTAAATTTGAACGCTTGAACCGCGAATACGGTCTTAAGCAGTACGTGGTGCCGTACCTGATCTCGAGCCACCCCGGCTCGACCATGAAGGAAGCCGTGGACCTTGCCGAGGCCGTACGCGACATGGGCTACATGCCCGAGCAGGTGCAGGACTTCTACCCCACCCCGTCCACCATGTCGACCTGCATGTACTACACCGGCGTGGACCCGCGCACCATGGAGCCGATCTATGTGGCGCGCGACCCGCACGAGAAGGCCATGCAGCGCGCGCTCATCCAGTATCGCAAGCCCGAGAACTACAAGCTTGTGCGCGAGGCATTGGAAAAGGCCGGGCGTCGTGACCTGATCGGCTACACCAAGCATTGCCTGATCCGTCCCGTACCGCCGCGCCCGGGCGAGACGTCTGCTGGCGGCGGACATGGGACCGGCAAGAAGGGCGGCAAGGCCCACGGTAGCGCCGCCGGCAAGGGACCCAAGGGTAGCAAGGGCCACGGCGGCATGTCGCGTGCGCAAAACACCGCAGGCCGCAACCGCGCGGCCCAGGGGCGTCAGGGCGCAAACGGAGGCGGGCGTCGCAACTAGGGCAGCGGTGCGCTCGCTGCATCCATCCCACACGCGTGGCGCAGCGAGCGCATCGCCTCTACCAGCACAAAGCCGGCGATAGCGACCGTAATTGCCACGTCGAACGGCGTGTTCACAAACCACAGCAACGTCATGAGATACGACCCGGCGTTAAAGGCAAAATGCAGCAGGATCGTGTAGCGGAGCTTTCCGGTGGTCACGAGCACCCAGCCAAAGACCAGACCGGCGGCGCCGGCGTAGCAGCCCTGCACCCAGTTCATATGCATAAAGCCAAAGATGGCCGCCTGCAGCACAATCGCCGCGGCGATGCCTCGCTTGTCCGGTGCCGCCCAGGGCACCATGGCGACGCCTTGCGCCCGCGCGCGACGCCGGCGCTTCCAGAGCGGACGGCACTGCGGGTTAAATGCTCGGAGCGAAAACTCAAAAATGATACCGCGCACCAGCAGCTCCTCGCAAAACGGAGCGCCGAGCACCGTGGTCAGGACGGCCAGATAGCTCGTGTCGCCCATGCCCGTCTCCTCGACAAGTTCGCTGTAATCGGCCGCCGCCTCGGGCAACAGCGACAGCACAGCGTCGGTCACGTAGCCAACGACCACCTGCAGGGCAAGGCCGATCACGATAACGCAGGCGATGCGCCTCCACGCTTTGCCTGCTCCCCCGCCAAGCGAGCGCTCGCCCTGCCAGCGCGCCATAAACGAGCGCGGCCACAGATAACGCCACCACAGCAGTGCCATCAAAAACGACGCCATCTGCGCGGCAGCCTGAAGCAATTGAATATCGAGGTCGTCAATCGAAAAACCCATGAACACCGACGCGACACCCAGAGCGGAAAACAAAACCACGCTCAGGGCAATATCTGCCGCGACAACGCCAAAACAGGCAAGCGCCCAAATCATCGCATTGAGCATGCCAACCTCCTCAAAACCCGACACTTAGGGACGTTCCTTAACTGCCGGCAGAAAAGGAACGTCCCCAAGTGCCGGCAGTTTGGGACAGTCATTGTTGATGAGAATCGGGCGCAGTGCCAAAAGCCCCGTTCGGCGAGATGTCGAACGGGAAGGTGCCGCAGCGATTGAACGCGGCGATAAACATGCGGATGGCGTTGGACGGCGTGGTGCCCACGAGTTGGGTTGCCGCCGCGAAGGCTGCCTTTTCCTCGGGCAAGACCTTCGCGACTACGGGGGTCATGAGTTCTGCCATGGCGCTTCCTTTTTGAAACGACGGTAGTGCGGATAGATGCGGGCCACGCGGCTGGGCGACGGGCTGTGAAGGCAACCCGATTGGCCCGCATCCGGAGTTTGTTTCTGCGGCGTTGGTATTACTTGGTATTCCTAAGTATTACCCCGCAGATAGAATACCACACCCGGCCCCATGGAGACGGAGGAAACGGATTATTTTTGGTGCAAAGGGGCCAGGTTACTTTGCACCAAACGGCAATGCCCCGCCCACGCAATCACGTGGACGGGGCATTGCTCCAGGTATGCGGTCAGCGACCCTGTTGCTTTTACTTAAGCTCGGGCCAGTAACCCTTGTTGGCCTCGATCATGTCGTCGAGAACCTCCTTGGCGACCTTCATCGACGGCACGGTCTTGTTGAGCGTAAAGGCCTTGAGCGCCTTCTCGTACGAACCCTCGATCGTAGCCTCGACCACGAGCTTCTCGGAGTTCAGCTGCTGCATCATGAGACCCTGCTGGAACAGCGGAATGTTGTCGCGGCTGATGACCTCGGGGCCGTTCTTGCCAATGTAGGCAGGCAGCTCGACCATAGCGTCGTAGGGCATGTTGGGGATGGCGCCCTTGTTCTCGCAAATGACCAGGAAGCGCTGCTTGGTGTCGTTCTTCAGAGCGATGGCCAGATCGGCGATCCAGTCGCCGTGGCTGCCCGCATAGAACGTGCTCTCGTCGATCTCGCCCGTCTTCTCGTAGTGGTCGATGCCGTCGAAGAGGTTCTTCTCGCGCGTCTCCTCAACCTCGTTCGCACGGGTGCGCTCGGGGTTTGAGTGCTCGACGAATTCCTTCTGCTGCAGGTAGTAGTTCAGATACGTGTTTGGCAGGTACTCCGGGAAGCACTCCATGATCTCGTACTCGCCCTTCCAGACGTAGTACCAGCTGCCCTTGGTGTGGCGGTTCTGCTCGGGGTGCTCGTCGGCGGTCTCCTCGGGCTTCTTTGCCATGAGCGAGCCCATGCCCTTGAGGTAGGAGTCGGGCAGCAGAATCTCATGCTCCTTGATGTACTCGCGCAGCTGCGGGAGCACCTCCTCGCCCTTGTGGCGGATCGAGGTGAACCAACCAAAGTGGTTGAGGCCAAAGTAATCGTACTCGACATCCTTCTTGTCGATATCGAGTGCGGCGCAAACCACGTCGATGATCGCAATCGGCATGTCGCAGATGTTGATGATACGAGCGTTGGGACGCAGCACACGGCAGCCCTCGGAGACGATGGCAGCAGGGTTGGAGTAGTTGAGAATCCAGTAATCCTTCTTGGCGTACTTCTCAACGTCATCGATCAGCTCGACCATGGGGAAGATGGTGCGCATGCCGTAGGCAAGGCCGCCGCAACCGCAAGTCTCCTGGCCCACGCAGCCGTGACGCAGCGGAATCTTCTCGTCCTGCTCGCGCATGGCGTAGCCGCCCACGCGCATCTGGGCAAACACGAAGCTCGCGTCGGTAAAAGCCGTCTTTTTGTCGGTGGTCACCGTGAGCTTGATGTCCAGGCCGAGGTCCTCGTGCAAAATCCAGTCCACGAGCACGCCGACCTTGCGCTGGCGCTCCTCGTTGATGTCGTACAGACGAATCTCGTCAACGTCGAGCTCGTCCTTGCGCAGGGCGATGGACTTGACGATGCCGGGGGTAAAGGTGGATCCGCCACCACACAGAGTAATGATCATTGTTTACTGCTCCTTCTCAATTGCGTTTTCGACCTTGTCGCGCATCTCGGCGACCTTCATGCCAAAGATGATCTGGATATTATTGCCGTTGCGGTTGATGCCGCTGTTGGGCACGTGGTTGATGAGGTCCTCATTGATGAGGTCCGGGTTCTTAACGTTCACGCGGAGACGCGTAAAGCAGTTCTCGAGCTCCTCGATGTTGTCCTTGCCGCCAAGACCTGCGACCAGGTCGGCAATACCTGCATCGACGCCCTCTGCGGGAGCCGCGGCAACGGCGCCCTGCTTCACTGCGACAGACGCGGCGGCCTCGCCCTCGGCAACGGACTCGGCGAGCTCGGACTCCTCCTCGCGGCCAGGCGTGTGGAGGTTGAGCTTCTTGATAAGGAAGGTGAAGAGGAAGAAGTACAGCGCGGCGTTGACGACTCCAAGCACCAGCATAACCGGCCAGTTGGTCTTATCGACGCCCAGGACCAGGTTGGAGACCACGATGTTGATGATGCCGCCTGCAGTCGAAGCGGGCACGGAGAGGACCTTGAGCAGGACCAGGAAGATGCCGGAAAGAACCGAGTGAACGACAAAGAGCACGGGAGCGGCAAAGACAAAGAGGAAGTCCATGGGCTCGGTCACGCAGGAGAGCACGGCGGTGATGATCAGCGGGATGATAACGGCCTTGGTCTTATCCTTGTTCCCCTTGTAGGCGGTGACGATAAAGGCGAGGCCGATGCCGATGTAGGGCCACAGATTGTTGAAGGTGTAGCTGTTGAAGTAGGTGCTATCGGAGAAGGGCTGACCCGTCATTGCCATCTCGGCAACACGGATGGGATAGGCGCCGGCGATAACCTGACCACCCAGCGTAAGGGTGCCACCCACATCGGAGAACTGGAACGGGGTGTAGATGAGGTGGTGCAGACCGGTAGGAACGAGCAGCTTGTTGAGCATGCCGTAGATAAACAGACCGATGTTGCCCGACTCCTTAATGATGCCGGCAACGGAGGAGATGGCACCCTGAACCGGAGGCCAAACGATGCAGAAGCCAGCGCCCATGATCCAGGAGATGATGATCATGATCAGGAACGGAAAGCGAACGCCCGAGAACATCGAAAGGGCAATGGGGAACTGCTTGTTCGAGTACTTGTTGAATACGGCACCGGTGATGCAACCAAGAACGATGCCGCCAAACACGCCGGTATCGAGCACTTGGATGCCCATAACGGTGCTCTGGCCAGTTCCGGTAAGGCCGAGCATGCCGCTCGCCTCGGCAAGAGAGCCGGTGGCGTTGAGCACGATGTTGTTAGCCTGCAGGAACAGGAAGAACGACATCAGGGCGATCAGCGAAGCATGGCCCTTGTTCTTCTTTGCCATGGCGCCGGCGATGCCCACGCAGAACAGAATCGAGAGGTTGTTGATGATAAACATCAGCGACTGATAGACAACGGCGCCCACGAGCTGGAACGGACCGAAGCCCAGCACAGGGACCATGGCGCAGATGGTCTTGTTGGTCAGAATAATGCCCACGATGAGCAGAATGCCGGCAACCGAGAGATACATCATCGGCTGGACGATTGACTTCGCGAACACCTCCAACGGCGCTTTGAAATTGAACTTCTTTTTTGCGGTCATAGCGGTACTCCCCTTCCTTTTCCGCAAATTAAGACAGATGTGCCCTGGACAAGACCGTGAGCCTTGCCTTATATCAATCGATGTGTGGGCACGTTATGCCTAGAGACCAGGTTCTCCAAGCAGGTTAACAATGTGATACGCGAGATAACTCTTCTCGGCATTGGTAACGACAACGTTATAGGTAGACGACAAGTGGGCGGCTATGGCGTCCACGCACGAGAATGCGCACGGATACGCCGTTTCATCGATTCGGAACAGCGCGTCGCCGTTGATTTGCCCTGCCGTAGGATCGAGCGCTCGCTGTGCGAAAAACTGCAGGTGACGAACGAAACGTTCGTAAGGCAACGAGGTATCATCGAGGGTCGTAGCATAGCGCTTGGAAACAATCGCGAGCACGTCACGAACAAGCTGGACCGAAACAATCAAACGATCGGAGCGTTGCGGCATGGTGGCGTTGACGATGTGCAGCGTAATGAAACCCTGCTCTTCTTCGCTCATCTGGATGCCCATATACTCCTTGACAATCTGCAACGCACGGCCCGCAAGCGCATACTCCTTGCGATAGAACTGCTGGATCTCGAGCAGCAACGGATTCTCACAGGAGACGCCCTTGCGCTCGCGCTCCAAAGCAAGGCTGATATGGTCTGCGAGAGCAATGAGAATCTTGTCGTTGATATCAACATTGAGCTCTCGACGGAGCATCTGAACAATGTCCTCGGCAATCACGAAGTTGACGGTGGGGATGGACTCCAAAAGATGCGCCAAGCGGTCAATCGTACGCGAATCCTGAGAAGTTCCCTCCTGCAACGCGTAGGTCTTTTCGATCGACGCCTCATCGATGGCATCGCCGGCATGACGGCCAAAGCAGAGGCCTCGACCGATGACGATGAGCTCGGAGCCATCGTCCGAAGTGACCATTGCGACGTTGTTGTTAAAAACTCGCTTGATAACCACGGTACCCACCACAAGAACTTACTCAGAAAGCCAGACGACAGACTCTTTAACAACAACAGGGCCGGAAGCATGCTCACGAAGAGTCGAGTTCTCTGAGCGCTCGCACACGATAACGAAGACTGTGGGATCGAAGCCGGCGGCGCGGACCGCGTCGAAATCGACCTCGACGAGGGGCTGGCCCGCGTCGACATGGTCACCCTGGGCAACAAGCGCATGGAAGCCCTTGCCTTCAAGCTTAACAGTATCGATTCCGATATGCAGCATCACCTGAGCAGAGCTGTCGTCGGACATGATGCCCAGCGCGTGCTCAGTCGGAAACAGCGCCGCGACGGTGCCTGAAACAGGAGCGCACACCGTTCCCTCTTGGGGAACCACGGCAACGCCATCGCCCACCGCACGGCTGCTAAAAGCGGGGTCATTGGTATTTTCTAGATGAACAAGCTCGCCGGAAACGGGAGCGAGGATTTCGAACTCGGAAGCTGCAGTCTTCTGCTCATCCGAACCGCCCATCAGGCGAGAAAAGAAACCCACAGTGGCATGTCCCTTCATAAATATAGCCCAACCAAAATCAAGCGAATGCATCCATAGAGACACACCCGTTCAAAGACTTTGGTTAGGCCCACGTCCGAGGGACTCGGTAACCTTCCGCATTTCTTTTACGGGAGTTATTGTAGACAAGCCCAAAGCCGGAACAACCATTATGACCG
>DXLX01000011.1 GCA_019414515.1 Collinsella sp.
GACCCATCGAAACACATCTCCACCGTTCCTTCAACTGGGAAAATGCCGCCCCCGGGTCCCGGATGGGGCCTCGGGGGCGTTCGGCTAACTGCGGGAATGGCCTATTTGCTCAATGTGTTCGGCTGAGATCGGAAATCAACCTGTGCCGGCACGGTAGCCGGATCGTAGAAAGGATGCATAATGAAAAAGCTCGAAAACGAAGTGCTGCTGAGCCGTCGCACTGCACTTGGCGCATTCGCCACCGTCGCCTTGGGGACTGCCGGTCTTCTTGCCGGTTGTGATAGCGATAAGGCGACCGTCACCGAGGACGCTGGCGATGACGACAAGAAGGAAGAGGCGAAGAAGGAAGAGCAGTCTACGACTGACCTGGCGGTTGGTGCGACGGTGACCACGGCTTCCGGTCTTTCCGTCGTTGTCGATTCCGTCCAGCCCGGCCTCACAAATTATGACGGTTCGACCATGACGGGCATTCACGTCACGTACGTCAACAATGGCGATGAGGGCGCAGATTACAACATCTACGACTGGAAGGGCGAGGACGCCAACGGCGCTCAGCAGAATCAGGGTTACTACAGCGAGGGCTCCGATGAGCTGCAGTCTGGTACCCTTTCCGCCGGTGGCTCCGTGGCGGGCAATATCTACTTTGATGGCGATATCAAGAAGGCACTGTATTTTGCCAACATGTTTGATAAGTCTGCCACTGCAAGCTGGGTGCTGGCCTAGCATGTCGCTACCGTTGCGCCGTATGGGAGGTGAAGTCGTATGCCCGATAAAAAGCTGACTGACGAGTTACTCAATGAGCTTCTCGACGCGCCGAACATCGATGGCTATATCAAAGAACACGACTTTGCCGCTCCGTCGCTTTCGAACTACCTGAAGCAGCTACTGCAGGAAAAGGGCTTGGAGCGCTCGCGCGTGGTTCGTATGGCCGATCTCAATGAGACCTTTGGGTATCAGATCTTTACCGGTGCGCGGCATCCGAGCCGCAATAAGGTGCTGCAGATTGCCTTTGCGATGGCGCTGACGCTCAAAGAGACCAACCGTGCGCTGACGGCTGCCGGGGTAAGCGTCCTTAACTGCAAGGACCGCCGCGATGCGATTATCATCTTTTGTATCGATCGCGGGTGCAGCCTCCAAAAGGTCAACGAGGAGCTGTATCGCTTTGGCGAGGAGACGGTGAGTTAGCGGTTGATATCTGAGCTGGCGGAGCTGCCGAACAACGACGCAAACGAACGGGGCGCGGATGCCATGGGGTGTCTGCGCCCTGCGCTATGATGGAGGCTATGGATACTCAGACCCCAACATATTCCGATGACGAGCTGACCGCAGCGCTTGTCGAGCACCTGGCGTCGCTCGATCGCGACGACAGCTATCGCGTGGAGCGTGTACTTAAGCGCTCGTCCGTTGAAACAACCGAGCTCGTGTACTTTGAAGGAACCGGCGGTGGTTCGCTCGGCCCCTTTGTCCGTAAACGCATCGATGCTTCGGCTCAAATCGGCGGGGCATACGGGCGTTTGTTTGCCGCTCAGCGGGCAGGCAGGCGTTTTGAGCACCTGCCCAGAATCGTCGATTGTCGTCGTGTGGGCGACGAGCTCAACGTGGTTATGGAATACATCGAAGGGGAGACGCTCAGGGCGCTGGTGTACCGTCTGGGAGCCACCCCCGATTATGCGCGTGAATTGTATCCTGCCCTATGCGATGCCGTGGGCGGGCTCCACGCCGGTTTTGCAATGGCGGGGGAGACGTCGGCGCCGGTGATCCATCGCGACCTCAAGCCGTCGAATATCATCGTGACAGGTGCCAACTATACGCCTGATGACGGCCTGATGTTTTCATCGCTGGTGATTATCGACTTGGGGATCGCGCGCGTATGGCGCGATGGCGCCGATACCGATACCGTCAAGTTTGGGACACGGCCCTATGCGCCGCCCGAGCAGTATGGGTTTGGGCAGACGAGTGTGCGAAGCGACGTCTACGCACTCGGCGCCCTGTTGTTCTTCTGCTTGACGGGAGTCGACCCTAAACCAGGGCTTGACATGCGCGAGCAATGCGAGGCGCGTGGCATTCCCACTCCACTGGCCGATGTCATCTGCATGTCGATGGCGCTCGACCCGGCCAAGCGTTTTGCGAGTGCGGAAGCGTTGGGACGGGCGACGCGCGCGGCATACGACCTGATTCACCCCGTGCGGCCTCCTGCGCCTGCGCTTGTCCATACTCCGGCCTTGGAGACGGGGTTGACGCCCCAAGGGCTCCGAAACCCCGCAGAGCTTCCTAGGCCTGCCACCTCCGCTGCATGCGGTCTGCTCTCTCGTGTTCCGGAGTCTCTGGGGCGCATTTGGAATACGCTCGTCTGCTTCTCGCTGCTTGTGTTCTTTGCCGGAAGTCACTTTGCCGTCTTTCACCCCACCGGAGCAAACCAAAGCTACCCGACGTGGTTTCTCATAATCGAGTATTTTTTCTTTGTCGATGGCCTTATGGTGCTTATGCATTTTGCGCTGCTCGATAAGCGCCGTCTTCGTCGGCGATTCGCACTGCTCGACAGCTATCGCGGCAAGAAACTCGCGAAACTCTGGCTCAAGGCATTGGGTGTGCTGCTCCTATGCATGATCGTCATAGTCGCGGTTGCCAATGCGACCGGCGTCGTCGATACCTCCGCTACCTAAAAGAAAAGGGCCCCGTTGGGGCCCTTTGCAGTTGCACTTAGATGCGGTTCATCTGAGCGGCGACTTTGTTGTACCAGTCCTGCCACGTGGGCGGGCAGTACTTTTTGGCCGCAGCCGGGGTAAGGGTGGAGCCGTAGTTGGCGCCCAGATAGGCAACGTGAGCGGAGATGCCCTCGCTCCAGCTGCCAAAGCTGCGCCAACCGCCGCCACGCGCACTCCAGCCCCAGGCGTTATAAGAATTGGCGCAATAAGCACCCTTTGTGCTCTCGATGCAGGCGATGGCGGGGGACCAACGGGGGTCGACACCGGTATTCCAAGCGGCGACGGCAAAGTTGTAGCCCTGGCCTGCCATGGGGGAGCCGGCGAGATAATTGTCGATGCGGCTCGTCCACTCATTAATGAACGAATCGTAATCGGAGCTACCGGTATTGGCGTTGTTCACCGTGGTGTCGATGGTGGTGTTGGTGTTGGTGGCCTGGCTGCTGGAATTGCTGCCGCTTACGCCCTCGCCCGAGAGCTTCTCGGCGGCAGCGGCCTTATCGGCCTCAAGCTTGGCAAGCTCGGCGGCATTTTCCTGCTCTGCTTTTGCCTGTGCCTCGCTGCGGAGCTGCTGGGCCTGCGCCAGCGCATCCTCGGCGTTTTTCTGCTCTGCCTCAAGCTGAGACTTGGCTTGCTGGAGCTCGGCCTTGTTCTGCTCGAGTTCGGTTTGCATGTTATTGAGCTCTTCGATCTCGTCGACGCTCGAGCTCGTGATCTGGTTGGTGTATTTGCAGGTCGTGATGAACTCACCCAGGCTCTGCGCGTTGACCAGGAAGCTCACGATGGGATTGGTGCCCTTCTGATACTTGTACAGATCGCGCATGGCGGAGCTTGCCTTGGCCTGCTGCTCGGGAAGCTTAGCCTCGATTTCCTCGATGCTTGCCTCATTGGAGTCAATCTGCTTTTGCAGGTCATCGAGTTTGGTGCGGGCGTCGTTGTAGGCGCTCGTGGCGGCTTCGATCTTCTGCTGGGCTGCGGAAAGCTGGTCCTGCGTTGCCTGCGAGGCGGCATACGCCGCAACGGGGGAGAGCATCGGCGAGGCCGTCAGCGCAACGGCGAGCGCGGCGCTCGTGATGATACGAGCCGGCTTCGACGCAATGAGCGCTGCGGTGCGATGATTCGAATGCTGCATCCAGTCCCTCTGCAATCAATCGTAGGTTATGGTTCGAACGGTATTCTACTACTGCTTTCGACCTCAACTTGAACCTTAAAGGTTCCAAAGGGTCAAGTTGAACTTGAGGCTTTGGCTTTGACCTGCAGTTATGATGAATTGTTGAGAAACCATAGAGTTCAACTTTAACGTTACGGGGGCCTGTTTAAGAGGAGCTTTGGGCTGTAAAAGCTATCTCAACGTGGGGTTTTACAACTACAGCGTGCCCTCCTGGCGAGCCTGCTCAATCTCTTCGAGCGCCTCGGCGGGGGTGAACGAGCAAGTGCCGTCGCCGAGCTTGACCACCTGGATTTCGTCGCCGGTATGGACCTCTCCGCCCTTTAGCACCACGCCAAAAACGCCCTCGTGGGGAAAGATGCAGTCGCCGGCGAGATAGTAGATGGCACAGCGGGTGTGGCAGACCTTACCGATCTGACTGATTTCGACCAGGACATCGTTGCCAATCTTGAGCTGCGTTCCCAGGGGGAGCGAGAGTAGATTGATGCCTTGCGTGGTGAAGTTCTCTCCAAAGTCACCCTCGTGTACGTCGAGCCCGCGTGCCTGCGCCGTCTGGATGGACTCCGCGGCTAAAAAAGAGACCTGGCGGTGCCAATGTCCGGCGTGCGCATCGGTAGCGAGGCCAAATTGCTCGATGACGGTGTCGCGTCCATCGGCGACGGGCGACTTGCGAGTGCCTTTGTGCTCCGACGTGTTGATTGAGACGATACGGGCAGGCCCGTTGTAAGCATCGTTTGCGGTGCGTAGGGGAACTGCCGTCTGGGCACGATCCGCAAGTTCGCGCTTGGCGGCGTCAATGATGGGGTTGTTGATCGGATGAGCCTGGGGCACGGTGCACCTTTCGACGGGGCGGGCAACATGTTGAATCCTACAACAATGGTAGGTTCATTGCCCATTGTCATACAACGGTGAGCGCCGTCTTCGTGCTGGACGATTACGTCGATTGCCATAGATACGGTGGAGCTTTGGGCGCCGGCGGCTTGGCACGCTAGAATAAATCAGTTGCGCAAAGACCGCCCGTTGTGTGGGCAGTTCATGATAGGAAGTTTCCATGGCATTGCAATTTACAGAGCGCGAGTTCATTCCCGTGCTGCTTGGTGGCGACATCAACGCCTATTCGGTGGCGCGCGCCTTCTACGAGGAGTACCAGGTCAAGAGTCTGGTCTTTGGCAAGTATCAGACGGGTCCCGCGTACCGCAGCCAGATTATCGACTACACGCCCAACGTGGATATCGACACCATGCCCGTGATGCTCAAAACCGTCAACGGCATTGCCCAAGCGCATGCCGACAAGACTATTGTCCTTGTGGGCTGCGGCGACAACTATGTCGCTCTCGTGGCTCAAGCCAAGGATGCTCATGAGCTGGCGGATAACATCGTCGCTCCCTACGCGCCCTACAGCATGCTCGAGCAGTGCCAGAAGAAGGAGATCTTCTACGAGCTGTGCGAGAAGCATGGCGTGCCCTATCCGCACACGTTTACCTTTACCAAGGCGATGCTCAATGCCCAGGGTGAGGCGCCTGCCGAAGTGCTCGACCAGATTGATTTTCCTTACCCGATGATTCTGAAGCCTTCTGACGGCATCATGTGGTGGCAGCATGAGTTCGAGGGCCAGAAGAAGGCCTATGAGATTGCCGACCGCGCCGAGCTGGAACAGGTCATTCGCGACTCGTATGCCAGCGGCTACACCGACGACCTGATCTTGCAGGATCGCGTGCCCGGCAACGACGAGTACATGCGCGTGCTCACCAGCTATTCCGACCGCAACGGTAAGGTCCGCATGATGTGCCTGGGCCATGTGCTGCTCGAGGAGCATCAGCCCCACGGTGTCGGCAACCATGCCTGTATCATTACCGAGCCCAACGACGAGCTCATGGGCGGCGTGCGTAAGTTGCTCGAGGACCTTCACTTTGTGGGCTATTCCAACTTTGACGTAAAGTACGACGAGCGCGACGGCTCGTTTAAGTTCTTCGATTTCAACACGCGCCAGGGCCGCAGCAACTACTACGTTACCAACAGCGGCTTTAACGTTGCCAAGTATGTGGTGGACGAGTATGTGTTCAACCGTCCGTTTGAGCCGGAGTTTGTGACGGCTCAGGACGAGGCCCTGTGGATGGTCGTCCCCATGGGCGTCGTCGACAAGTACGTCAAGGATCCCGAGCTGCGCGCTAAGGTGCATCGCCTGGACAAGGAAGGCAAGGGCGCCGACCCTTCGTTTATGAAGGGTGACTTTGTCTTTAACCGCTGGCTGCGCATGTGGCACACCAAGCTGCGCCACTTTAAGCTGTTCAAGACGTATTACAAGTAGATGAGCGCGGCGCCCGTCCGGTTTGCATCGGGCGGGCGCGGGTATGATACGCGCAATTGCGCAAGCGTCACCAAGGAGGCGGCGATGGAAAAGCTGGGAGTTATCGGCGGCATGGGCGCCGAGGCCACGTCGTATTACTACGACCAGGTGGTGCGTCATACGGCTGCTGCCTGCGATCAGGAACATATCGACATGGTGGTACTCTCCAAGTCGACCATGCCCGACCGCACGCTGGCCATTAAGACCGGCGAGCATGCCAAACTGCTGGCGACCATGAAAGAGTGCGCCCAGGCACTCGAGTCGCTGGGCTGTGCACACATTGCCATTCCCTGCAACACGTCACACTACTTCTATGACCAGATCCAGTCGTTTACGAAGGTGCCGATTATCCACATGCCGCGTGAGTCGGTGCGCTATGCTCTGGCCGGTGCGGTGATGGGGGAGTGTGAGTTCGACCCCAACCTGAGTATGCCGGCCGAGCCGGTGCATAAGATCGGCATCATGGGCACCGATGGCACCGTGGGCGCGGGCGTCTACGGCCGCGAATGTAAGGCTGCGGGTGTTGAGGTCGTCTATCCCAGCGAGAAACGTCAGAACGATGTGATGTCGCTTATCTACGATGATGTGAAGGCCGGACGTGAGCCCGATATGGATAAGTTCGACCGCGTGATGTGGGAGTTCGCCCGTAGCGGCTGCGACCGCGTCATTCTGGCCTGCACCGAGCTCTCGGTGCTGCAGAAGTACCGAGAGATGCCCGAGATCACCCTCGACGCCATGGATGTCCTGGTGCGCGAATCCATCATCCGTAGCGGCGCTCCCTACCGCCTCTAGCTTCCGACCTGTCAAAAAGGGACAGGTTAATTTTGGTAGGTTTTATCTGGTGAAACAGTAAGGCCTCGGCTCGTTTGGTGCGAGCCGAGGCCTTTTGCGTTGGGCGGTTGCTGTCAGTGGTGAACTAGAACAGGAAGCCGATGGCGATGAGGGCGATGCTGACGATGAGCACGGCGATGTCTAGGCCCTTGATGGGGTAGCGCTTGTACGAGCTGGCGCGCGTACGCAGATAGAAGCCGCGCTGTTCTGCCGCCAAGGCTGTGGCATCGGTCTTGCCCACGCTCGAGATGAGCAGCGGCACGCACAGTGGCAGCATGAGCTTAAGCTTCTTGATGGGGTTCTTGGTGTCGTACTCGACGCCGCGTGCGGTCTGCGCCTCCATGATGGCGTTCATCTCTTGACCAAACACCGGCACGAAGCGCAGCGCCGTGGTAAAAGTGAAAGCATAGCGATACGGCACGTGCAGCACCTCGACGCAGGCGTTGGCAAGGTCGTTGAGCTTGGTCACCGTGAGCATGAGGATGAGTGGTAACGCCACACCCAGCAGGCGCAGACAGGCCTTCGATCCCGTGATGAGGCCCGTGTCGGTGATAAAGCTCCACACCACGTTGCCATCGCGCATAAAGGCCAGCTGGAGCACCAGCATGATAAGCGCGAGCGGAATCAGCAACTTGAGCAGCGAGAACAGGCGGTTGACGACGCCCGCATAGGCACCCAGGGCAAGGGTGAGCGCCAAAAAGCCCAGCAGCGCCACGTAGGTGTCGGACAAGAAGATGCCGACGATGATGGCGGCGGCGAGGCCCAGTTTGACGACGGGGTTCAGGCGATGCAGCAGCGTGTCACCCGGCATGTAGTCGATGACGTTAACCACGGTGGACCATCTCCTTGGTAATTCGAACGACATCGGAGACCTCGCTCACCTGCGCAAAAGCGGTCGAGACGGAAGATGCCAGACGGCGCGAGAGCTCAATAACCTGGGGAGGCTCCACGTAGGCACGCCGCATGAGATCGATGTTCGAGAATAGCTCGTGCGTGCGGCCGCGGTCGAGGATGCGACCGTCGGCCATTACCACAATGCGCTCGGCAAAATCCGAGACGACTTCCATATCGTGGCAGACCATGATAACGGCGCAACCGCGCTCGGCCATGGTGCGCACCGTTTCCATGACGGTCATGCACTCGCGGTAATCAAGGCCGCTCGTGGGCTCGTCGAGCACGACGATCTTGGGCTCAACCACTACGACGGAGGCAAGCGCCACCATTTGTCGCTGACCGCGCGAGAGCGAGAAGGGCGCCTCGTCGGCCGGCAAGCCAAAGCGGTCGATGACGAGCTGGGCGCGACGCAGCGCCTCGGCACGGTCGATGCCGGCAAGCTCCAGGCCAAAGGCGACCTCGTCGAGCACGGTGTCCTTGCAGATCTGGCGGTCGGGGTTTTGGAAGAGGGTTGCGACCTCGCGGGCAATGCGGCTCGTGGGGACGGTTGCAGTATCCAGTCCCGTGACGCGCACGCTGCCCGAGGCGGGCTTGAGCAGACCCGTGAGCAGCTTGGTGAGCGTGGTCTTGCCGGCACCGTTCTGGCCGACGATGCCCACGAGCTCGCCGGGATAGAGCGTCAGGCTAAGGTCGTGTACGGCGGCGCCGCCATTGGGATAGGCAAACTCAACATGGTCGAAGGTGAGTACGGGTTCTGCGTCCTTGGCATGAGGGCGCAACGACGGCGCATGCGGGGAACCGGCAGGCGCTTGGGCTTCGATGGCCGCGTGTGCGGGGTCGACGATGCCCGAAATCAGGCGCTCGGCCTCATCGACATCCAAGCAGGGGGTACCGCTTACCAGGCCATCGGCCTCGAGGCTATTGAAGATACGCGTGACGCGAGGGCAGTCGACGCCGATGGCACGGAGCTCGTCGGTATGCGCGAAGACCTCGTGTGGCTCGCCCTGCAGCGCGATTTCGCCATGGTTGAGCACGAGCACGCGGTTGCAGTACTCCGAGAGTAGGGCGACCTTTTGCTCAACGACGACGATGGTGATTCCAAGTGTGCGGTTTGCCTCACGCAGCGTCTCGAAGACCAGCGTGGAGCTGGCGGGGTCGAGTGCCGCGGTGGGCTCGTCGAGAACCAAGACGCGCGGACGCATGGCGAGGATGGCGGCGATGGCCACCTTTTGCTTCTGTCCGCCCGAGAGGGTGGCGATCTCGCGGTCACGCAGGTCGCTGATGCCGACGGTCTCGAGCGTTTCGCTCAAGCGCTGCTCGATCTTGTCGTGGGGAACGCCAAAGTTCTCGAGGCCAAAGAGCATCTCGTCCTCGACGATCGAAGCGACCATCTGCGTGTCGATATCCTGCAGCACGCTGCCGACGATTTGCGACACGTCGGTCAGCGAGACCTCGCAGGTGTCGTGGCCGTCAACCATGACGGACCCAAAGAACGTGCCGGTGTAGTGGTGGGGCACGGCACCCGACAGGCAGGCGGCAAGCGTGGACTTGCCGGCGCCCGAGGGCCCGATGATGCCGATGAAATCTCCCTTGTTCACGCTGAGCGAGATGTGGCTGAGCGCCTGCTCGGTTTGCGTGCCATAGGAGAACGAGACATCGTCGACGTTGATGATCGTTTTCATGGATACCTTTCATAGTCAATGGACGTTCTTACATGACCAGTCGTTTAAGAACGTCCCCAAAAGCTAGTCGTTTGGGACAGTCTTTGGTGGTGAAGCACGGAGACGGCTTTACGAGGGGCCCCAGGTTGGCGCGAGAAAGAGGAGCGAAGCGTACTTGGGTACGCGAGCGACGAATGAACGCCAAGATGGGGTGGCTCGTAAAGTCGAACGGGCTAGTTGAGCTTCAGGGCCTTCTGGATGGGCAAGTAGAGGGCGCCGACCAGAATGGCGTTAAAGACGGCGGTCATGGCGACGACGGGCAGCATGGCGGCGGCGAGCTCGCCTACCACGCCGAGCATGGCCATCTTGATGACCATGAAGATGGCGCCGGAGACAAAGGTGGTCAGGAAGGTTGCGACAATGGCGATGGCGGGCTTGACCTGACCGTTCTTGCCGGCGGCGTTGACGATGCCGGCCATGAGCATGGCGGCGATGCCCTCGGCGGCAAAATCAACGAACGGCGAAGTAGTGGTGATCTGGATCACGGCAGCCGAGATAAGGCCAATGACGAGCGCCTGGCCGATGTTGGGGCGAACGACCAGGATGGTGAGGCAGAAGGCCGAGATGATGAACTCGGGGCTGATCATGCCACCCGAGATGCCCGAGATGGCCTTGCCGACGGTGAAGTTGAGGATGAAGCCGGCAGCGAGCAGGATGGCGAGCAGGACGAGGGCGCGGACGTCGAGTTTGCCGCGGTCGGCGGTCTGAACGGTGCGGGGCTGGGCGGCGGTGGTGTTCTGAGACATGGTGAAAATCCTTTCGGAATGGGGGTGCAAGAGAAAAGCGGAGGCGCGTGATGCGAATGCGATCGGGCTCGAGATAGAAAAAGGCCCCCGGTCGAAACCGGAGGCCTTCCAATCACCTAGAGCGCAAAAACAGGCGTGAGGGACTCACTGTCGACCGATCGTATTCGCATCACGCCACCACCAGTTGTTGAGAGACTTCATCGTGTTCTTCATGTTGGTGGCTCCTTTCGTGATGCCGTGGCGCGGTCGCACCTAGTTGCTGTTGCGCCGCACTATAGCACAGCGAAGTGTGTGCGGGGAAATCTTTTTTAAAAAGATTTCAGGTGGGTTTCCCGCCGGTCAAAAGAGCGGGCTGAGCGGGCGAGGCTGCCATTGCTGCCTTGTCCGCTCAGCTAAGACGTTACTCCTTATTGCGACGGTAGAGGAAGTAACCGCCCGCGGAGATGACGGCAACGCCAGCGATGGCGAATGCGGCCACCATGCGGCCATCAAAACGATCACCGGTGGTGGGCAGGCCGCCCTTGGTGTTCGTCTTGTTGGTGGTTACCGTGGTCGTGGTGTCCGACTTGCCAGGCTTCTCGGGCTTGGTGGTGGGCTGCTCGGGCTTAGCGGGCTGCTCGGGGGTACCGGGCTGCTCAGGAGTACCGGGCTGCTCAGGAGTACCAGGCTGATCCGGGGTTACCGGGTCGGTGGCAAGAGCGTCCTTGGCGTAGGTGATGGACACCTTGAGGCCGTTGATCTCGGTGTTCAGGTCGCTCGGGGTGAAGGGCTGGTCGAAGTTTTCGGCCTTCTGATAGGCGCGCATCTCCTGGAGCAGGGCCTTGCACTTCTTGTAGGTGTTCTCGGTAGCAGCCTTGCCGGCCTTGTTGGCCAGGGCAGTGCGGCCCTCGGTGGTCGTCTCGGCTAGCATGGCGGCGTCAACTTCCTTGTTCTGCTCGATGAGCTCGTTCTGGAGCGCATCGAGGTAGGCACGGACGCTGATACCAAGGGTGTCAGGGTTCTCAAAGCAGAGCGAGCTGATGTCCATGAGGACGTAGTTGATTGAGTTCTCGGGCTCCTCGTTGTACACGACGTCAGTCTGTTTGCAGTGATCGAAGGAGACGGTCTGATCGCTGAAGTACGGGCTGACCTCAGTTATCAGAGCGGAGTACAACGGGATGGCGACGGAGTACGCGGCGCGGGAGAGCATTTCCCACTGGATGGTAGCGACTTCGGGGTCATACCCGCGACGAATCTGGAAGAGGTTGATCTCGGTGTTGCGCTCGCTGCCGATGCAATAAACACCATCAGTGTTCGCGTTGAGGCCAGGGACGTTCTCGCCGCGGTTGCCAAAGGCACGAATCAGCTCAAAGGTGCTCCAGCCAGACTTGCCAGGCCTGAAGAACAGGGGCTGGATTTCGCTGACCATGGCTCCCTTTTGGTCAGGTTTTCCATCCTTATCGGTGATAGTTTTAATTTCGTAATCCGTGCCTTCGGTCAGCTGACTAGCAAAATAATGGCGGCCTTGCACATAGCGGGACCATTGGTTAACGCCAGAATCGGCGAGGCTTTCGCCATACGTTTGGGCGACATCGAATTTACCGTCAGCGGAGTATTTGGCGAAACCCTTCTCCACGGGCATGGACTCGATGTCCTTGGAGTGCAGGCAGTTCTCAGTATCGTTCAGGTCGACATCGTAGTTGAGGCTGCCGATGTTGGGGTTGAGTGAGGCGACGTCGTCGGCCAGCTTCATGGCAATCCATTGATGGGCAGAAAGCGTGGCGAACAGCCAGGTCTCGTTGTTGTCGGCGATAATGATCTGGTCGTTAGTGCAAGTGCCCTGCTCGTCGATCAGGCTGCCGAGGAGCTCGACGCCCTCGCGGGCATTGGCGCTCTGGCCCAGGATGACGCTGCCGTAGCTGTACTCGCCGATGCCGGTAGCCTCATCGATTGGGTCTGCTGCTTTGGCATCCTCGTTATAGGAGGTGCTCAGCGTAGCGGAGCAAGAGACACCCTTCTCGTTGATACCGGCTTCGGAGTAGGCGTCGGTGTGGCCCTCCCAATTGGAGGGATGGTCACGTACGTAGCTGTAGCGATATGTAGGCTTATTCGAAGTGTATTCGAAAGCAGACTCATTCGAGCTGTACGTAAAGCCAGCTTCGTGGGCAGGTTCGATGCCGAAGTGTTTGAGGTAACGCGCACCAAAGTCCTCGGCACGGCCGTAGTACGTGTTGCCGTCGGCCGTTAGATCTTTGCCCATGTACATCTGCGTGCAGGCGAGCGCAGAGGTCGGCATGGACATGATGGTTGCAGCTCCAAAGGCGAGGCCTATGCCAAGCTTTTTGAGCATGTTGACGGGGTGAGTTTTCCTCATATTCCCTCCCAGCGTGCGAAAGCCCTCCGCAGCCAGAGGGCTTCAGCCAATAAAGACACTTCCTTAGCGTAACGAATCGGAAACAATATTCATCTATGAAAAATGCTTACTCGATAAGCGTAATGAAATATGCGATGAGCGGTTTAATATACTCAGTTTGTAGCTTTAGCCAAATAAAGACGCCCTGCAATTACTGCATCTGGATAAAGCGTCTGGAAATACCGAAATGAAAAATCCCCCGCTGTTTGGCAAATGCATAAACAGCGGGGGAGATGATATTCGGATGAATATCATACCAATGTGGAATTACTTCTTCCGGCGGTGAATCACGTTGATCGCATAGCCGACGAGCATGGCCAAAACGATGACGATAAAGCCGAGCAGGGGATTGTCGTTCATGGGGTCCTCCTATTTACCGAGCGGTGAGAATTCGTCGACGATGAGGTCGAGGCATTGCGGAAGCGCGCGGGCGCCAAAGACGCCGGAGTTGCTGGAGATAATCTCGCCATCGAACTGCATGCCCAGCGACGGTGTACAGGTAATCTTAGCTTCCTTGGTCTGGATGATCTTGAACTGCGGGCGACCGAGCACCTTGCCGGCGGGGTCGAGCGCAGCGGTGATCACGGTGGGCAGCAACTGCACGGTTTTTACGGGCTCGATGACCGCGATGTCGACCATGCCGTCGTTCATGCGGCAGTCTGGGAACAGGTTGATGTCGTTTTGGATGACCGAGGTGTTGCCTGCCATGCAGCAGATGCCGTCGAGCTCCTCGACAATGCCGTCATGCTCAATCGTAAAGCGCGCCACTGTGGGATTGGGCGTGGCAAGCGCCGACAGGAAGTAGGCGATCTCGCCGATGTCGTTTTTGGTGGGGGCGGCCTTCATCATGATCTCGGCGTCGAAGCCCGAGCCGGCGATGATGATAAAACCATGGCGCTTTTCGTTGCCGTCCTCGTCGAGCCAAAAGAGCTCACCCATGTCGACCTTGACCGTGCGGCCGGCGCGGCAGGCCTTGGCGAGTGCCGCCGCCTCGGGGGCATTGCCTATGTTGTTGAAGAACAGGCATGCCGTGCCAGAGGGGAAGACGAGTGTGGGGACGCCGCATCCGCGCATCTGGTCGAGCACGTTGGAGACGGTGCCGTCGCCGCCCGAGACCACCACGCGATCGAACTCGCGCACGTCCGCCACGGCGTCCTCGGGCTCCATGCCATCGCCGATAAAGCGCATCACGACCTCGTCGCCGCCCTGCGCGAGGGCGTGCGTGAATGCGAAGATTTCATCTGAGCTGGGGCCCGATGCCGGGTTGTGGATGATAAGGCAGCGCATACTTACGTTCCCGTTCTGTGACTAACCGAGTATAGTTGTAAGGCAATGCCGATATCCTACCCGTGTTTTTCGGGCCTAACCTTATTCGATGGGTTGATATGTACATTTCCACACATCAGGCTCTACTCGACTTTTGCCAGCGCGCCCGCGAGTTCGACGCGATTGCCGTCGATACCGAGTTTTTGCGCGAGCGCACGTTCCATCCGCGTCTGTGCCTGGTTCAGATTGCCACCCCTGCCGAGAGCGTCGCGGTCGACCCCCTGGTGATCGACGACCTGTCGCCGCTCGCCGAGCTTATGGCCGATGAGAGCGTAACCAAGGTGTTCCACGCCTGCTCGCAGGATATGGAGGTCATGCTCCATACTGTGGGCGTGCTGCCGCGTCCTATTTTTGATACGCAGGTGGCCGCCGCCTTTTTGGGTGAGCGACAGCAGATTTCCTACGGCGCGCTCGTGCAGACGTTTTGCGGCGTCTCGCTGCCCAAGACTGAGTCGCTGACCGATTGGTCGCGCCGCCCGCTGACCGACAAACAAATTGAGTACGCGATCGATGACGTCAAGTACTTAATCGTGGCCTATACCGAGATGATGAGCCGCCTGCGCGAGCTGGGCCGCGTGGACTGGGTGCTCGACGAGCTACGCCCGCTGGCCGACGAGTCGCATTATCGCGCCGACCGTCACGAGGCATTCCGTAAGGTCAAGCGCATCAACTCCTGCAGCCGCCATCAGCTGGGCATCGCGCGCGAGCTCGCCGCCTGGCGCGAGGACCGCGCCGAGCGCCGCAACATCCCGCGCAAGTGGGTCATGTCCGACGATACGCTGCTGGCGCTCGTCAAGCGCAATCCCGTGCGTGTCGAGGAGTTCCGCAGTATCCGCGGCACCGATCAGCTGGGGGAGCGCGACGTGGACGGCGCGCTCATGGCCATCAAGCGCGGCGCGAGTTGCCCGCACGATCGCCTGCCGCTCATGGTGCGCGGACACCGCCAGATCTCGCCGGAGCTGGAGAGCGTGACGGATCTGATGTATGCGCTCATTCGCCTGGTTGCCGAGCGCTCGGGCGTGGCGACCTCGGTCATTGCCTCGCGCGATGACTTGGCCGACTACATTGAGCATCCCGAGCAGAGCCCCCTGCGCGAAGGCTGGCGTTTTGAGCTTGTGGGCTCGCGCCTGGACGATCTGCTTTCCGGCAATATGGGGTTGACGGTGAAGGACGGCAAAATAGAATTGCTATAGGGAAGTCTAACCGCCTGAATGGGTAAAATGCCTCCAACGTGTAACTCGATTCGGAGGAATTCGCATGCCTTATTACTATGGATACGGCTTTGGTATCGATCCGCTGTACCTGCTGGTTGTTCTTGTCTGTACGGTGCTTGGTCTTGCCGCACAGAGCTATATCAACTCGACGTACAAGACGTGGTCCAAGGTACGATCGGACGGCGACACGGGCGCTACGGTCGCTCGCCGCATGCTCGATGCCAACGGTTGCAACGCCGTGGGCATCAAGGGCGTTGCCGGCGAGCTCACCGACCACTACAACCCGCAGGATAACAACCTGTATCTCTCGGACGCTAACCGTTCGGGTGGCTCGGTCGCAAGCGTTGCCGTTGCCTGCCATGAGGCGGGCCATGCCGCCCAGCGTCAAAGCGGTTACGCCATGATGAAGGTGCGCAGCGCCCTCGTGCCGGTCGTTAACTTTACCCAGAACACCTGGACGCTCGTGCTGCTCATGGGCTTGTTTATGAACATCGCGGGACTCACGACCCTCGCGCTGATCTTCTTCTCGTTTAGCGTGCTGTTCCAGCTGGTTACGCTGCCGGTCGAGATCGATGCCAGCCGCCGCGCCGTGGCGTATATCGAGCAGTCGGGTATGAGCTCCAAGCAGGTCAACGGTGCTAAGAAGGTGCTGACGGCAGCTGCGCTCACCTATGTGGCTGCGGCGCTCACCTCGATTATTCAGCTGCTCTACCTTATGGCTCGCTACAACAGAAACTCCAACCGATAAGAACTTGTACTGGAAGGCGCCGCGGGGATTTGTGTCCCCGCGGCGCTGTACTATGTGTGGGACTTGAATTTGCGCAGGGCCGGAGCCCTTGTGCACGATAACGAAAGGAGGCTGCGTGGCAGGCTGGAACCTAACCGGCAATGCTGTTTCCGCCGAGTTTGACGGCTCGGACGATCAGGAGCGCAAGGAGCTCAGCGTGAGCCAGGCGGTGGAGATCGCCGCCGGTGCGCTCGATGCCATTCCGCAGCTGAGCGTTCTGGGCGAGGTCACAGGTTTTCGTGGTCCTAACGCCCGAAGCGGTCACTGCTATTTCCAGATCAAGGACGATTCGGCCGCCGTTGACTGCATCATTTGGAAGGGCGCCTATCTCAAGCGCACGTTCGATCTGCGCGACGGCATGCAGGTGAGCTTTAAGGGCAGCTTCAATCTCTATAAGGCCACGGGCCGCATGAGCTTTGTCGCTCGCTCGTTTTCGCTGGCGGGGGAGGGTTTGCTGCGTCAACAAGTGGCGCAACTGGCCGAAAAGCTACGCCGCGAGGGCCTGATGGACGAAGCACGCAAGCGCCGCATCCCGGTGTTCTGCTCCCGCGTGGCGGTCGTCACCTCGCTTTCGGGCGCCGTAATCGACGACGTCAAGCGCACGTTGCGTCGTCGCAACCCTCTCGTCGAGCTCGTCTGCGTGGGCGCCAAGGTCCAGGGCGAGGGCGCACCGGCAGAGCTAATCGAGGGGCTGCACCGTGCCGCCGCCATTACGCCGGCGCCCGATTGCATTTTGCTCGTGCGTGGCGGCGGTTCCTTCGAGGACCTCATGACCTTCAACGACGAGGAGCTTGCCCGCGCGGTGGCGGCTTGTCCTGTGCCCGTGGTGACCGGCATTGGCCATGAGCCCGATACCTCGATTTGCGATATGGTGAGCGACCGCCGCGCCTCCACGCCAACGGCAGCGGCAGAATCGGTGGCGCCGGCTATGACGGAGTTGGCCGACGTGCTCGAGGCGCGCCATCAGCGTCTGGGCGCCGCGATGGCTTCGATGATCGGGTCGAATCAGGTCGATCTGGAAATGCTCGATCAGCGCGGGCGCCGTGCCTGGGATACCTATACGGCTCGCTTGGGCGATGCGCTCGATGCGGCCGCGTGCCGCCCGTGCCTCAACGACCCCACATTTATGGTCGAGCGTCGCGAATCGGAGCTTGCGCTGACTGCCGATCGCCTGTCGGGCGCCATAGTACGCTCGGTCGGGACATTTCGCTCCAACTTTGAGCGTTTGCCCGAGCGTCTGGTTACAAGCACCTCGGGGCTCGATGGTAAGCGCCATGCGCTCACGCTCGCAAGCTCCCGCCTGGAGCATCAGGGGCGCACGATGCTCAGCAAGCCAGCGTCCGACCTGGGCCGTGCAGCGGCTTCGCTCGATGCCCTGTCGCCGCTCAAGGTGCTCGCCCGCGGCTATTCCATCGCGTACAGCGTTGATGGTGTGGCCACGAGCGCCAAGACCTTTAAGCCCGGCGACGCCATCCGTGTGCGCATGGCAGACGGTAACGTTGCGGCAACGGTCAATACGGTCGAATAGACCGCGTTTTACAGTGATAAACCTTTGGGAAAGGAAATAGATATGGCAGAGAAGACCCCGGTCGAGCAGCTTACGTACAAGCAGGCCTCGCAGGAGCTGGAGCTCATCATCCGCAGCCTGGAGTCGGGCGACATGGAGCTCGAGGAGTCGCTCGAGAGCTACACCCGCGGCGTCGAGCTCCTCAAGAGCCTGCGCACACGCTTGGCCGATGCCGAGCAGAAGGTCTCGGTGCTTCTTAAGGACGTCGACGGCAACGACGTGCTTGCCGACGGCGAAGCCGCCAACACCGACGACAACCTCTCGTTCTAACCATCTCGCAGTCCACTTTGGGGTAGTCTTTTTGGGACGGGGCTTTTTTGACTATCTCTTGTCGGCTGCCTCGCCGAGCACTTGCGTTTGCGAAAAAGTAGTCAAAAAAGCCCCGTCGCAAAAAGACTACCCTGGTGGCTTGGCCATTGGAGGTGAATGTTGCTTGCCTTTTGGCGTGTTAGGTGAGTTGAGGCGCTATCGCTGGTCGATTTCACCGGGTTCAACCATTATTTCTAGCGTGTGTAAATATTCATCTTGATTGTCAGATATGTATTCGCTTACATACCAGAATTCTAGAAGAGACCCTGCGGCAATGAGATGATTCTGGTCCATGAATTCATTCATTTCCCTCCATATTGTCGGCGTTATTTCTGCAGGTCCGGTGGTTGTCCTGCAAAGATAGTCGCCTTCTGGGAAAATCTCGCACCCTTTATCGTCGATTGATTCGAGTGAAAGCAGCGTCTTCTCTGCTACCAGGCAACCGTCGGCGCTTCTGCGCGATGGGTCAAGGATGAAGCATGGAACCGTGTGTATCGAATCGATTTCCATCCCGAGTTCTTTCATGCGCTTAATGGTGGCGTAGGGAATTATGTCGCCGCTTAGCTCATCCTCGCTTACGATGACATATCCTCGGGGTCCCTTATGAACCACCCTCGACTGTTTTTCCTCGCGTGCTCTTAACGACATGGATATGTTCTGCATGCAATGCTCGATCTTTCGGCGCCGTTGCGATAGTTTTGCTATGGCTGCGTCGATGCTATCAAGTTCGTTGCTGAACAGTTCAAAGCTCGTTTCGAGTGAATGGTTATCTAGGAAAGATCTGATTTCGCTAAGCGTGTAGTTCATATTGAGCATTGACATGATGATGTTGAGTCTGCCGAAATCGTCCTTCCTGTATTCACGGTAGGCATTCGCCCCGCGCTTTGGGGCAACTAAACCAATTGCCTCGTAATAGCGAAGAGTGTCTGCGCTTACGCCGTAGAGGCCGGCCGTCTGCTTGATATTAAGGGAAAACTCGCGTTCCATGTCACACCTTCCGACTGCCCTAGGGCCACTCAAAACCTTGGAGCTATTCTAATGTTTGTTACTCCGTCATTGTCGGGCAAGCGGTCGTTTTGACGAGGTGAACGGTCTTAAGCGCTTGGTATCCAGCTGGTATTCCATCGAAACACGTCGTTGACCTTTGACTTTCTCCAAATTCTAAGATGGTTTCAAGCCAGCTAGCTTAAATCATATCGATCTAGCATCTTAATTGTGAGGAAGGACAAGCAATGAAGGTCAAGACTAGGACGGGTATAGTTTCGGGCAAGACGCTCGAAAACGGGGTTGAAGCTTTTTTGGGCATTCCCTATGCAAAGCAGCCGGTAGGTGATCTTCGTTGGCGTGCCCCTGAGCGCCTTGATGATTCCGATGAGGAAATTGAATGCGTGGAATTCGGGCATTCTGCCAGGCAATTTATCGATGAAGTTGAACTCGCTTCGCTTCATGAGCAAGGGGAGGATTGCCTGAGCCTTAACGTGTGGGTCAGGGGACACGCACGCAAGAACCTTCCTGTCATGGTATATATCCATGGTGGTGCCTACTTCTCAGGTGGATCTGCCGACCCGCTATATAACGGCTCCAATTTTGCGGCAGCGAAGGATGTCGTTATTGTTTCGATTAACTACCGTCTGAACTTGTTTGGGTCGCTGCTGCTCGATTGCCTGCCGGGCGGAGAGGACTACAAAGACGCCGGCTATCTTGCCATTCTTGATCAAATCCGTGCGCTCGAGTGGGTGCATGAGAATATTTCGGCCTTCGGCGGTGATTCCAATTGTGTCACGCTTTTCGGTGAGTCGGCAGGCTCTTCCAGCCAGGCTCTTCTTTCCATATTGCCAGAGGCAAATAAGTATTTCCAACGTGCGATTTTGGAGTCCGGCCCTATCCAGCTTTATAAGACCCGCGAGCGCGGCGAGTACTTTGCTCGGGAGTTCGCCGAAATCATGGGATGCAAAACCGCCCAAGAGCTCTTAGCGAAGTCGGCAGACGAGCTCATTGAGGGCATGCAGGTGTGGTGCGATCGTCATACCTACGAAGTGTCGCTAATTTTCTCGCCGGTTTGCGACGGGTCTTTTCTTCCCAAGAAGCCGATGAAGGCCTGGGCGGAGGGCGCAGCCAAGGATATCGATATCATGATTGGATGTACCGAGGACGAGTTTACTTATTTCCATTTCTATTTCGATGACCTTCCCGGATTCTGGCACGGCCAATTCCCGATTCATTTTGATGATCAGATTGATATCGATTACTGGGAGCAAGCATATCGAAAGGCATGGCCTGAGCGCGATTTTGCCGAGAATTACACCAATTTTATGAACTCAACCGGTTTCTTTGTCGGCACCGACCTTATGGCTGAAGAGCAGTCGGCGTTTAAGCCCGTGTACAACTATTTGTTCCGTTATAAATCTCGTGTCGAGGGAATGGGTTCTTGCCACGCAATCGAGGTGCCGTTCGTTTTCAAGAATCTTGATACCGCGAGTGGTCTGATGTTTACGGGTGACAATCCTCCAGCGCATCTCGCGGATGAAATGAACGATGCGTGGTTCAGCTTTGCGAAGACGGGCAAACCGTTTGTTGAGGGCAAGGCACCATGGGACCCCTATACCGCTGAGAACCACATTCATATCATTCATATGGTAATTGACGAAAACGAGTGGAAGCCGGTGCATTCGCTGCATGCCAAAGAAGATTCGGTGTTCCGTCCTATGTACGAGGTGCTACTCAACGATTAGTGAAAGAAGCCGCAATGGAGTGGGCTAATTAGCCCCATTGAATTCAGCTTGAACTATCCCCGCGTAAGGAGAAAGAAATGGCTCAAGAAGAAAAGCTATCGGGTTATCGGTGGATGATCTTATTCGTAGTTTGCCTCATTTGCTTCATGGCAAACTTCATGCAATATCAGGTTTCAGCATGGGGTGTCGTCGTGATGACGACTCTCGGCATCGATGCCGGTGGGCTTACCAATCTCATGTTGATGCCGATGCTCACCGCTGTGTTTTTGTCGATTCCTGCAGGATCTCTTGCTGATCGCTACGGCGTTAAGCTTGTCGTGTCAATTGGCATGGTGCTTTCTGCTGTAGGCGGCTTTCTGCGTTATTTCATGATTAATGACTTTACCGTGCAGATCGTTTCGATGTTTATGATCGGCTTTGGCATTGCGGCGCTCAATGCCAATCTGGCAAAGGTGCTGGGTTCCTGGTTTAAACAGCAGACCTCCCTTGCCGTGGGAGTTTTCTATGCTGCTTCATGTGTGTCCATCGTGATAGCCCAGGCATTCAGCACTTATTTTCCTACGCTTGACGTGTCTTATCTGGTCGCTGCTATTGCCGAAGCTGTAACTGCTGCGCTGTGGATCTTCTTTATGAGGAACGTCCCGGAGGGCGAGCCCATGCCCGAGCCCGAGCCGGTTATGAAGTACATTAAGATTGCCGCTAAGTCGCGCGGCGTTTGGTGCATTGCCTTGGCTTATGGTCTTACCCTCGCTTCAACCACGGCATATTGCGCAATTCTGCCGTCTGCGCTTGAGCTCGTTCGCGGCGGTGATACTGCCACCGCTGGATCTATGGCAGCAATTATTACAGTTGGTAGCTTCTTTGCTTGTTTTGCGGGACCGGCTGCCGTCCTCAAGCTCGGTAAGAATAAACCGTTTCTCATTGTAACCACGGTGATTGCCGCCGTTGTAATGGTTGCAAACTGGTTTTTGCCGCTTGGCACTGTCATGTGGGTTGCTCTCGTCCTCAATGGTTTTATGACCGCTCTTTCTGGCCCCATTATTCAGGCAATGACTCCTGATCTTCCTGAGATTGGCGCGAAATATGCCGGTAGCGCTGGTGGAATAATCGGTACTGTCGGCCTTCTCTGCTCCTATTTTGTTCCCGTTATTGTTTCGTCTATTTCTGGTGACAATTGGACGTTGAACTTTACGATCGAATCGATTCTTTTCCTTGCGAGCGTTTTGCCTATTGCGATGTTGCCCGAGACTGGTGCGGCGGCAAAAGCCGAGATGCCTGAGACTTCTGAATTATAATTAATCGGTGTTTTGCCTGGTCGCGACCTCCAGTTGATATGGGGGTCACGACCATTTTTAATGTGAGGTTGGTGCAATGGATGGTGAAGCGTGCGAAGTTGCGCACAAAGTTGAGCAAAAGCGGGCTTCGAGTGGTTACCGCTGGTTAATATTGCTGTTGACGTGTGGTCTCTGTTTTTTGGGCAACTTCATGCAGTATCAGGTCGCTGCCTATGCTACGGTCATCATGCCTCAGATGAATATCGACCCTGTCGGATTCTCATCTCTCTTTCTGGCGCCAATGCTTGCGGCGGTTTTCTTTAGTCTCCCGTTCGGATCACTTGGAGATAGGCTTGGGCCCAAAGTAGTGATACTTGGCGGGTTCTGTGTTTCTTTAGTCGGCGGCGCTATCAGAATTTTCACCCTATCGAACTATCCTGCTCAACTTGTCTCGATGTTTTGCATCGGCGTGGGGATGGCGGCATTGACTGCCAATAATGCAAAGACGCTTGGACTTTGGTTTGCAGATAAGACGGATGTTGCGATGGGCATTTACTATGCGGCGACTTGCTTTGGCATTGCGGCGGCGCAAGCGTCATCGGCGTTTATGTCTTCCGTGCTAATGGGCTATACAGTTGCAGAAGCGTTGTTGGTCGTTCTGACTATCTTCTGGGGTTTATTTGGTAAGAACGTACAGCATGACTCACTTATTCCTGATGGCGTTGAGCACGACCAAGCCCTTCTGACTGCTTTTCGTTCGCGTAACGTTTGGCTTTGCGCGATTTGCGCCGCTTTCTCACTTGCCGCCACGACCGCCTTTTCCGGTGTGCTACCTCAGGCTCTTGAGCTTGTGCGAGGCACCGATGCTTCGACGGCCGGCGAAATGGCGGCGCTGACAACCGCTGCTGGGATTATCGGCTGCTTGATTGCTCCGATGCTTTACGGTAAATGCCGCCTTGCGCGACCGTATCTTGTGATTGTCGGGCTTCTTGGCTCTATTTCATTTGCAGTTGCGTGGTTTGCCTCGGGCTTGAAGTCCATGGGGGTATTGCTTGCAGTGTGCGGCATCGTTACGAGCATGATGGGTCCAGTTGTTCAAGCTCTGCCAGTTTTATTTGTTGAAATCGGCACTCGTTATGCTGGCAGCGCTGGCGGCATTATGGCCGAAGTTAGCCTTTTGGGCTCTTATATGCTTCCTATTGGGATTGCGGCTATTTCCGGTTCAGATTACGACAAACAAATGATGCTTATTACTCTGCTTTACGGTCTATCCGTCCTTCCGGTGTTGATCGTTCCCGAGGTCAAACACTTTAAATAGGCGCGAGCATATGGATGGATAAAGCCCTCTGGCCATTGCGATTGCCGAGGAATGGATTTCGCTCAATTCGGATCTTTGAAGTGGGCTAAACTGTCTTGGTGTTTCACTGAACAACGCCACCTTCTGTTGCGTTGTCGTTAGAAAGGAACCAACCATGTGTGATTGCATCTTCTGCAAAATTGCCAACCACGAGATCCCCTCGACCGTCGTTTACGAGGACGACCAAGTCATCGCCTTCGACGACCTCAACCCCCAGGCGCCGGTCCACACGCTCGTGATCCCCAAGAAGCACTACGGCGACATCGCCGACAACGTGCCGGCTGAGACCATGGGCGCCATGGCCCACGCCATCCAGGAGGTTGCCAAGGCCAAGGGCCTGGAGGACGGCTTCCGCGTCATCTCCAACAAGGGCGTCAACGCCGGCCAGACTGTCATGCACTTCCACATGCACGTCCTCGGCGGCAAGAACCTGGGCGAGAACCTCATCTGAGGACGCCTGCGCCGTGCAATGAAACGGAAGCTGCGGCATCGATAACTTATATATCAACGCAATAAACCCGAGCGCGAGGGCGTTTGGGTTTATTATTGAAGCGTATGTAACCTGGCGGCGCCACACCGCCTGTTAGTAGGGAGACACATGAACGTTCTGGTCGTCAACGCAGGATCTTCGACCCTTAAGTATCAGGTCATCGATACCAAGTCCCACAAGGTGTCCGCAAAGGGCTCCTGCGAGCGCGTCTGCTTTACCGGCGGTACCTTCACCCACGCTGCCAACGGTTCCAAGAAGGTGACCGAGAACATCGAGTTCCCCGACCACAAGGTCGCCATCGAGGTCGTCCTGAAGGACCTCGAGGCCAACGGCGTCAAGATCGAGGGCATCGGCCACCGTATCGTTCAGGGCGGTTGGTACTTCGGTGATTCCTCCCTCGTCGACGAAGACGTCCTCGCCAAGATCCGCGAGGTCGCCCCGCTTGCCCCGCTGCACAACAACCCCGAGGCCAACGTTATCGAGTACTGCCTCGAGCAGTATCCCGACCTGCCCAACGTCACGGTCTACGACACTGCTTTCCACTTCAATATGCCCGAGGTCGCCAAGACCTACGCTCTGCCCAAGGACGTCTGCGACAAGCTGCACATCCGTAAGTACGGCGCCCACGGCACCAGCTACCGCTACATCTCCAAGAAGGTCGCCGAGATGACCAACGGCGAGGCCCGCAAGGTCGTTGTGTGCCATATCGGCTCCGGCGCTTCCCTGTGCGCCATCGAGGACGGCAGGTGCATGGATACCACTATGGGCCTCACCCCGCTCGACGGCGTCATGATGGGCACCCGCTGCGGCTCCATCGACCCGGCTACCGTGTGCTACCTGCAGCGCGAGGGCGGTTACACCTTCGACGAGGTCGACGAGATGATGAACAAGAAGTCCGGCCTTTTGGCTGTGACCGGCGGCAAGACTAACGACTGCCGCAACGTTGAGGAGCTCGCCGCTGCTGGTGACCCCGAGGCTCAGCTCGCCTTCGATATGTTCGTCTACAAGATTGCCGCCAAGGCCGCCGAGATGGCCACCTCCATGTGCGGCATGGACACGCTCGTCTTCACCGCCGGCATCGGTGAGCACGCTCCGGCCGTTCGTGCTGGCGTTGCCGACCGTCTGGCCTTTATGGGCGTCAAGATGGATCATGCCCGTAACGCCCTGCGTGGCGACGGCGCTTGGTGCCTGTCCGCCAAGGATTCCAAGGTCAAGATCTTCGTCATCCCCACGGACGAGGAGTTCATGATTGCTTCCGACGTCGAGCGCATCGTCAACGGCAAGTAATTGATGCAAGGGGAGGGGACTGGATGGCCTTGTGCCGTTCAGCCCCCTTTTATGCGCTTTGAGCGAAGAGTTTAATAGATAATTATTGAACTCTGATAACTTCTTATTAAGGATACGGCCGCCTTATAGGTTTGCCGACCGTACTGTAATCACGAAGGAGTCTCATGAACGTACTTGTTGTCAACGCCGGCAGCTCGAGCCTTAAATATCAGCTTTTGGACACCGATACCCGCGAGGTTTTCGCCAAAGGTAACTGCGAGCGTATCGGCTCGGAGATGGGCATCTTTGGCCATTCCGAGAACGGTGGCGCCAAGCAGACCGAGGAGATTCCCTTCCCTGATCATCGCTCTGCCATCGCGCGCGTGCTCGAGGAGCTCGAGAAGACCGATTTTACGATCGACGGCATCGGCCACCGTATCGTTCAGGGCGGCTGGTACTTCGATGATTCCGCGGTCGTCGACGATGAGGTCATGGCCAAGATCCTTGAGGTGGCGCCGCTCGCCCCGCTGCACAACTACGGCGAAGCTGCGGCGATTGAGTACTGCCGCGAGAAGTATCCGGAGCTGCCCAATGTGGCCGTCTTCGACACGTCGTTCCATATGACGATGCCCGAGGTCGCCTACACCTATGCACTGCCCAAGGACGTGTGCGACAAGTATCACGTGCGCAAGTACGGCGCCCACGGCACGAGCCACCGTTACGAGTGGATGATGGCCAAGGAGATCCTGGGCACGCGCTGCCACCGTCTGCTTTCGTGCCACCTGGGCAACGGCGCCTCGCTCGCCGCTATTGAGGACGGCGTGTGCCGCGATACCACGATGGGCCTCACGCCGCTCGACGGCCTGATGATGGGCACCCGTTGCGGTTCCATCGACCCGGCCACCGTGTGCTACCTGCAGCGCGAGGGCGGCTACAGCTACCAGGAAGTCGACGACATGATGAACAAGCAGTCCGGTCTGCTTGCCATCTCGGGTATCTCCAACGACGCCCGCGACATCCGCACGCGCGCCTCCGAGGGTGACGAGCGCTGCCTGCTCGCCTTCGACATGTTCGCCTACAAGGCCATGCAGCAGGCCGGTTCCATGATTGCCTCCATGGCGGGCGTGGACACCATTACCTTTACTGCCGGCATCGGCGAGAACGACTGGTCGATCCGCAAGGCTTTCTGCGACTGCTTTGAGTGGCTGGGCGTGCGCATCGACAACAATAAGAACCGCGAGGCCGTGGGCAACGGCCCGCAGGTCATCAGCGCTGCCGGCTCCGCCGTCACGGTCATGGTCATCCCCACCGACGAGGAATACATGATCGCCCACGACGTCGAGCGTCTGACCGGTAGCAACTAGCGCATTCGTCTGCAATTGAGAGAAAGGCCTCCAGAGCAACGAGCTCCGGAGGCCTTATTTGATGGACGAGACGAGCGGGGCGGAAACTCCATCCCACAATCAGCCTCCAAACCGGGACACATTTTCCGGAAGGCCAGAAATCGGAACGCAGTCTATCTTATGGCTCCAAAGTGGTCATTACCTGCAACGCATACGCTCTCAGCAACGTCGCCCATCCATCCAAATTCTCAGCCCCTGCTCGTAGCCAAGCCGCCGTCCACCCCAGATTCCCTGAATGCCACGTGATAGTAGAAGGCCGCACAGGTTAACCCCTGAAAACATTCCGCACTGACCAGAAACGCCCCCGTTCGTAGCTCCGAAGGAGCAGAACGGGGGCGTTTCATTGGTCGAGGACGTTTTCAGGGGTTAACCTGTGCGGCCTTCGGGCGAGTACGTCCGCTACTCAGCCATCTGAGCCTGGACGGCGGTGATGGCCACGACACCCACGATGTCGTCGGCAGAGCAGCCGCGCGACAGGTCGTTGACCGGCTTGGCGATGCCCTGCAGGATGGGGCCGTAGGCGTCGGCACCGGCGAAGCGCTGGACCAGCTTGTAGCCGATGTTGCCGGCCTCGAGGTCGGGGAACACGAGCACGTTGGCCTTACCGGCGACAGAGGAGCCGGGGGCCTTGAGCTGGGCGACGGTGGGGACGATAGCGGCATCGAGCTGCAGGTCGCCGTCGATGGCGAGCTCGGGGGCCTTCTCCTTGCAGAACTTCACGGCTTCCTGGACCTTCTTGGCAACCTCGCCGCCGGCGGAGCCCATGGTGGAGTAGGAGAGCATGGCCACGTGCGGCTCGACATTGCCCATGAAGGTGGACCAGGAGTGAGCGGAGGCAATGGCAATCTCGGAGAGCTCGTCAGAGGACGGGTTGATGTTGAGGCCGCAGTCGGCAAAGATCAGCGTGCCGTCGGTGCCAAACTGCGGGGTGTCGGTGCACATCACGAAGAAGGCCGAGACCAGCTTGGTGCCCGGGGCGGTCTTGAGGATCTGCAGCGCGGGGCGCAGGGTGTCGGCGGTGGAGTGGCAGGCGCCGGAGACCAGGCCGTCGGCATCGCCCATCTTGACCATCATGGTGCCAAAGTAGGTGGCGTCCATCACCTGGGCGCGAGCCTGCTCGATGGTGACGCCCTTCTTGGCGCGGAGCTCGGCAAACTTCTGCGCGTACTCCTCGTGCTTCTCGGCGTTGCGCGGGTCGATGACGGTGGCGCCGGGAACGTTGATGTCATCGGGGTTGCCCAGGATGACGATGTTGGCCAGGCCCTCCTCGATGATCTTGTTCGCCGCGACGATGGTGCGCGGGTCTTCGCCCTCGGGCAGGACGATGGTCTTAAGGTCGGCCTTGGCGGCAGACTTCATACGGTTTAGGAAATCGCTCATGTTACTCCTTACAAGCGTTCCGCTAAGCTCCAGGCCCTCGGCTGTACACGAATAAACCCGCTGCTAGCGGGTTTACCTTTCAATTATGTACGCCGCGGTGCTTGAGCTTTCCTTGTGTGGCAAGCTCATTATAGGACGCATTAGCGCTATAATCGCTCTGATAAATATGTCTCGAAGAATGTTCGAGAAAAGCCCAGCTAACGAGCCCGTGGCTTTTGACAAGGAGTATCGATGCAGATTACCTCAGGCCTGCCTGAAGGCTTTAACGCCGGCGCGTACGACATGATTGTCGTCGGTGCTGGATATGCCGGTGCCGTTTGCGCCCGCCGTCTTGCCGAGACCATCGGCTATCGTGTTGCCGTTTTGGAGCGCCGTAGCCACATTGCGGGCAATGCCTATGACTGCACTGACGAGGCCGGAATCCTGATCCACGAGTACGGTCCGCATATCTATCACACTTTTAACGAGCGCGTGCACAATTTCCTGTCGCGCTTTACCAAGTGGACGGATTATCAGCACAAGGTGCTCGCCAACATCAACGGTACCCTTATGCCCGTGCCCTTCAACCATGCGAGTCTCAAGCTCGCCTTTGGTGACGAGCGCGGCGAGGAGCTGTATCAGAAGCTCGTGGAGACCTTTGGCAAGGATGTCAAGGTGCCCATTATGGAGCTGCGTAAGAAGAACGACCCGGATCTTGCCGAGGTCGCCGATTACGTCTACGAGAACGTCTTTTTGCATTACACCATGAAGCAGTGGGGCCAGACGCCCGATCAGATCGATCCCTCGATCACCGGCCGCGTTCCCGTCTTTGTGGGCGATGATGACCGCTACTTCCCGCAAGCTCCCTTCCAGGGCATGCCGCAGGAGGGCTACACGGCGCTCTTTGAGCACATGCTCGACCACGACCTGATCGACGTGTTCTGCGACGTGGACGCCCGCGATCTCTTTGAGATCGACGAGACCACCGTCAAGATCGACGGCAAGGTCTATGGTGGCGAGATTGTCTACACCGGTCCGCTCGATGAGCTGTTCAATCTCGATCTGGGCGCGCTACCGTACCGCACGCTCGACATGAAGTTCGAGACGCTCGATATGGACCAGTTCCAGCCCGTGGGTACCGTCAACTACACCACGAGCGAGGACTACACGCGCATTACCGAGTTCAAGAACATGACCGGTCAGATCCTGCCCGGCAAGACCACCATCATGAAGGAGTATTCCAAGGCCTATACGCCCGGCTCGGGCGAGACGCCGTACTACGCCATTCTTGAGCCCGAGAACCGTGAGCTCTATGAGCGCTATCTTGAGCGCGTCCAGAACCTGACGAACTTCCACCCGGTGGGTCGTCTGGCCGAGTATCGTTACTACGATATGGACGCTGTGACCAATTCCGCCCTCGATCTTTCGGATGAGATTATCGCCTGCCATGCATAAAGTCATAACATTCGGTATTCCCTCGTATAACGCCGCCAAGGACATGGACCATTGCATCACCTCCATCTTGGAGGGGAGCAATTACGCCACCGATATCGAGATTATCGTAGTGGACGACGGCTCCAAGGACGAGACGGCCGATAAGGCCGACGAGTGGGAGGCACGTTATCCCGGTATCATTCGCGCGGTGCACCAGGAGAACGGCGGCCACGGTATTGCCGTCCTTTCGGGTCTGCGCGAGGCACAGGGCACCTACTACAAGGTCGTCGACTCGGATGACTGGCTCGATGCTGCGGCTCTTTCGACTATGCTGTCGATTCTGCGTGGCTTTGAAGAGCGTGACCAGCGCGTTGACCTGTTTATCTCGAACTACGTGTACGAGAAGGTTTACGAGGGCACGCATACCGCTATTGGCTACAAATTTGCCCTGCCGCGCAAAAAGATCTTTTCCTGGGATCAGATCGGTCATTTCCGCCTGGACCAGAACCTACTCATGCACAGCCTGTGCTATCGCACGGATGTGCTGCGCGAGTCCAACCTTCCCATGCCGCCGCACACGTTCTATGTGGACAACATCTACGCCTACGTGCCGCTGCCGCGTTGCAAGACCATGTACTACGCCGACATCGACCTCTATCGCTACTTTATCGGTCGCGAGGGCCAGAGTGTCAACGAGGCCACGATGGTCAAGCGTCTGGACCAGCAGTTCCGTGTGACGCGCATCATGATGGAGTCGTACCACCTGTACAGCGATGTTGAGTCGTCGCGTCTGCGCTCGTACATGATGGGCTATTTCACCATGATGATGGCGATCTGCTCGGTGCTCACCAAGCTTTCCGAGGAAGATTGCGCCGACGAGCGCCTAAAGACGCTGTGGAATGATTTGAAGGCCTACGACGAGCGCATGTATCGTCGTGCCCGCTACGGCGTGGTCGGGTTCTTCACCAATCTGCGCGGACGGGCCGGAGACAAAACCACACTCGGCCTATACCGTCTTGCCTCAAAGATCTTCAAATTCAACTAGCTGCCGAGTAATCGCTGCTGATAGGTTGACTGGGCCCCTTGGCCTTTAGTTTGCTACTGCGAACAGTCCTGCTCGCACGGAAAGCACATTAAGTGCTTTCCGGCTCGTGCGGAACTTGTATCAAACTAAAGGCCAAGGGGCCTCTGCTATAAGAATCGATTGTCAGTTTATTTGAATTTGAAGATCTTCGACGCGCGGTACACAGGGGCCTGGGCTGAAAAGAATCTGGTTGGTAGGTTGCCCGGTGGGGCTTGGTTATGTTTGTCGCGAGTTCCGCACGAGCCGAAGAGCACTTAATGTGCTCTTCGTGCGAGCCAGGACTGTAGAGCAGCAAACATAACCAAGCCCCACCGGGCAACCGGTCAGGTTAGGCTACTTCGCGGCGCCGGGGATGCCGTGGGAGGTTTTGGCGGTTTTGGCTCCGTTTACGATGGCGGTCTGTAGGGCCCTTACGGCGAGCATGCCCAGTAGGTCTAGGGGAACGGCGGCGCTTGTCTGAGCGTCTAGTTTGCCGCTGGCGAGGGTGTAGATGGTGTCGCCGTCGTTGGTGGTGTGTGTGGGGCGGATGGCGTGTGCGTAGGCGTCTGCGGCCATCTGGGAGACCTTGGTGGCTTGTGCCTTAGTGAGTTCCACGTTGGTGACGATGCAGCTGATGGTGGTGTTGGTGCGGTCGAGCGGCATCTGCATGGATCCGGCGGCGGCAAAGGCTGCGAGTTCCATGTCGACGATCTGGTCGCTATCGGCTGCGGCGCGCATGCCGGCGACCCACTCGCCGGTGAAGGGGTCGACAACGTTGCCGCAGGCGTTGACCGAGACCACGGCGCCCACCTTGATGGGGCCGAGTGCCACGGCGGCAGCTCCAAGGCCGGCCTTCATGCAGGTGGCAGGCCCCATGAGCTTACCCACGGTAGCGCCCGTGCCGGCGCCTACGTTGCCCTGTTCGAGCTTGGTGGGGGTGTGGTCGAGTGCTTCGCGCACGGCGGCGATGCCGGCCTCAATGTCGGGGCGCACGGTGGGGTTACCAAAGGCGAGGTCGAAGATACAGCTGGAGCACACGATAGGCACCTGCGTGGGGCCGACGGGAAGGCCGATGCCGCGGCTCTCAAGCTCGCGAGCGACGCCGCTTGCAGCCTCGAGGCCAAAGGCCGATCCACCCGAAAGGCAGACGGCGTGGACCTTGTCGACGGTGTTCTCGGGTCGCAGCAGGTCGGTTTCGCGCGATGCTGGAGCACCGCCGCGAACGTCAACGCCGCCGGTGGCGCCCTCGGGTGCCACGATTACGGTGCAACCGGTGCCGGCCTCCTCGTCCGTATAGTTGCCATAGCAAAAGCCATCGACATCGCAGACGTCAATGGCCTCGAGCAGTGTATCCATGTTTAACTCCTATCGGTTTTCCGCCGCGCCTTGTGCCCGGTCGGGATCCGTACGGTACGCCAAAATTGTAGGCGCCGGGGGATACCCAGCGCCAGATGCAATTACGAGAGTTTTTGAATCGCGCGCGCGACGCGGGCGATGGGTAGGCCCACCACGTTATAGAAGTCGCCCGAAATATCGTGCACGAGCATGCGTCCTCCTGTGCCCTGAATGCCGTAGGCGCCGGCCTTGTCCATGGGCTCACCCGAGGCGACGTAGTGCTCGATCTGCTCGTCGGTGAGCTCGTAGAACGTCACGTCGGTCACATCGACAAAGGACAGGCTTTCGGCGGCATGCGGGGCGGCCGTATCGCCTGCCTTAACGATGCAGACGCCGGTTGCGACCTGGTGCGTGCGGCCCGAAAGCTCACGGAGCATAGTGCGCGCCTCGTCCTCGGTTGCCGGCTTGCCCAGAATCTTGCCGTCAAAGGTGACGATGGTGTCGGCCGCGACCGTCAGCTCATTGGGCTCGGCATACTCGGCAGCAACGGCAGCCGCCTTGGCGCGTGCCAAGCGCTCGACAAGCGTGAGCGGGGCCTCGCCATCAAAGGGCGTTTCGTCGATATCCGCGGGAATCACGCGAATGTTGTAGCCTGCCTCGCGCATCAGCTCTATGCGGCGCGGCGATTGCGAAGCCAAAATCATAGTTGGATGCCCTCGGCGACCTTCTCGACGGCCTTGTCGCCGGCGAGCGTGCGCAGCAGCTCCAATGCAAAGGGGAGGGACTGTGCCATGCCGCTGGCAGTGATGATGTTGCCGTCTTGCGTGACCTTCTCGCCGGTATAGGCGCCTTCGGGGAAGCTTTTCTCAAAGCCAGGGAAGCACGTGGCATGGCGCCCCTCGAGCAGGTCGAGCTCGCCCAGGATAAACGGGGCGGCGCAGATGGCGGCGACGTGCTTGGTTGCGGCGAACTCGCAGACCACGTCGCAGACGCGCTGATCTGCGCGCAGGTTGGTGGCACCGGGCAGGCCGCCGGGCAGCACGACGCAGTCGTACTCGTCAAAGTTGATCTCATCAAAGAGCGCATCGCAGGTCACGGGGATCTGCAGCGAGCTTACGACCTCGCGCGTGGGCATGATCGAGACGAGCGTGGCACGCACGCCGCCGCGACGCATGACATCGACCATGGTCAAGCATTCAATAGTTTCAAAGCCATCGGCGGCGAGAACGGCAACGCTGGGCATGAGGGTTCCTTTCATAGGCGGCATACAATTAGCCGTCTTATACCCCGAAGACTTCCGCTTGCCACGCTCGATTTCCCAATGATTTTTCTGAGCAATGATTAAGTGGCTAGTTGCGTCTAAGGTGGACGACGGTCTCGCAGTGGAAGGTTTGTGGGAACAGGTCGACTGGCGCGATCTTTACGGGGGAGAAGGTGCCTTCTTCGACAAAGCGTTTGAGATCGCGCGCCAGGGTGGCCGGGTCGCAGCTCACGTAGGCGACATCGCGGGCACTCGTGCTGGCGATAAGGTCGATCGCTTCGGGGGCGAGGCCTGCGCGCGGCGGGTCGACCACCAAGACGTCGGCATCCAGGTCGGGGAACTCGCGCACCGCGTCTCCGCCAATGACGTCGACGTTATCAAGCTTGTTGATCTCCAGGTTACGGCGCAGGTCGCGCACGGCGGGGCCGTAGGCCTCGACGGCGGCGACAAAGTCGCAGCGGCGGGCGAGCGGCAGGGTAAAGGTGCCGGCACCGCAGTACAGGTCCACGGCAAGCTCGTCTTCCTGCGGATCGAGCGCTTCCATGACAAGCTCGATCAAAATCTCGGCACCCTTGGTGTTGACCTGGAAAAAAGACGGGGCAGACAAGCGCATCTGACCCTCGGCGATATTCTCGGTCCATGAGCCCTCACCGGCGAGCATCTCCACCTTAGAGACACGGCGGGCCTTCTTTTCGCCCTTGCTCATCACGCGCACGATGCTCGTGGGATGAGCGGCGTCCGCCAGCACGCGGGAGACCTGCGAGCGCGGAAAAGAGCCTGTCGGCGTCCAGAGTGCGACCTCGAGTGCCTTGGTGCGGCGCGATGCGCGAATGCCCACGCGTTCGAGCCCCAAGTCATGGCTGCCGCTTAGATAGTTAAGTGCGCCGACGACCGATTTGAGTGCCTTCGGGAAGCGCTTATCGAACAGCGGACACATATCGACGGTCACGATTTTGCTGGGGTCGACACCGTGCATGCCAAGGCGCACGCGACCGTTGACGACGGTCGGTTCGAGCTCGATTTTATTGCGGTAGCCCCAGTCGTCCTTGGTGTGGCAGATGGGCTGTACCAACTCATCGACCTGCTCAGGAGCGAACTTGCCGATGCGCTCGAGCGTGGAGCGCAGGTTTTGCTCCTTGGCAGCGAGCTGTGCCGTGCGTGAGAGATTGCCCCACGAGCAGCCGCCGCAGATGCCCACGAAGGGGCAGGGAGGCTGAATGCGATTGGGGCTTGGCTCCAGAATCTCGGTGGTGCGGGCGCGCATGAATGACTTGCCGTCCTGTACGACCTCGGCCTCGACGGTGTCGCCTGCCACGGCACCCTGCACAAAGACGGCCTTGCCGTTGTCGGCGTGCGCCAGCCCGTCGGCGCCGTAGGTCATCGATTCTATAGTGAGCTTCATATTCCTGCCTGTCATTCGCGTTGTTGTTCGCACCATGGTAGCAGGGAAAAGCGCCCCGCATCCGAGGCTTTCCTCAAATGCGGGGCGCTTCTACAAACTGCTTCTACAAACGACTATTTCGTCTTGCCGGTAATGAGCGTCTTAAGACCCAGGCCGATCAGACCCAGGCCCATGCGCACGCGGCCGGGGCGATGGCGCTCGATGGCCTTGGTCTTGCCAGCGGGCTTATCGCGACGGGCGCTCGTCTCGGGTGCGGGCTTGGTGACCTGCGGATCGGGCTGAGGTGCAGGTGCAGGCTCGGGCTCAATGACGGTCGCCTGGACCTCATGGACCTTGGGTGCTACTGGCTGCGGCTCGGCCTCGGAGGCAGGTTCCGCCTCAATGACGGGCCCGGGCGCGGCCTCGGCGTTGCGATAGGCGCGCTCCAGCAGGGCTTCCTGTGAGTTGAAGGGTTTCTCACCCTCTGCACGCTCCACGGGGACCCAGGTGCCGTCGCTCGTGAGGCTGCGGGCCTTCACGTTGTCGCGCAGCTGCATGCCCATGTACTCGTGCACCAGGGCGCGGCAGGTGGGGTCGAGCACGGGGAAGGCAATCTCCACGCGGTGCTCGGTGTTGCGCGTCATCATGTCTGCCGAGCTCAGGTAAATCATGTCCGAGTCCACGCCGAAAGCATAGACGCGCGCGTGCTCCAAAAAGCGTCCGACGATGGAGCGGACATGCACGTTCTCGGTCTTGCCCGGAACACCGGGCTTGAGGCACGAGATGCCTCGGATGATCATGTCTACGCGCACGCCGGCACACGATGCCTCGGCGATCTTGTCGATAACCTCGCGGTCGGTCAGCGAGTTGAGCTTAAAGAACACGCGGGCGGGCTCGCCGGCAAGGGCGCGCTGGATCTCGCGGTCAAGCCCGCGCATGATGAGCGGTTTCAGTCCGACGGGCGCCACACCCAGGAAGCGGTAGTCGCCGCGCAGGTTGCCCAGCGACAGGTTGCGGAAGAACAGGTTGGCGTCCTCGCCGATGCCGGGATGGGCTGTCATGAGCATAAAGTCGCTGTAGAGTTTGGCCGTCTTCTCGTTAAAGTTGCCGGTGCCCAAAAGTGTGAGGCGCGTTAGCGCCATGCCCTCGCGATAGGTGAGCTGGCAGATCTTTGAGTGGCATTTAAAGCCCTCGGAACCATAGATGACGGTGCAGCCGGCCTCTTCCAGGCGCTCGGCCCACTCGATGTTGTTCTGCTCGTCAAAGCGTGCGCGGAGCTCCATGAGCACCGTGACCTCTTTGCCGTTCTCGGCAGCATCGATCAGCGACTCGCATAGGCGGCTCTGCTTGGCCACGCGGTAGAGCGTGATGCGCAGCGAGATGCACTCGGGGTCATAGGCGGCCTCGTGCACCAGGTCCAAGAACGGGTTCATGGCCTCGTAGGGATAAAAGAGCAGCTTGTCGTGCTGCAGCACCTGCTCGCGGATGGAGCGGGTCATGTCGATGGTGGGATTGGGCTGCGGCTTAAACGGCGTAAAGAGCAGCTCGTTGCGCAGGTGCTCGGGAATCTTGCCCTCAATGCCAAAGACGTAGCCCAGGTTGAGCGGGATATCGCAGGTAAAGACCGAGCGACGCGAAAGCTCGAGCGCCTTGCGGATAGTCTTGAGCGTCGCCTTCTCGAGCGATCCCGAGACCGCGAGCACTACCGGCTGCAGGCGCAGGCGCTTCTTGAGAATGCGCTTCATGTGCTGGCGGTAGTCCTCTTCCTCCTCGACGCCCTCGCCGTCCGGATCGATGTCAGCGTTGCGGGTGACGCGGATCAGCGCACGATCCAGCGGCTTATAGGAGCCAAAGCAGCTGTCCAGGCAGGCGAGGATGACGTCCTCGAGCAAGATGTAGGAGTAGGTGCCGGTGGGCGAGGGGATCTCGACCACGCGGTTCATCGAGGCGGGAATCTCGATAAGGCCCAGCAGGCTCTCCTCGTCGGTGGCACCGTCCAGACCACAGGCCAGATAGAGCGCGCCATTGCGCAGGTTGGGGAAGGGGTGGCGAGGATCGATGACCAGCGGCGAGATGACCGGTGACACGTAGGCCTGGAAGTAGCGGGTTACAAAGGTGCGCTCCTCGGGCGTAAGCGAATCGATGCGGGCGCGGTGAACGCCCAAGGTGTCGAGCTTGCCCTCGATGCTCTTAAAGATGGACTCCCAACGGGTAAGGAGCCCGGGCATTTCGGCCATGACAGCATCGACCTGTTCGGAGGCGGTCATATTGCTCTTGTTGTCGACAGGTTGTTTTTTGAGCTCCGCCAGATCGGACAGGCCGCCCACGCGCACCATAAGGAACTCGTCGAGGTTGGACTCGAAGATCGAGACGAACTTTAGTCGCTCGAATAACGGAACGGTTTCGTCGAAGGCTTCGTCGAGCACGCGGTTGTCAAAGCGTAGCCAGCTGAGCTCTCGGTTTTGCGTGTACGAGAAGTCGCGCGGCGGTTTGCGCAGCTTTGCGGCGGCTTGCTTCTTTTCGATTTTGCTCGGCATATGCATCTGTCCGTTCAGTCCCCACAAGGGACGGTAGCCTAACACTAATCACTATTGTCTCAATTTAGTCGACCGCTGGCACGGACGTATCGCGTGAACGGTATCTTTACCTACTTCTTACGCTGACAAGTCATAGGACTGACGTCCTGCTCGTCTGCAAGCGGTCTATATCCTCACTCAACTGGTACGTAAGTGTGAATAAGAATGATGGATAGCTGAATATCATTGAATGCAGGCGGAAACGTAAACAAACATCATTTATATACATAAAACCGATTTAGCTATGCAATTCTGAATCAAAAGTTTAGAGATGCAATTGCAAATAGTTTTTTTGGAAAAAAGAGCGTTTACCTTAGAAAAGTTACTTTAGAACGCCGAAGTACATTATGGGGGAATCTCGTGCGATATACCGTTCATCGCACTTTGTTGACCGTTCGGGGGCGAGGTGGAATTGCGGGTGGAATTTGGATATAACTAGAGCTGTCAGCAAGCAGCGTCCGCTATGGAAGGGCGCTGAGAGATTCGGCCGAAAGGCCCGAAAGAAAGGTAGGAGGCCATGACGAAAGGTCTGCACGTGCCTTCCGAGATCGGCAAGCTCAGGAAGGTCTGCCTGCACCGTCCCGGCGACGAGCTCCTCAACCTGCCGCCCGACGAGCTCGAGCGACTCCTGTTC
>DXLX01000012.1 GCA_019414515.1 Collinsella sp.
AGGCCTCGCGGCCTCCCCCTTTTTGCGTTTACCGGGCATAAATGACTCATTTACGCCAGACGATTTAATTCTTTTTGGTATTGAGCTTTTATTTAAAGAAAATAAAACGAATAACAAGGGCGACTGCTATGGCTGCAATGATCAAAAGCAGGATTGTCAGTCGATGCTGCTTGCGTCGCTTACTTGATGAAACGAAGATTGATTTTCCCTGTTTTGGCGTTTCGAGATAGCGAGCCGAATGCGTCAAGGTTTGCTTTGGTCGAGGACCTCTTTGTTGATGAGCGGCGGATGCTTTCATCGGCTCATCACTAGCTGCGCTGTTTTTAGATAATGGTGCGTCTTTCAGATATACAGGGTCTCCCGAGGCGACGCCCATATGTTTACGTCCCGTTTGGGCATCCTCGAGCGTTTGATATCGATTTCTCGTCACATACTCGGGCTCCGGATCATTAATGGGCTCTTGCGAGATGTGGGGGCGATGGAACCGTGGCGGCTGCGTGGAAGTATCTTCCCCCTGCGTCGGCATAAACATATTGTTCTGGTTTTGGTCGTCCATGATGCCCTTTAGCTCGTTACCAACAACGTGTACGCGCTCATTGTAAGCCCCTTGTTATTTGTAGCTGGGGACATACTCGGTATTTAAGCTCTGGTTCAAAGAACCTTAACCTTCCTAAAACCTGAGTCATACGCACTTAGATATGCTTATAGTACTGGACTCAAAAAACTTTATAGTCGATGTATATATGAGCACTGGGTGGGCATATATAAGAGCGTCAAAAGAAGTCCCAGTCACCTGGAAGATGACTCGGCAGTCCTTAAAAGGAGTGGTAAACATGGCAAGCATGGTTCCTTATCGTTCGGTTTTTGGCGTTCGTCCTTCTGCTAGCTCGTTGTTCGATCTGTTTGATGATATGACCGACCTTGCAAACAACTCGATTGCTTCCAAGGCGTTCCCCGTTGACGTTGAGGATAAGGGCGACGGCTATGAGGTCAAGGCTTATCTGACCGGCGTCGCCAAGGACGATATCGATGTCGAGCTTAACGAGGGCCGTCTGTCCATTAGCGTGAATGTCGAGGAAGACGAGGAGAACGAGGGCAAGAACTTCCTGCAGAAGGAGTTCAACTCGTACAGCGCGACGCGTGGCGTGTATCTAAAGGACGCTTCGAGCGAGGGCCTCTCGGCTAAGTACGCTGACGGCATCCTGACCGTTACGGTTCCCAAGATCGTCGAGAAGAAGAACGTTACGAAGATCTCCATCGACTAACTTCGTTGGTGTTCTGCGCTATTAAAAGACAGCAAAAGGGGCTGGGAAGCGATTCTCGGCCCCTTTTGCTGTCTAGGACAGTCTATTGAATGGTTGCCGGTTGATACTGACTCGCAGGGCGTATCGAGAGTTTTCGCGATCCTTGGAGAAGGGTGGCGGAGCTGCCGAGCTCGTCATCCAGGGTTGCGGCCAGAGCTTTGGCATAGCTTTTGACGGTAAGGCTCGGACGATTGTTATCTTGGCTGATATGCATGGCAATGAGCTGTTCGGTGCGATCGGTAACAAGTTCGCGCGCGGCTTCGGCGGCTTGGCCATTGGAGAGGTGTCCCCTTGCAGACAGGATGCGCTCCTGAAGAAAGCGGGGATATTCTCCCTCGCGCAGCATGGTCGCATCGTGGTTGCTTTCGAGCGCGAGGACTCGACAATCTTTGAGGGTGTTCATGGCTTGGCTCGATAGCTCTCCGGTGTCGGTGGCAAAGCCGATGGAATCATCGAGAGCATTGAATCGATAGCCGACTGGATTGATGACATCGTGTGATGTTGAGTAGGTTTGCACGTGGATGCCGGCAATGGAAAGGGTGTCACCGGGATCGAATTCCTCGACAGGCAGATGCGAAAGATTTTCTTTGTTCGAAAGAGTGCCCCTGCTGGCAAAGAGGGGGCCGTGCCAGTGCTTGCACCAGATATCGAGGCCCTTGATGTGATCGCTATGCTCATGAGTAATGAGAAGAGCCGAGACGTTGTCAGCCGAGAGCCCCAGTTCTGCCATGCGCTTTAATGTCTCGCGGCGAGACAGTCCGTCATCGACCATAATGAGCCCCTGCGGGCCCTCGATGAGTGCGCAGTTGCCTTTAGAGCCACTGCCGAGGATATGAAGGTGCAGACGAGACATAAGATTCCAAAGGATACAATGGGTGCGGACGAATAGAGGAGGAAGCAAATGCCTACGGTATCTCAGCATTATGGACACCATGCCGTGCCTGGGGCAGTCGATGAGACCCGGACGAGGCAGCAGGCTGCTCCTGTCGTGCTCATGGTATCAGGCGGCGCGGACTCGACGGCACTGCTTCTTATGGCGTGCACATCAAAGCTGGATATCCAAGACGGACGCGGTGTTGCCCCCATTGCTCGCGAGCGCCTGCATGTGCTGCATGTAAACCATCATCTGCGCGGCAAGGCGTCCGATGGCGACGAGGCCTTTGTGCGTGAGCTCTGCGCGAAATATGGTTTACCGCTGTGCGTGGAGCACGCTTATTTTGATGGGGAGTCGGGCAATATTGAGGCCGCGGCCCGCGAGGTGCGCTATGCCGCGGCGCGGAGGTATGTTCGCGAGCTCTGCGCCCAGACGGGGGCACCGCGAACGGCGGCTCGTATCTGCACCGCGCACACGTCTTCGGATCGCGCGGAAACGTTTTTGATGAACGCGATTAAGGGTTCAGGGCCCGCTGGCCTATCGAGCATTCCTCACCGGAGGAATATCGTGGTGCGCCCCTTGCTCGACCTAACTCATGGCGAGCTCGTGGGCTATCTACAGGTACATGGTCAGCCGTGGCGTGAGGACGAGAGCAATGAGGATATCTCGTATCTGCGAAACTACGTGCGCCATCGGGTAATGCCAGTGGTGGCACAGCGTAATGCGAGCGTGTGCAAGACGATTGGCGCCGCCTGCGAGATCCTTGGTGACGAAGATGCGTTTCTATCCCAGCTGTCGGCACAGGCGTTTCGAAGCTGCCTGCGCAAGGAGGCGGCGGGTGCGCTAGTGCTCGATGCCAGACGCCTTGCTGCGGCCGAGGTGGTAATCGCGCGGCGCATCGTGCGACTGGCGATCAAACGCATCGATCCGGACGCTCGTCCAGAGATGCGACATGTGGAGCGAGTCCTTTCCTGCGTTGCCGAGGGCGCAGGCTCGGTCACGCTTCCGGCGGGGATTGACGCACGCGTCGAATTTGGCATGCTGGCGTTTAAGGCTCCGGTGGCTCGCGAGGGCCTGGTCGCGGACTGGGTTACCGTACCCGGTCGTTTGCCGTTGGGCGGGGGACGTATGCTGGTCGCAGAGCCGATGGCCGTTGAACCGGGATGCGATATCGTGCGCCGCGCCCGTGAGCTTGCGGCTGCCGGGGAAGTGGCAGCTTTGGTAGACGCGGCTGCCCTGGGTTTTGCCGACAGCGATAGCGAGCGGATCCTGGCGGGCTCGCGTGGCGAGATCCCTGCCGAGGCGCGATTGGCGCGCCTATGGGTGGACGGTCCCGCACCGGGAGACGTGATGTGCCCGTTAGGAATGAGTGGCCGAAGCAAGAAGGTATCCGACTTGCTAGGAGAGGCTCGCATTCCCGTTTCCGAGCGCGCCGGCGTGCCCATGGTGAGGACGGCGCCGGGAGGTGCCGTGGTGTGGGTCGCCGGAGTTCGCGCGGACGAACGCTTTAAGTGCACGGCGGCGACGCGTGTGGCCTATCTGCTTCGCGTGGTTGACGCGGATTAGCCCCTCGTACCAGCTTTTCTGTGCGGCGTTGACGGTATTCCAGCGCTGATGATGCGCGGGCTGGAAAATATACCCCGTGCGCTGCTAGAATGTGTAGTTCGCGTCCATACGGCGGTGTGTGGGCGATTAAGCACAAGAAAGGGTTGTCATGGCTTCTCAACATCCGGATATCGAGAAGGTTCTGTTTACGCAGGAGGATATCGAAGGTATCGTTTCTCGCCTGGGCGAGGAGATTACGCGCGACTACGCTGGTAAGGATCTGGTGTTGATCGCGGTTCTGCGCGGCGCCGTTGTCTTTATGGGCGACCTGATGCGCAAGATCGAGCTGCCGACCAACATCGATTTCATGGCTGTTTCGAGCTATGGCGACGGTGTGAAGTCTTCGGGCATCGTGCGTATCATTAAGGACCTGGATATCGACATCCGTGGTCGCGACGTGCTGATCGTCGAGGACATTCTGGACTCGGGCCTGACCCTCAAGTACCTGATGAAGAACCTCGAGAGCCGCAAGCCCGCTTCGCTGGAGGTCGCTGCCTTCCTGTGGAAGGACGTTGAGGACCGTACCTCGGCCATCACGCCCAAGTATGTTGGAACCCATTGCCCCGATGCCTTTGTGGTGGGCTACGGCCTCGACTATGCCGAGCGCTATCGCAACCTTCCGTATCTGGGCATTTTGAAACCGGAGGTTTATTCGTAAGATGCCCGACGACCGTAACGACAACAATCCCCAGACTCCCCGGGACCCAAAGATTCCGGGGATGCCCGGAGGCAAGAAGCCCACGCGTACGGGCTGGCTGTATTTTCTTTTGGCTTGCGCGCTTCTGGGCTATGCCTTCTTTAATATGGGTTCCGGCTTTGCCAACTCCAGCAATACCGTTAAGCTCGCGACGAGCGAGATGGTCAGTGCCATTAAGCAGGATCGCGTCGAAGATTTGACCTATACGGTTCAAGACGGAAGCGTGGCGGGGCATTACTGGAAGACGAAAAAGGACAAGGGCGATACGAGCGAGCTCAAGAGCTTCTCCTCGACCTATGTCGGCTCCGATTCGCTTGCCGAGCTTATGGCGGAGCACCCCGATACCAAGTACATCGTCAACACCAACGACCCCGATTTTTGGGGCGACCTGGCGATGAGCGTGCTGCCGACGATCGCCCTGATCGCCATCATGTTCTACTTTATGCGCCAGATGATGGGCGCCAATAACAGGAACATGCAGTTTGGCAAGACCAATGCCAAGACCAACGAGGCTACGCGTCCCAAGGTCAAGTTCGAGGACGTGGCCGGCGTGGACGAGGCCGTCGAGGAGCTCGAGGAGATCCGCGACTTCCTAAGCGATCCGGACCGCTATCGCAAACTGGGTGCCAAGATCCCGCGCGGCGTTTTGCTGGTGGGCCCTCCGGGTACCGGTAAGACGCTGCTGGCCAAGGCCGTTGCCGGCGAGGCGGGCGTGCCGTTCTTTAGCATCTCTGGTTCTGACTTTGTCGAGATGTTCGTGGGTGTCGGTGCCAGCCGCGTGCGCGACCTCTTTAAGGAGGCCAAGTCTCAGGCTCCGTCGATCATCTTTATTGACGAGATCGATGCCGTGGGACGTCAGCGCGGAGCCGGTCTGGGCGGCGGTCACGACGAGCGCGAGCAGACGCTCAACCAGCTGCTGGTCGAGATGGACGGTTTTGAGGAAAGCGAGTCGGTCATCCTGATCGCCGCAACCAATCGCCCCGATATTCTGGATCCGGCATTGCTGCGCCCCGGTCGTTTTGATCGTCAGGTCACGGTCGACCGTCCGGACGTAAAGGGTCGCGAGCAGATCTTGCGCGTACATGCCGAGAATAAGCCGATGGACGAGGACGTTAAGTTTGAGAAGCTCGCCCAGATGACCGTTGGCTTTACCGGTGCCGATCTGGCAAACCTGCTCAACGAATCTGCGCTGCTGGCCGCTCGCCGCCATCGTTCCGTGATCTCGATGGACGAGGTCGAGGAGTCGATGGAGCGCGTGATTGCCGGACCGCAACGCAAGGGTCGCGTGATGACCGAGGCCGAGCGCACCACGATTGCCTATCATGAGAGCGGTCACGCTTTGGTGGGTCACATCTTGGAGCACTCCGATCCGGTTCATAAGATTTCGATCGTCAGCCGCGGCCAGGCTCTGGGCTACACGTTGCAGCTTCCGCAGGAGGATCACTTCCTCAAGACCAAGAACGAGATGCTCGACGAGCTTGCCGTGTTCTTGGGCGGCCGCGTTGCCGAGGAGCTCATGTGCGATGACATCACGTCGGGCGCGAGCAACGACCTGGAGCGCGCGACCAAGATGGCACGCGAGATGGTCACGCGCCTGGGCATGAGCGAGGAACTCGGCACGCAAGTGTTTGGCGAGGCGCAGCATCAGGTGTTCCTTGGCCGCGATTACGCCGATCACCAGGATTACTCCGAGGAGACGGCGCGTCGCATCGATATCGAGGTCCAGCGCATTATGCGCGAGGCCCATCGCCGCGCGGTCGAGATTCTGGATGCCCGTCGCGATCAGCTTGATCTGATGGCGAAGGTGCTGCTTGAGCGCGAGACCGTCGAAGGCGACGCCGTGAATGCCCTGCTCGACAACGAGTGGGATGCCTACCTTGAGCGCGAGGGCGATATCCTGGCGGCCAAGGAGGAGCGCAATGCCAAGGCGGCCGGTATGCCGACCAAAAAGCGCGCGCCTCGTATGAGCGAGGAGGAGCTGGCGGCTGATGCCGCGGCTTTTGCGCAGGCGGCCATGCAGGAGGATGCCGAAGTGGCATCCGATGGCGCTGGCGATGACCATGCCGTCAACGCCGATGCCGACGCCGACGACGACAAATAGTCTTTGTGGCGAAAGCCTCCGCGGGGAAACCTGCGGAGGCTTTTTTTTAGCGATATGGGGCCATCTGTTGATTGGGGACAGACTTAAATGAGCGTTTTCACGCATTTAAGTCTGTCCCCAATTAACATTGCTGCGGCACTTTGCTCAACTAAAGCGTACAATACCGCCTATGCGAAAGGGGAACAGATGATCAACGAAACCATGTATGCTCGCGGTGCGGAAAGCTCCATCATCCGTGAGATTTTTAGCTATGGCCTTGAGCGCAAGGCGCAGATCGGTGCGGAAAACGTATTCGATTTTTCGCTGGGCAATCCGAGCGTTCCGGCACCCGCTGCTGTGGCGGAGTCCATTAAGAAGGCCCTGGAGCTGCCGAGCGACCAGCTGCACGGCTACACGCCCGCACCGGGCCTGCCGCAATGTCGTGCCGCTGTGGCCGAATCGCTCAACCGCCGCTTTGGCACGAGCTATGAGGGCAAAGACGTCTTTATGACGGTGGGTGCCGCGGCTTCGCTCACCTGCGCGCTCAACGCCGTTACGAATCCGGGCGACGAGGTTATTGTTATCGCCCCGTACTTTCCGGAGTATCGCGTTTGGATTGAGAAGGCCGGCTGCACGTGTGTCGAGGCGCTTGCCAACGAGGACACATTCCAGCTGAGCGTGGATAACGTATTCAAGGCGATCACCGACAAGACGGCAGCCGTCATTATCGACTCGCCCAACAACCCGACCGGTGCCGTATATACGCGCGACACGCTGACGCGACTGGCCAATGTTCTGCGCGAGGCCAACGCTCAGCGCGATCCCGAGAATCCGATTATGCTCATCTCGGATGAGCCGTACCGCGAGATCGTGTACGGTGCCGAGGTGCCTTGGGTGCCCTCGATCTACGAGCACACCATCGTGTGCTACTCGTATTCCAAGTCGCTGTCGCTGCCGGGTGAGCGCGTGGGGTGGATCTTGGTTCCCAACACCAATCCGCAGGCTGCCCGTCTGATGCCGGCCGTTGCCGGTGCCGCCCGTACGCTGGGCTTCGTGTGCGCGCCGGCGCTCTTTCAGCGCGTAATTATCGACTGCATCGATGAGCCGAGTGACGTTGAGGCCTATGCACGCAACCGCACCGCGCTTACCGACGCACTAGCGGAGTATGGCTACACCTATGTTGAGCCGGATGGCGCGTTCTACCTATGGGTGAAAGCATTGGAGCCCGATGCGAATGCGTTTTGCGAGCGCGCAAAGAAGTATGAGTTGCTTGCGGTTCCCTCGGACAGCTTTGGTATGCCGGGTTGGTTCCGCCTGGGCTATTGCGTGAGTTACGAAACGATTGTCAATTCGCTACCCGCTTGGAAACAGTTGGCGGACGAGTATCGTTAAAAGTAAAGCGCTCTGCCTACAATGTTTTACGTGAAACGGGGTTTGGTGTTAAGCCGGACCCCGTTGTCATGGACGTTGTGTCTTTGGGATGGAGTGGTTTTACGACTATCGAAGGCAATGCGTACAATGAATATAAGCGACGGCCGTGCCAGATAAGGAGACCTGATGCCCTACCTGCTTTCTTGTGACATTCATACCCATACGATGTTCTCTGCGCATGCATATTCGACCATTGAGGAGAATGTGTACTGGGCGGCAGAGCGTGGCCTGCAGGTGCTCGGGTCTGCCGACCATCTGAGCTCTATGGTTACGGCTTGTCCCAATGACCTGCGCAGTTACCAATTCTTTATCAACCAGGATATCTGGCCGCGCATTTGGAGCGGCGTACTGGTGCTGCGTGGTGCCGAGGCCGATATCGTTTCGCTGGACGGAAGCCTGTTTGGCGAGGACACTCCTGTCACGCTCGATATCGCTGGCGATTCGTACAGTCGTCAGCATTCGCTGTTCGATTTGGTTACGCGTAATTTGGATTATTTGGTTGCAAGCGTGCATAATCCACAGATTGCTGAGGGCGCGACGCTGGCCCAGGCGACCGAGATGTATATCAATGCCCTGGAGCACCCCAAGGTGTTCATGCTGGGTCACACGGGGCGTTCGGGCGTGCCGTTCGATATCGACGAGGTGCTGTTGGCGGCTAAGGCCAAGCACAAGATTATCGAGATCAACAACCATAGTCTTGAACACGGTGTTGACACTGAGCATTGGGCCGTATGCCGCAAGATCGCTGAGCGCTGCGCCGAGCTGGGCGTGGGCATTGGCGTTTCGACCGATGCGCACATTGGCATGGCCATTGGTAAGCTCGATTACGCTCGCAAGATGCTCGACGAGATTCACTTCCCGTTGGATCTGATCGTGACGCGCGATCGCGAGACGCTGCTGCGCGAGATGGCGGCAGCCGGCGTGTGCGACCTGCGCAAGGGGATGTAGCGGAATTAATAAACCAAGAAAGGGGGCGGCCCAGACGGGTCGCCCCCTTTCTTGTCCCAAAAATCTACTGAGGTTGGTTAGCGGCGTTCGAGGACCGCTACGGTTTCGGTGTGGTCGGTATGGGGGAACATGTCGACGGGCGTGATCTTGAGCAGGCGATAGCCTCCGTCGAAGAGCTGATGCAGGTCGCGCTCTTGGGTCACGGGGTTGCAGCTGATATAGGTGATGCGGCGCGGCTTAAGTGCGCAGGCAGCTTCGAGGAACTCGGGGGTGGAGCCGGCGCGCGGCGGATCGATGGAAAGGACATCGATCCGCTCGTTGTTGTCGGCGGCATCTAGGATGTAATCGGTGGCATCGTCGGCCATAAACCATGCGTTGCGAGTAAGGCCGTTGAGCTCGGCGTTGCGACGTGCGTCAGCGATGCCGGCGTGGTTGCGCTCCACGCCAAGCAGCATAATGCCGATGCCCTTGTCCTGGGCGGCTTTGGCTGCGCACAGGCCGATGGTACCGCTGCCACAGTAGGCATCCATGAGCACATCGCCCTGGTGCAAATCCATGCCGTCGATAGCGAGCTGATAGAGCAGCTCGGTCTGTTGCGGGTTGGTCTGATAAAACGCGGTAGGGGAGATATCGAATTCGCAACCGAGCAGCTGGTCGCGCATGCACTCGGCGCCATATACAATGCGGGTTTCCTCGCCGAGGATGGCGTTGCCGGGACGTCCGTTGATGTTTTGGGCGACGGTGACGATGTGCGGATTGAGTGCGGCGACAGCCTCAAAGAACTCCTGCGCATGCGGCAAGTCGCGCTGAGCGGTCACGAGCGTGACCATGACCTGGTCGGTACGCCAGCCGCAGCGGACGACGGCATAGCGAAGCAAACCAAGATGCTTGTCCTCATTAAAGGCGGGAATATGCAGCCGCTCAGCTTCGCGTGCGATGCCGTTGAGAATCTGACGGGCACCCGGTGCCTCGACGGGGCATTCGGGTACGGCAACGATCTTGTGCGTGCCGCGCTCAAAGAAACCGCAACGGACAGCGCCCTCTCTGCCGGGGGCAAAGGGAGTGGCGGCCTTATGGCGAAACCCGCGCGGCGCAGGATATTTGCCCGGGTCGCCCAGGGTGACGCCCATACCGCGAATGGGGTCGACGCTAATACCCTCGCGCTCGCAAAGAGCAGCAAAAAGCTCCTCCATAACAGCCTGCTTAGCTGCCAACTGCTTTTTATAAGGACGATTGAGCGCCGTGCACCCCCCGCAAGCTTTCATGATCGGACAGGGAGACTTGGGATCCACAGCCTTACGCGCAGACGAAACCTGATCTATATGCGAGCGCTTGGAGCGAGTCTGAGATGCCTTGTCCTCGCTCCGACGAGAGCCGGGACGCTTGGCCTTAGCCTTGCCTTTGGCTGACTTGCCCTTCGCATCCTGAGACGACTTGGATTTCTTAGAAGATTTTTTCTCCTCCGACCCCTCAGCCGCCTCGATCAAAGCACGACGAGCCCTACGCTCCGCACGAGATTCTGCCATCAATAACTCCACTAATTCATGAATTAAAGCTGCAAGTATTGTACCGTGCCAAGCCAGCAGACGATATACAAGCGGTTTATTCGTGTCAGTGATAAGCCCAACGACGGTTGCCCGCCGCGTGAGGGGTGTGGGGGTTAAGTTTATCGCGAGTTCCGCACGAACAGGAGGCCACTTAATGTGGCCTCCGTCGTGAGCAGGACTGTAGAGCAGGAAACTTAACCCCCACACCCCTCACGCGGCGGGCAAACTCGCCTTGTGCTCTATCACGCTAAAGTGTATGATTCTGAACGTTACATGACTCACTTTACCTAACTAAAGTGTCATCAAGGGGGAATACCATGAACACCGATATGTCTCGTCGTCAGTTTGTTGGTCTAGCCGGCTCGCTCGCCACGGTGCTTGGCCTTGGTCTTGTCGGTTGCGGCGGTGGCGCCGGCAAGGGCTCCGCCGCTGGCTCTGCCGCGGCCAAGGATGTGAAGGGCGCTGCGGAGTCCAAGAAGCTCGTGGTGGGCTTTGATAAGTCCTATCCTCCGTATGGTTTTGTGGGCGACGATGGCGAGTACACCGGCTTTGATCTCGATTTGGCCAAGGCTGTTGCCGATAAGCAGGGCTGGGAGGTCAAATACGAGGCCATCGACTGGGATGCCAAGGATACGCTGCTCAACTCGGGCGCCATCAACTGTATCTGGAACGGCTTTACCATGGAGGGCCGCGAGGACGACTACACGTTCTCCGAGCCGTACATGCTCAACGAGCAGGTGCTGGTGGTAAAGAAGGATGCAGGCATCAAGAGCTGGGACGATCTTGCCGGCAAGACCGTGATTACCCAGACTGATTCCGCTGCACAGGATGTGCTCGAGGGCGACCAGAAGGATTTGGCCGCGACGTTTGCCACGCTCGATACCATCGGTGAGTACAACACGGCGTTTATGCAGCTCGAGAGTGGTGCAGTCGATGCCGTCGCCTGTGACCTCTCGATTGCCCAGTATCAGCTTGCCGCCAAGCCCGATGCCTATACACAGCTTGATGAGCCGCTGTCCAGCGAGCACTACGCCGTCGGCTTTAAGAAGGGCGACACCAAGTCGGCCGATGCCGTGACCGAGTCGCTCAAGGCACTCTATGAGGACGGCACGGTCAAGGACCTGTGTGATAAATATGCAGATTACGGTCTATCCTTCGACAACTGGGTTTTGAAATAATGTCTATCCAAGTCATGATGCAGATGCTTGGCCAGGGATTCTTGGTCAGTTTGCAGCTGTTTGTGCTGACGCTGCTCGGGTCGATTCCCCTGGGAATTCCCGTGGCGTTTATGCGCATGAGCAAGGTCGCGCCGCTGCGCTGGATTGCGCGCATCTACATTTCGGTCATGCGCGGTACGCCGCTCATGCTGCAGATGTTTGCCATCTACTTTGCCCCGTATTACGTGTTCGGCATCTCGCTCACGCCCGATTCCAAATGGACGGCGTGCGTTGTGGCGTTCATCATCAACTACGCCGGCTACTTTGCCGAGATCTATCGCTCGGGCTTGCAGTCGATTCCGCGCGGTCAATATGAGGCCGCCGAGGTGCTGGGCTATTCGCGCACGCAGACGTTTCTGTATATCGTGATGCCGCAGGTCGCCAAGCGTATTCTGCCGGCGATGGGCAACGAGATCATCACGCTGGTCAAGGACACGTCGCTGGCGTTTGCCATTGGCGTGGGTGAGATGTTCTCGACCGCCAAGGCGCTGGTTGCCTCGCAGGTGAGCATGGTGCCGTTTGCGATTGCGGCGCTGATCTACTGGGTCTTTAACTTTGTGGTCGAGATGCTGCTGGGCGCCGCCGAGAAAAAATTGGATTACTACCATGACTAGATCGTTCCGCCGTTCTAGCGAACGGCGGACTGCTCGACGCTGCGCGCGTGCCTGACGGCCAATCTGCTCCTCAAGCCGTCGCTTGCGTACAGAAGTACGCGGCGCTCCTCTTTCGGAGCACATTGTCTCGCCAGTCACACGCTCGCTGACTTTTTAAACACATGGAGGTTCCCGTGTCCGGAACGGTAATGAAAATATTGAACGCGCGCAAGGCGTTTGGCGGCAATAAGGTGCTCAAGGATATCTCACTCGAGGTAAAGCGTGGCGAGGTTGTGGCGATTATCGGGCCTTCGGGTGGCGGTAAGTCCACGCTGCTGCGCTGCGCCACGCTGCTCGAGACGCTCGACGGTGGCTCGCTTTCGTTTGGCGACCTTGCCGTCGCGACGGATGCGGGTTCGGGCGCGGTGTACGCAAAGGGCGATGTGCCTAAACAGGCGCGCTCGCGGTTTGGTCTGGTGTTTCAGAACTACAATCTGTTCCCGCACTATACGGTGATGAAAAACATCACCGACGCTCCGGTTCGCGTACTCAAGCGTCCGCGCGAGCAGGCCGAAGCGCGTGCGCGTGAGTTGATCGCGCAGATGGGGCTTACGGGCAACGAGAACAAGGTGCCATGTGAGCTTTCGGGTGGTCAGCAACAGCGTGTGAGTATCGCCCGCGCCTTGGCGCTCGACCCGGAGATCTTGTTCTTTGACGAGCCGACTTCGGCGCTCGATCCCGAGCTAACGGCCGAGGTGCTGCGTGTCATTAAAGACCTTGCCGCGCAGAATATGACGATGGTGATCGTGACCCACGCAATGCAATTTGCGCGCGATGTTGCCGACCGCGTGGTCTTTATGGACGGCGGTCGCATTGTCGAGGAGGGTCCTGCCGAGCAGGTTATCGATCACCCGCGTGAGCAACGTACCCGTGAGTTCTTGAGCCGTATCGAGGGCTAGGCTCAGCTATATATTGAGAAAAAGCCGCCGCAGGTCTTATGGTCTGCGGCGGCTTTTATTTGTATCGATGGGGTTTAATAATCGCCTCGCATGCGCTCTTCTTCCTCTCGCCGCCTGTATTCATACGTGCGCCGAAAGGTATGCATGGACGGTCGCCCGTGAGGGTAGGGTGGTGGCATAGGACATTTGGAGGGTGAGTCGGCTCGGCTGCCGACCATGCTGCTCCCGGGATGGCACCGACCGCGAACTCTCCCCGTTGGCGTCGCGCATTGCGCGCGGCCCTGCAAGGAGGTCATCATGGGTGCTCCCAAGACCGGTAACGTAAGGAACGTGGTGCTCGTAGGCCAAGGCGGGGTGGGCAAGACCTCACTCGCCGAGGCCATGCTCCACCTTTCTGGCAAGACCGCCCGCCTGGGCGGCCACGACGGCACCAAGCCCACGCTCGACTATGACCCCGAGGAGGTCAAGCGTGCATTTTCCATCTCGACGACCATCGCGCCGATCGACTGGAAGGGCGCGCGCATCAATGTGCTCGATGCCCCGTGCTATCCCGATTTTATCGGCGACGCCTTTGCCGCGATGAGCGTCTGCGAGACGGCTCTGTTTGTGGTCGATGCCGAGGCCGGCCCACAGCCTACGACGGTTAAGCTCTGGTATGCCGCCGAGGACCTGCGTCTGGCGCGTGCGGTGTTCGTAAACCGCCTGTCGCGCTCTGAGGCCAGCTTTGCGACCACGATGAATCTGCTGCAGGAGCGCTTTGGTATGCGCCTGGGCGCCGTGACCCTTCCCTGGGGCGAGGGCGAGGACTTCGACGGCATCATCGATCTGGTGCGCATGAAGGCACGCCATTGCAACGGCACTGAAGCCGTTGAGTCGGAGATTCCCGAGGAGTATCGTGCCCAGGCCGAGGAAGCCCATGACCATCTGTGCGAGCTGGTGGCCGAGGCTGACGACGAACTGATGATGAAGTACTTGGAAGGCGAGGAGACACTGACGCAGGAGGAGCTTGAAGGCCTGCTGTCGAAGGCGATCGCCGAGCGCATCTTTGTGCCGGTCTTTGCGGGCGATTGCATTAAAGAGCAGGGCGTCAACTCGCTGATGGACGATATCGCCACGTACTTCCCGGCGCCGACGGACTACGGCGAGATGCCGCTCATCGACGGCGATTCGCTTAAGATCTCGAGTGACGATGACCGCCCGGTGGCATTTGTGTTTAAGACCTTGGCCGATCCGCAACAGGGTCGCATCAGCTTTATCAAGGTGCTGACGGGTACGCTTGAGCCGGGCCTTGAGCTGGTCAATGCGCGCACGCGCAAGGGTGAGCGTCTGGCCCACCTGTATGTGATGTGCGGCCGTGACATGACCGAGGTCGGCCACGCTTATGCCGGCGATATCATCGTGGCGCCCAAGCTGGCGGCCGAGACGGGCGATACACTCTCGATTACCGGCAAGGTCGAGGCTGCGGCGTTTAAGTTCCCCAACTCGCAGTACCGCATCGCCATCGAGGCCGAGAACCGCGGTGACGAGGAGAAGCTATACACGTTTATCGAGAAGGCGTGCAAGGCCGATCCGACCATGAGCATCGATCGTGACGAGGAGACCGGCCAGACTATCATCTCCGCCGTGGGTGAGGCGCAGGTTTCGGTCCTGCTCAATCGCCTTGAGGATCGCACCAAGGTCGTGGCCAAGAGCGTGCCGATCCGTATTCCGTATCGCGAGACCATTCGCCGCACGGCAAGTGCCCAGGGTCGCCACAAGAAGCAGACTGGCGGTGCCGGTCAGTATGGCGACTGCTGGCTGCGCGTTGAGCCACTCATTGGGCCCGACGGCACGAGCGATGGCTATGAGTTTGTAGACGAGGTCGTGGGCGGTCGCATTCCGCGTTCGCTCATTCCCGCCGTGGACAAGGGCGTTCAGGAGACCATGAAGGACGGCATTATTGCCGGCTACCCGCTTACTGGCATCCGCGTGGCTGTGTACGACGGCTCGTATCACAGCGTCGACTCCAACGAGATGGCGTTCCGCGCGGCGGCTCGCATCGGCCTGCGCAAGGCATGCGCCGATGCCGACCCGGTGGTGCTGGAGCCCATCGAGGAAATCACGGTGACCATCCCCGAGAGCTACGCCGGCGCCGTGATGGGCGATATCTCGGCCTCGCGCGGTCGCGTGACGGGCATGGAGACCGATGAACGCGGCGACACCGTTGTTATTGCCCAGGCGCCGCTGGCCGAGCTGACGGATTATTCGACGCGTCTGCGCTCCATCACGCGCGGCACGGGCGACTTTACCATGAAGCCCGCCGGCTACGAGCAGGTGCCTTATGACGTTCAGGCCAAGCTGGTCGAGCGCTATGAGGAGGGTCGCGCCAAGTAGCGTGTGGCGTTGCCTGCAATGTAGGTGCTGACGAAAAGGCCGCCCTGGGTAACCGGGGCGGCCTTATTTGATCCCTTGGGGACGGAGGAAAACGGATCATTTTTTTGGTTACGGGAGGCGCGGTCGGCCCTAGTCTCCCGAGGCCTGATTGCGGCCGGTGGCGTAGTCGATCTGCACATGCGGCTGCAGGTTGTAGCAATATACGTGGAAGCAGAGGGTCTTGCCGTGGTCCTCGACCGATTGCGCCTCAAGGCGCACGCCACGGCAGACAAGCTCCTCCTCGTTATACATGGGCGTGACGCGATAGAGCACGTGGTTGCCCGTGTCGCGGATGTAGCCGAGGATCTGCTCTTCAAACGGCAGCATGCCCGTCTCGTTGAGATAGCGCGTGCCGGTGAGGAGATTTTTGCGGTTGGCGGTTTCGCCGCAGAGCGACCAGGCGATAAGGTGGCAGCGGTTATAGAGGCTCTGGCCCGGAATAAAGTCGTAGCGCTGCTGGTGCCAGCCGGCGGGGTGGATGCGCGAGATATCGCCGCGCTCGCCTTGACCGAGCGATTCGGGGCCCACGCAGGCGAGCGCTTTACGGGTGCGGCCCAAGCTGTCGAGCTTGGAGAACTTCTTAAAGCAGCCCTCTTCTGTGGCGCGCTCGTATTCATCGAGCGTGAATGATGGTGTGCCGAGCGGGTGCGTGCTATCGGCGCGCAGGGCAACATAGGGGTTACCCGCGTAGTCGGGAATACTGCTGAGGTATACGCCGCGGGCGCGGTCGAGATCGGGGTTTTCGACCGCGTCGATAGGGGTGGCGGCACTGTCCGCGGAGGCGTCGTCATCGGTGTCGCTCGCGGCGGAATCTGAGTCATCGCCAGAGTCTTGGCTATTTTGAGAGACCGAGGAGCTCGCTGTTCCCGATTCGAGTCGAGCGACCAGGTCTGCCTCGTCGTCGGTGCGGCTGGGACTCTCGCTTTGTTTTTCGGCCAGAGCCGCTGCCTGCTCATCGCTTTGCGGCGACAACAGCTTGGGCGCTCCGTCGAGCGACCCTGTGAACAGCGCAAACCCCAGCACCACGGCGGTGCCGATGGAAAGCACTTGCTTGTAAGCGGACTTGCGCGACATTGAGGCTCCTGGATGGACGGTTGGGAATCTACCAGTCTAGCAGGAGCCGGCAGAGGCCGTCCCGCCGAACAAATACTCAAGATTTGGAATAGACGCTGCTGATTCATTTGCCTCATATGGAGCTGCGGCGGTTGTGTATATGGGGCTGTCTGGCGTTTCCCCAGATAAAACCTGCCAAAATAAATCTGTCCCTTTTTGGCAGGTTACTGGTTCATGTTGCCGTGAATGTAGGGGGTGACCTCGGGGGAGATATGGTCGCAGCCCAGCTCGCGCAGCGCGGACTCGATGGCGGCGGGCAGCGGGGTTTTGCCCTCGGCATCGACGGCGTTGCCACCGAGGGCAGCAATCTTGGCGACATCTGCGGGTGCGGCCTCGATATGCATGCAGCCGCCGATTAAGCGCGCGCGTACCTGTGCCAGATCAAGATCGTGCAGGTAATCCTCGCAGGCGCGGATTAAATCGACCTTCTCGCGCGTAAGCTCCTCGCCCGTGGGGACGCGGGTGGCAAGACATGCTCCCGCCGGCAGGTTCCAAACGGGATAGCCCCATGCGCGCAGCAGCTCGCGCTCTTCGTCCTTGGTAAAGCCGACCTCCATAAGGGGTGAGCGTACGCCGAGCTCTTCTGCCGCACGCATGCCGGGGCGGTAGTCACCGCGATCGCTTGCATTGCTGCCATCGATGACGGTGGGAAAGCCGAGCGACTTGGCGTGGTTGACGATGGCGGTAAAGCCGGCGTGCTTGCAGTGGTAGCAGCGATTAGCATCGTTGCAGCCTACTTGGGGGAGCTGCAGCTGATCCACCGAAAGATTGAGCACGGGGAGCTTAAAATGCGGCCCCTCATTGGCCTGCCCATCAACGGACTGCTCAAACGAAGCCTGCTCGGGCGTGCCGATGAGCGGCGTGGTGAGATGGACGAGGAGGGTATTGGTAGGCATGACGCGGGCGCATACGGCGGCCAAAAAGCTGCTGTCAACGCCGCCGGAAAACCCGATAGCCACGCGCCCGTATGCCAAAAGCAGCTGCTCGAGCGTCGTGAGTTTGTCCTGAAGCTCCTCTGCAGGTGCAGTAGTGTCTGAAAGCATGAAACGATCCTTACCATTGAGTACTCGGTCGAAAACTATAATCCTACCGGGCTGCCTGTCATAAGACTTCCGCTTATGTAACGAAAGTGCAATATGCTATATACGTTATATACAAGTTTGTAAAGTGCGGTAGAGTGGCGGTAATGCAATCCGGTGAGGGGGCCGATATGATCAAGGCTGTTATTTTTGACATGGACGGAACGCTGGTCGATACCGAGCGTTTAGGCATCAAGGCATGGAAGGCGGGCGCTGCCGAGCTGGGGATCGCGATTGATGATGCTCTGATCCATCAGTTTATCGGCCGCACGCTGCCCGATGTCATGGACATCCTTGATGAACATTACGGTAGTCGCGAAACCGCCGAGGCGATCTATGTCCGCCACAAGGAGATTCGCGACGAGATAGTCAAGACCGAACTGGAGCTTAAGGCCGGCGCCGCCGAGTGTCTAGACGAGCTGCTGGCTGCGGGCTATCACGTGGGCCTTGCGACGTCGTCGCGCCACGTTACGGCGGAGCGCAACCTTAAGATGGTCGGCCTCTTTGACAAGTTTGAAACGGTGACCTGTGGCGAGGACGTCGTGCACGGCAAGCCCAACCCCGAGATGTATCTGCTTGCCTGCGAGCGCGCGGGCTTCGCTCCCGAGGAATGTGCCGTGGTCGAGGATTCGCGCAACGGCTGCGTCTCGGGCATCACGGCCGGCTGCCACGTCTTTGCCGTCCCCGATATCGTGCCGCTGCCGCAGGACGTGGTGGATGGCTGCGAGGCCGTGCTCGATACGCTGTTCGACTCGACGGCGGCGGTCAAGGCCGTGCGCTAGACAATTGCGGAGCTGAAACGAACAATCGGTTGACTTTGCGCTTAAGCAAAAGAGGCCCGGCAATGGTCGGGCCTCTTTTGCTTAAGCGGCGTTTTGGCATACTGACCGACGTGCTATAGGTATGCGCCTAGGTTGATGGCGGTGGCTTCGGCTTGGCTGCTCGCCTGGGTACTGGCGCGCTCCAAGAGGAACGGCCGCACGAGTTCCTGACGGTTGATGTCCTCGGCGGCTGTGACCGCAGTAACGGTTCTCGCTGCGGAACCAATGCGGATGTGCTTGGTTTTTGCCGGCTCCTTGTTCTCGATTTGCTCCATGAGCAGCTGGACACCCTTGCGGCCAATCTCGTAGCCCGGGGGTGCCACCGTGGTGAGGGGGACCGACCCGCTCCATGCAAGCGGGTTGCCGTCGCAGCCGGCCACGCGAACCTGTTCGGGGACGGAGATGCCTTTGTCGGTCAACGCCGAGATAACGCCCGAGGCCAATACATCGGTAAGGCCGATGACAAAATCGGGACGCTCGCCGGTAGAGCGCTTGGCAATCTGAGCGCCGATGCTGTAACCATCGGCAGCGGTATTCCATTCTCCGGCGTCAATGACCTCAATTTTGATATCGGGATGCAGGACGAGGGCCTTATGAATGCCAAGTACGCGCAGGGTGAGCTGCATAAATGCCGCTCTGCCCACAACGGTGATATGGCGCGCGCCGCGGGTGATGGCGAGCTCGGCGATAATGCGCCCTTGCGCCTCGTTGTCGGCGGCCACGTAGTAACCGGGTTCGGGGCAGTGGATGTCCAGATGGACGATCGGCACGGGCATCTTGGTCATTGCGGGGTGCCAATCGGGGGACGCCATAGGCTGAACCATGACGCCGGACATCTGCGTGCCCATAAAATAGCGCAGGTAGTGGTCCTCGAGGATGTCGTCGTTATCGGCGTTGGCGATGAGCAGGTCATAGCCGTGCTTGCGGGCCTCGTTATGGGCGCCGCTGGCAATTTGGAGCGAGAAGCCATGGTCGAGACGGGGGAGGACCAGGCCAAAGGACTTGGTGGCGCCGCCCGCGAGCTGACGAGCACTTTGGTTGGGCAGGTAGCCAAGGCGATTGATGGTCTCGTTGATGAGCTTGAGGGTCTCGGGGCGCAGCTTTTCGGGGTGGTTGAGCGCGTTGGATACCGTGCCCAGCGAGACTCCTGCCTCGCGCGCGACGTCGCTGATTTTTACCTTTGCCATAGCGGCCCCTTTGATGCGTTTCAAGTACGAGTCAGATTGTAGCATCGCCCGTCCCCAGGGTGTCAAAACCTACCAATTAGGGGCAGGTTTATTTTGGCAGGTTTTATCTGGGCAAACACCGGAGTCCAGACCACACAAAGGTGCCTGTCCCCCTTTGTGGTGGTTTTGGCGCGGCTGGGCTGCGCGTTAAACGGTGGAGTGTCTACAATGGAAGCCGCTTTGAACGTAGATTGAAAGGCTTTGGTATGACTCGCGCTGTTTCTCGTCGTGATTTCCTGGGTTTGATCGCCGGTGCTGCAATGGTTGCGGCGAGCGGTTGCGCTAGCAGTGGCGCTGACAAGGGCTCTGCCGCTGGTTCTGCTGCGGTTGCGGGCGACGATATCAAGGGCGCCAAGCTCACCTTTGTGGGCGACGATGCCTTTGCGCCCTATCGCTATCTGGAGACGCAGTCGGACGGCAAGCAGAAGGTTGTCGGCCTGGACATCGCTATCGCTGACGAGATGGCCTCGCGCTTGGGCTTTTCTTACGACTTTGAGCCGCAGGACTTTGCCGCCACGCTTGCATCGGTGCAGAGCGATGACAAGGCCTTTACCATGGCGATGAGCTCCAACGAAGAGCGCGAGCAGACCTACGACTTCACGCGCGGCTACTATCAGCCGCTTGTGGGCGTTCTCACGCTCGGCGGCGATCCCGTCAAGCGCGTTGAGGACCTCGCCGGCAAGTCTATCGCCTGCACCACCGGTACCGTGCAGAACAAGTTCATCGCCAAGGTCATGCCCGATGCTGATATTCACACGTACGACGGTGGCGACCAGTGCCTGCAAGAGGTGCTCGCCGGGCGCATCGATGCCTACCTGTGTGACGGCGCCGAGGGCCAGTCCATGCGCGATGCGAATGAGGGCCTGGTGCTGGGCCTGCTCGATCGCTCCGAGACGAGCGATCACGTGGGCGTGTACCGCCTGATGGCCAAGAAGGGTGCCGGATTTGTCGCGACGCTTGACGAGTGCATCGGCGAGATGCTCGAGGACGGCACCATCGATGACTGCATCAAGCAGTATGTGGGCGCCGACTTCATGTGGAACGGCGACTATTCCGCTTCCGGTACGTCGACGGTTGCCGGAAAATAGCGAGCCGGTGAGGCGCGCGCCAAGGGCATGCTGATGAAGTTTGAACTGCTAGAACCATATATACCGATGTTTATGAGCGGCCTGGTCGTGACCTGTCAGGTGACGGCCGCCGCGCTGGCCATAGCACTCGTCCTGGGCTTTCTCATTGCCGTGCTCAAGGTTTTGCCCTGTCGCCCATTGCGTGCGGTGCTCAACTTCTACACCTCTATCTTTCGCGGCGTGCCGCTCATCGTGTTACTTTTTTTGGCGTACTTTGCGACGCCGCAGCTCACAGGCTTCAAAATTTCGATGTTTGCCGCCGGTGCCATTACACTGGGGCTCAACGGCTCAGCGACGGTGTCCGAGACGGTGCGCGGTGGTATCGAGGGCGTTGACCGGGGGCAGTACGATGCCGCTCGGGCCATCGGGCTTCGTTATGTTCCCATGATGCGCAAGATCATCGTTCCGCAGGCGATGCGCTCGATTGCCCCTGCTCTGGTCAACGAAGTGATCACGGTCCTCAAGAGCTCCTCGCTGGTGGCAACCATCGGCCTGATGGATATGATGCGCGCCGCCCAGAGCGTGCAGGCGCTCACCTATCGAGCCTTTGAACCGTTTTTAGTGGTGGCCGTGGTCTACTACGTCATTGTTATGGCACTCACGGCCCTGGGCAATCGGCTCGAACGCCGCCTGCGTCCCTAGGGGAGTGCCAACCACAGCAAAGGTGCCTGTTACCGTTGTGGTGGTAGGGTGTGTGCATCGAGTGGTATCCAGTTTAAGATACCACTTCTGGTATATCAGCTTGCGTTTGTGTGAGTACAATACTCGGACGTTATACGTCTCAGCGCCCGTCGTGCGTGGGCGTTTTGCAGTCACGCGAGCGAAGGGATTTATCCTATGTGCGGAATTGTCGGCTACACCGGCTCTGATATTGCAAAGAACATTCTGGTCACGGGCCTTAAGCGTATGGAATATCGCGGTTATGACTCCTCGGGCGTCGCGCTCGAGGTGGGCGAGGGCGCCGCGGCTCACCTCGACGTCATCCGCCGCGTGGGTAAGGTTGCGGGCCTGGAGAGCGAGCTTTCCAATATCGACAGCGACGCTACCTGCGGTATCGGCCATACCCGCTGGGCCACTCACGGCAAGCCTTCCGTTGTCAACGCCCATCCCCACACCAGCTGCGATGGTCGCATCGCCATCGTCCACAACGGCATCATCGAGAACTTCGCCGAGCTGCGCGAAGAGCTGGAGAGCCGCGGCCATCACTTTAAGAGCGAGACCGATACCGAAGTTTTCGCGCACTTGATCGAAGAGGCCTATGCCGAGACGCGCGACCTGATGGCTTCCGTGCGCGAGGCCTGCACCCACGTGGTGGGCGCCTATGGCCTGGCCGCCGTGTGCGCCGACGAACCTGGCGTGATCGCCGTTGCCCGCAAGGACTCCCCGATTGTGGTCGGCGTGGGCGAGACCGGCTCCTACGTTGCCTCCGATGTGATCGCGCTTATCGATGCCACCCGCGATGTCGTGGTGCTCGAAGATGGTCAGTTTGCCAAGCTCACGCCCGCAGGCGTCGAGTATACCGACGAGGCCGGCAATGTGATTGAGCCCAAGATCACCCATATCGACTGGGACCTGGACATGGCCGAAAAGGGCGGTTATCCCGACTTTATGCTCAAGGAGATTCACGAGCAGCCGCGCGTGGTGCGCGACACGCTGGTGGGCCGCATGACCCCTGCCGGTGAGCTCGATATCGACGAGTTGGGCCTTTCGCTCGAGGAACTCAACGATATCGACCGCGTATATGTGATTGCCTGCGGCACCAGCTACCACGCCGGACTCATCGCCAAGAACCTTATTGAGGGCTGGGCTCGTATTCCTACCGAGGTTGAGGCGGCTAGCGAGTTCCGCTACCGCAACCCCATCATCACGCCGACGACGCTCGTCGTGGCCGTGTCCCAATCGGGCGAGACGGCCGACACCCTTGCCGCCATTCGCGATGCGCGCATCAAGGGCGCCAAGGTCTTTGGCATCACCAACGTGGTGGGCAGCCCGGTGGCGCGCGAAAGCGACGGCGTCATCTACACCAAGGCCAACAAGGAGATTGCAGTCGCCTCGACTAAGAGCTTCATCGGTCAGGTCGTGAGCCTCACGCTTTTGGCCTTGCTGCTGGCGCAGGTCAAGTACCGCTTGACCACCAAGCAGACGCGCATGCTGTTCCGCGAGCTTTCCGATACGGCCGAGCAGATCCAGTGGATCCTGGATACGCAGACCGAGGCCGTGCACGAGGCCGCGCTTGTGTGCAAGGACGCGCAGTCCGCGCTGTTTGTGGGTCGCGGCATGGGCGCCGCCATTTCTTATGAGGGCGCGCTTAAGCTCAAGGAGGTCAGCTACCTGCATGCCGAGGCATATGCCGCCGGCGAGATGAAGCACGGCCCCATCGCGCTGATCGATCCGGGTTTCCCTGTCATCGCGGTGGCAACCAAGAGCGCAACATACGATAAGACGGTGTCGAACCTCATGGAGTGCAAGGCTCGCGGCGCCAAGGTCATCGTCGTTGCTACCGAGGGCGACGAGGAAATCAACAAGATTGCCGACTGCATCATTCGCGTGCCGTCCGTCCGTGACGTGTTCAGCCCCATCACGGCGAGCGTTCCGCTGCAGCTGCTCGCCCGCGAGGTGGCCATCCTGCGCGGTTGCGACGTTGACCAGCCTCGTAACCTGGCGAAAAGCGTTACTGTCGAGTAATTGTTGTTCCGCCGTTCTGCCGAACGGCGGACCGGTCGACGCTGCGCGAGCCGCATTCACGCCAATCTGACGTTCAATTTCGAGGGCGCGACCAGAAGGTCAGCGCCCTCTCATTTCACGTCACCTTGGCGCAAATGCGGCTCGCTCACTGTTGACGACTGACATCGAGTGCTCTGTTGTCGAAACGCACCAACAACAAGGCCCGGCTCCGTTGTGGCGGAGTCGGGCCTTGTTGCATTTGCCCAGATAAAACCTGCCGAAATAAACCTGTCCCTTTTTGGCAGGTTAGCGGAGCTTGCTGGTCTCGAAATACTTGGGATATTGGTCCAGGACCTCGGTCTGGTTGCGAAACATCATATGCAGGTGCTTGCTGACCAAAAAGCTCGCCTCGATGGGGTCGCGGCCGGCGATGGCGCGGCGGATTTGCTTGTGCTCGTTAACAATCTCCTGATTGTCGAGCCTCTGCGTGGCGGCGCGCAGCCAGCGGAAGCGCTCCAGGTCGGCATTGGTCGCCTCGAGCCACGACCACACGGTGCTGCGGCACGCGATGCTAAAGATCATGCGGTGCATGAGGTTGTCGCTTAAAAAGAATCCGATGCGATCCTCTTCGGCCATGGCCTTTTCCTGCAGCGCGATGGCTCGGTCGAGCTGCTCGATGCCTGCCGAGGTGGCACGGGCGCAGCACTCCACAATCACCTGTTTTTCCAGGTGTTCGCGAATGTAGCAGGCGCTCTCGGCAAAGGTGAGGTTGATGGGCGAGACATAGGTGCCGCTTTGGGGCACGGTGCGCACCAGGCTCTCTTGCGCCAGACGCACCAGTGCCTCGCGCACAGGGGTGCGCCCCATATCCAGGTCGTCGCAAAGCTGCTTGACGCCTAGCTTTTCGCCCGGCTTGTAGTCCAGGTAGACGATTTTGCGTCGAATGGTGTGGTAGGACTGGTCCTGTAGGCTCGTTTCCTGCTCGCCGACGTGCATCGATTCTTCCATAGCGCCTCGCAACTGTTCTATCAAACTCATATGTCAGTTGTTTATTATGCCGCGAACCAGCTCTCCGCGGTGGGTAATTCGGCTGTTGCCCGAGAACTATTGCGGCATCTTAGTCTGTATTTGCGCAGGGCTGTGCTCAACATTGCCGTATCATAAGCCGTCGCAAACGTGAAATAGAAAGAAGGAATCTCATATGCAACTGGCGAATATCGTACGCGAGCGCTGGAAAGGCGTCTTGTTCTGCCTGATCATCGCCATTCCCGCGACGTTGCTCGGCAAACAAATTGAGGTGGTCGGCGGTCCGGTATTTGCCATTCTCTTTGGCATGGTCCTGGCGCTCGTCTTTCCCAAGAATCGTCGCGAACAGCTCGCCGCCGGTGTCACCTATACGTCTAAAAAAGTCTTGCAGTACGCGGTTATCCTGCTTGGCTTTGGCATGAACCTCTCCCAGATTCTGTCCAAGGGCGCCCAGTCGCTGCCGATTATCGTGGCGACGATCTCGACCTCGCTTGTCATCGCCGTCGTGCTCTGCCGCGTTATGAACGTGCCGGGCAAGATTGCGACGCTTGTGGGTGTGGGCTCGTCGATTTGCGGCGGTTCGGCCATCGCTGCGACCGCGCCCGTCATCGATGCCGACGATCGCGAGATTGCCCAAGCCATTTCGGTCATCTTCCTGTTTAACGTTATCGCGGCGCTCGTGTTTCCGACGCTCGGCGGCATGCTCGGGCTGACCAACGAGGGCTTTGGCCTGTTTGCCGGCACCGCCATCAACGACACCTCGTCGGTAACGGCTGCGGCGAGCGCCTGGGATAGCATGCATCCCGGCGCCAATGTGCTCGAAAGCGCCACAGTGGTTAAGCTCACCAGGACGCTGGCCATTATTCCCATTACATTGGCTCTCGCATGCTGGCAGATGCATCTGGCGCGCAAGGCCGGCGGCGACGCCAAAAGCACGTTCTCGCTTAAACGTGCGTTTCCCATGTTTGTGTTGTTCTTTGTGCTGGCGAGCGTGATCACCACGGTGCTTCAGCTTCCTGCGTCCATTACGGCGCCCATCAAGGAGCTGTCGAAGTTCTTTATCGTGATGGCCATGGCGGCTATTGGCTTTAATACCGATATCGTCGAGCTGGTCAAAAAGGGCGGCAAACCCATCGCGTTGGGCTTTTGCTGCTGGATTGGCATTGCATGCATGAGTTTGGGAATGCAGCACGTGCTGGGAATCTGGTAGAGAAGTAGCTGATTTGCGTGTTGCGTGCTGGCGAGCGCATACCTGCGGTGGAGCGATAGGAGCTCTTGCGGGTATGGCTTGTCCGCAGGTTGATAGGTCCCGAAGAGCTCTTATCGCCCCGCCAGGATGGCGATGCGGGGCAATTCATATACTCGCAGGACGGCGACTTTTGCCCTATAGTGTTTGGTGAGTAATATCGTTCAATTTTGAAACATTCGGTCGTGCGACCGTCGGCGGTTGCACGTCGCCGCGGACAGGGGCAAATCATGGATAGCGATGCCAAGCTGCAGATTCTGATTGAGGCATTGTCCGCAGCCGGAGTATCGGCGCTGGCAGTCGACGAGCGCGGTGGCGTTGTGATCTCGACTATGAGTGACGCGGCACTCGAGCAGGATATCGCCGCTTTTGTTTCCGAGCGTCTCGCTCGCGTGGGCGATGGGGCGCGCCTGGTGATGGGCCACGAGGGCGTGCGGTTGAGCTTGACGGTGCGCCCGACGGCCAAGGAGCGCGGAGCGCTTTGGGTGGTCGTGGCGCATGAGGTGCGCGCCGCTGCGACGCATGCGGGCATCGAGTGGCTCAATGCCGACGAAGTCGAGGCTCGCTACGCGTCGAGCACGTACGGCATCGTCGAAGATGCGGCGGCGGTCGCTGCCCCCGTACGTGGGAGCTATGCGCGTGGGGTGCCCCTTATGCTCGAGGGCGAGCTGGGCGCGGGGCAGGATCAGATTGCAAAACGCCTGTACCTGGATGGACCCTATGCCGATCAGCCCTTTGTGTCCGTTGCGCTCGATGAGCTTACGGATCGCGGCTGGCGCCATCTGCTCAAAAGTTCCGAATCGCCGCTATTCCAAACGGGGCTGACACTTTGCATGGGCGGCTGGCATGCTGTTGGCCCCCAACGTCTGCGCGAGCTCGTGTCCGCAATGATCGACACGGTGCTCGCAACTCGTTGCCATGTGGTGTTGACGGCAAACGATATGCCGGGCGGCGGCGAAAGCGATCAGGCTGCTTTTGTAACCGAGCGTCTGGCCTGTGCAGTGAGTGTGGCGCCGGCGATTGCCGAGCAGGGCGGCGCGTCGGAAAAGGTTGCGCGCTATCTGGGGTATCTGGCAGATATGTTTAAGACGGGTGCCCCCATGTTGTCCGCCGCCGCGGCAGAGACGCTCGATGCGTACCGTTGGCCCCGCAATTACCTGCAGCTGCGTGAAGTCTCTGAACGACTCTATATATTAGTGGGGGCGGGTACGGTGGAGCGTGCCGTGGCGAAAGAGGTGCTTGCCCAGGAGGACGTTATCAAGACCGCGACCTTTGGCGCCCCGGCGCTCGAAAGCGATTTGTACATCTTGCGTCCCCTGGCCGATACCGAGCGCGATGTCGCACGGTTGGTCCTGCAGCACCTTCACGGCAACAGGACACGTGCGGCAGAGGTGCTCGGTATAAGCCGCACGACTTTATGGCGCCTGCTGAAGGACAACGACCGCTGAGCGAGGCGCCGTGACCGCGTGCGGCGCGTGTGATACAGTCCAAAGAAGCATTGTTTCGATTGTGTTACGGCGTGCGGGGGAGTATGGCGGAGACTTCAAAAACGAACCGAACAAAGCGAAGTGCGGCGCCGGTCGGCCGGCGTACGACTTCGCGGACGTGGGGCAAAAGCGCCTCGGGGTTCGACGGCTCGTTCAAGCGCACAAAATATGGCTATCCTTCGGCAAGCGCTCGCTTGGCCATGCAGGCCGAGTCCTCGTTGTGGGGACGAAGGCGCGTGGTGGGCTCAAAGCTCAAGCACGATGGAACGCTTGGCTACATCAGCCGCGGTGCTGCCCGCCGTAGCGGCCTCAATCCTGCAGGCTGGCATCGTTACGTGCCGATCGTGGTCGTTGCCGCGATAATCGTCATCGCGCTCGCGGCGCTCGGATATGCCGGCGACGGCGCGAGTCTGGGCGCGATTTTCAAATCGCCTGAACTTGCGCATGCTGGCACGGAGCTTGTTGAAGGCGCACAAGACCAGACGGGTGTGGCGCCCCAGCGCGGTATGGTCGCAGCTGCTGCCACCATTGCCGATGCTCAAAAGGACGAGGACGAACAAGGCGACGGCGCCAAAACGACTCACACGAACGAAACGACGACAACTCCATCGGCAAGATAAGTTGCGAGTGGGGCAGCAAATATGGGACGGGGCCTTTTAGCTGCCCAAGACAGTGGCTCACTCGATGTCAGGCACCAACAGCGAGCGGGCCGCATTTGCGCCAAGGTGACGTGAAATGAGAGGGCGCTGACCTTTTGGTCGCGCCCTCGAAATTGAACGTCAGATTGGCGTTAATGCGGCTCGCGCAGCGTCAACGGGTCCGCCGTTCGTTAGAACGGCGGAACATACACCACGTTGTCGCGGCGAGGCTTGGCCTTGGGGAGTGCGTCCTCGGCGTAGCCCAGAATGCAGTTGCCAACACCGCGCAGGCTTCCGTCGGCGGGCAGGCCCCAGCTGGCCAGCAGCTCCAGGCCCTCGGGCGAATCGAAAACCTCGTGGGCGCGATGAATCCAGCACGAATCAACACCCAGCGCATAGGCAGCATTGAGCAGGTTGCCCATGGCAAGCGAACCGTCTTCCAGATGCGTGGGCACGCTGCGGTCGACCAGTACCACCACAACGGTTTTGGCACCGTAGAAGGGATCGCCGTTGCTGCCCATGACTTGCGCATTGAGTTGCGAGAGACGCTCGACGGTCGCGGGGTCGGTGACGGCGACGAACGTGACCGGCTGACGCCCCATGCCGCTCGGCGCGTACTGGCCTGCCTCGATAATGCGTGCGAGCTTTTCTGCCTCGACGGGGCGATCGCTGTAGTTGCGGCAGCTACGGCGATGGATGAGCGCTTCGATGGTCTCCATGGGTTCTCCTAGCGATGACGTTGCAGATGCTCCGTTCTTACCCGTCGTGCCGTAGCCGTAATCGCGCAGAGGGCCCAAACAGCAATAGCCACCAATCGGAAAAGTCGGCTTGCATAAAACTGCGGCAAGAATGTGAGAAACTGATGAGATGGTTAAACGTTTTATCCCGTCTACCCTGCGGTTTTTTACCACTTGCCTAAAACAGGGGCGCATATCAATTGATAAAGGTTTTACTAAAGGGGTACCAACGTTAATCAATGCGCTGTGGTGGCGCTGGGCCAGGAGGTAACTATCATGTTCCAGGCTGGAGATGTCGTCGAGACTGACTTCGAAGGATTTCTGAAGCTGTTGCGTTCCAAGACGCGCGCTTTCGTGTCGATCAACGATCACGAGTACTACATCACGCACACCGATGGCTATTGGCGTGTTCAGGATTGCGAGACCCTCAACGATAAGGGCCACTTTACTGATTGCTCCGAGCTGGTCAACACGGTCTGCGAGGTCGTCGAGCTACCTTGGATCTGCGGCAAGAGCCTGCACGACAGCTTTGCGGGCGCAACGGTCTACGAGGCCGTCGCTGCCTAACGGGCAAATACATCGCTATTCTCGCGTGACCGCCGGCGCCGCCCCCGCGCCGGCGGTCTTTTTTGTCGATATGCTTATGTAGAGCCGACCATAAACAACGAGCGTATTGACGATAGTCAAAACTCGGACTAATGTAGAGATATAAATTGGTCAAAACTCGGACTATCGAATGGTGGGAGAGATGAATAGTGCAGTTAGCCTGGTCGATTTCGACCGGATGCTTAACGGGCTTGACCGTATCTATTCGGAGTTCGCGCGTACCTGCGGTCTTTCGGACTGCGCCTACTGGATGCTCGTCGACACGAGTGCAGCGGGCGGAAGCGTTGCCGTGAGTCGGCTGACGAGTGAATGGTTCTACAGCAAACAGACCATCAATTCGGCGATCAAGACGCTTAGGGCGCGAGGGCTTGCGACGTTGGAGTTTGCCGAGGGCAGTCGTAAGAACAAGGTTGTGCGATTGACCGAAGAAGGCGTGCGGTTTGCCAAGCGCTACGCGTTACCGGCGCAAAAAGCCGAGCAACAGGCATTCGAAGCGCTCGAGCCGTGGGAACAGCGCGAGATCATGCGCCTGGTCGGTAAATTCTCCCATGTTCTGAACGAAGAGTGCGAGGCATTTAAACGGCAAGTGGCCGCCGAGAACGAGGCTGACGATAAGGGCGAGGGGGACACATGCGACTCTTAATGAGGTTTATGAGGCCGTACCGCGGTCTGATTGCGGTGACGCTGTTTGCGGTGCTGATAGATAACGTCGGTACGCTGTTGGTTCCCACGATGCTGGCGAACATGGTCAACACCGGTATTACCACGGGCGATGTCGACTATATTTTACGTAACGGCCTGTACATGCTTATCGCGACCGGCATGGCCAGCGGCGGCACGGTGCTGGGCTGCTATCTTTCGGCGCGCCTGGCCGCCAACGTGGCCTGCGATATCCGCAATGCCGTGTACGACAAGTCGCTCGAGCTGTCCGCCAGCGACTTTGAGCGCTTTGGCACGGGTTCGATGATCACACGCTCGCTCAACGACATCAACGTGATTCAGCAAGCTGTCCTTCAGACGATTCAGCTGGTGTTGCCGGTGCCATTCTTGGCCGTGGCAGGCATCATTTTTGCTTGGTTCATCGATCCCGCCATGGGCACGCTGCTGGGCGTGGTGGTTGCGATCGTGCTGGTGGCGGCGGTCTTTACGGTGGCTAACGCCGCGCCGATTTTTATGCGCCTGCAGAGCTTTATCGACCGCATGAACGTGGTGCTGCGCGAGAACATCGTGGGCGTGCGCGTCATCCGCGCATTTAACAAGGAGCGCCACGAGGAGCAGCGCCTGGACGAGGTGTTTAGCGATTACGCGGCCAACGCCATCAAGGTCAACCACCTGTTTGTGGGCCTCGACAGCTCCAGCTTCTTTTTGATGAACATCGCCGAGGTGGCGGTGCTGTGGGTGGGCGGCAACCGCGTGGGCGTCCACGCCATGCAAATCGGCAGCATTTCGGCCGTGTTGGAATACGCGATCCTGATTCTTTTCTTTGTGATGATGGCGCAGATGGTGATTCTGACGCTTCCGCGCGCCGCGGCGTGCCTCAACCGTGCGCAGCAGGTGCTCGAAATCGAGCCGAGCATCGTGGACGGCAAGGCTACGCTGGGCGACGGGGCGCCTGAGTCCGCAGACGGAGCCGACGCGGTCGCCGTGTTCGATCATATGTCGTTTCGTTTTGACGACGCCGACGAGGACACGCTGTGCAATCTGAGCTTTACCTGTCGCCGCGGTCAGACGACCGCGATCGTCGGCTCGACGGGCTCGGGCAAATCGACGGTGGCCAAGCTCCTGCTGCGCTTCCACGATGCCACCAAGGGCGCCATTCGCCTAGACGGCGTCGACCTGCGCGAGCTTTCGCAAGGCGAGATACGCGGGCGCATTGCCTATGTGCCGCAAAAGGCATGGCTGTTCTCGGGCACCGTGGCAAGCAATCTGCGCTTTGGCAATGAAGACGCAACTGAGGCCGACATGCTTCATGCGCTCCAGGTTGCCCAGAGCACCTTTGTGCTCGATCAGCCGCAGGGGCTCGATACGCCGGTATCCCAGGGCGGCACGAACTTTTCGGGCGGTCAGCGCCAGCGTTTGGCAATCGCCCGTGCGCTCATGAAGCGTGCCGATCTGTATATCTTCGATGACAGTTTTTCGGCCCTGGACTTTAAGACCGATGCGGCACTGCGCCATGCGCTGCAGGACGAGACGCGCGATGCCGCGGTGCTCATCATCGCCCAGCGCATCTCGACGATCTTGCACGCCGACCAGATCGTCGTGCTCAAGGACGGCGAGGTTGTGGGCTTGGGCACGCATGGCGAGCTTATGGAAACCTGCGAGGTGTACCGCGCCATCGCGGAATCGCAGATGAAGGGAGGTGAGTAGCATGACCGAGGAGCTCAGGAAGCAGGCCAGCGTTGATGACGCCGTTGCCGCGGGACTGGTTGAGGAAACGGCTGCCGTAGCACCCGAGCTGGACGAGGCCGCCAAGGCTGCAGCCGAGCGCGAGGCTCGCCGCCAAGCGCTCTACGAGGAAAACGAACGCGCCGAGGACGAGCGCGCCCGCGCTGAGGCAGAGCGCATGCGCGATGTGGACGACGAGGACGAGGACGAGAAACCCCGCGACACCTGGGCGACGGTGCGCCGCCTGTGGAGCGAGGCTGCCGGTGACCATTGGCGCTTCTATATCGTGTTCGCGAGCATCGTGTTCTATGCCATCTTTAACACCGCTGCGCCGGCATATAGCGCCCGCGTGATCGATGAGCTGTGGGGCCACATTCAGGTGGCGTTTGCCAACGACACCACCTTCAACATCACCTGGGAGAACTGCGGCAGGACCATCTTCATCTACTTTATGATCTGGACGGCCGCTGCCTCGTTCTACGCGCTCCAGAGCTTTTTGATGTCGAGCGTGGCCGAACGCCTTAACCTGCACCTGCGTAACCGCATCGCTCAAAAGCTCAACCGTCTGCCGCTTGCCTTCTTTGATGCGCATCGTCCCGGCGAGGTCGTTAGCCGTGCGACCAACGACTTAGACAAGATGTCTGAGAGCATGCAGCGCGGCTTGCTGCAGCTTCTGGTGTCGATCGGTACCGTGGTGGGCGCCGTGAGCGTGATGTTCGTGTTTAGCGTGCCGCTCACGCTTGTCTTTTTGTTCTTTACGGCGCTTTCGCTGCTGGTGACGAAGGTCGTTTCGCGCCGCACGCACGATGTGACGGGCGAGCGCCAGGAGTGGGTGTCCAAGATTACGAGCGCGGTCGAGGAAGGCTACTCGGGCCGTCTGGTGATTCGTGCGTTCAACCGTGAGCGCCAGAGTTCTGCCGAGGTGCACGAGGCTTCGAAGGAGCTGGCGCGCGTGAGCACCAAGGCCGACTTCATGATTAACGCCGTCGGCCCCGCGGTGCGCTTTATCGGCCGCCTGGCGCAGATCGTGATTGCGCTGGTGGGCTGCAGCATGCTGGTTGCTGGCCACATGACCGTCGGCGTGTTCCAGGCGTTCTTCCAGTTTATCTACGAGGCATCCGAGCCCATGACGCAGCTGTCATTCACTTTCAACTCGCTGCAGAGCGCGCTGGCGAGTGCGGAGCGCGTGTTCGACCTGCTCGATGAGCCCGAGATGGAAGCCGATCCGTTGCCGGCGGCCGCCGCCAAGCTGCCGGGCAAGGTGGAGGGCCGTATTGCCTTTGAACACGTGCGTTTTGGCTATGCGCCCGACAAGCCGCTCATGCGCGACGTGTCGTTTACCGCCGAGCCGGGCCAAAAGATCGCGGTGGTGGGAACCACGGGTGCGGGTAAGACCACGCTCATCAATCTGCTCATGCGCTTCTACGAGATCGACGGTGGCCGCATTACCCTCGACGGTGTGGACACGAGCCGCATGGACCGCGGCGAGCTGCGCCAGCAGTTTGGCATGGTGTTGCAGGACGCCTGGCTGTTCGATGGCACCATTGCCGAGAACATCGCCTATGGCTGTCCCGAGGCGACGCGCGAGGAGATTGTCGCGGCCGCACGTGCCGCTCAGGTCGACTTCTTTGTGCGCACTATGCCGCAGGGTTACGACACGCGTGTGGCTAACGATGCCGAGAGCATCAGCCAGGGCCAACGTCAGCTGCTGACCATCGCGCGTGTGCTGCTCAACAACCCGGCGATCCTCATCCTGGACGAGGCGACGTCGAGTGTGGACACGCGCACCGAGCTCGCCATCGGCCGTGCTATGGACGCGCTCATGCGCGGGCGCACGAGCTTTGTGATCGCGCACCGTCTGTCGACGATCGTCGATGCCGACCTCATCCTGGTCATGGACCACGGCAATATCATCGAGCAGGGTACGCACAAGGAGCTGCTGGCTGCCGAGGGCGCTTACGCCGACCTCTACCTAAGCCAGTTCGCATAAGGTGACAAAGGGGCAGTCCCGCATGCCACATCGAAAAGAAGGCGCGCCGGGGGCGGATTCCCCAGCGCGCCTTTTGTGTTGGCGTTCATGCTGTGGCGGCTGCCCGCGGCCTTAGCGCTCGTCCACGAGCTTGGCGACGAGGGCTTTGAGCTCGGCCACCTCTTGCTCGAGTTCCTTGACGCGACGGGCGTTTTCGGTGATGCCCTGACGGTTGAGGGCGCTCTGCTCGGCGGCATCGTCGGGCATGTACTCGCGATGCTGCTTGGCGTCGAAGCTCTCCTCGAACACGCGGCAGCCGTTGCGCTTGATGATGCGCCCAGGCACACCCACGACGGTGCAGTTGTCGGGCACGTCCTTGACGACGACCGAGTTGCCGCCGATCTTGACGTTGTTGCCGATGCGAATGTTGCCGAGCACCTTGGCGCCCGTGCCCACGGTGACGTTGTTGCCCAGGGTGGGGTGGCGCTTGCCGGTCTCGTTGCCGGTGCCGCCGAGCGTAACGCCCTGGTAGAGCACGCAGTTGTCGCCCACGACGGTGGTTTCGCCGATGACGACGCCCATGGCGTGGTCGATAAAGAAATGCTTGCCGATTTGTGCGGCGGGATGAATCTCGACGCCGGTGATGTGGCGGGTGATTTGCGAGAGCACACGGGCGAGCGAGCGATGACCGTGCTCCCAGAGCCAGTGCTCGGGCACGTGGTTCCACTTGGCGTGCAGGCCAGGATAGGAAAGGAAGATGACCAGACCGCTTTGTGCGGCGGGGTCCTGCGCCTGGACGGTCTTGATGTCCTCGCGAATGGTATTGATAAAGCTCACCGGCCGCCCTCCCTTAGCGCCATGGCAATGCGATTCAATAAAGTATAGCGATTCGCTAGGGATTAGGAAGAACAATCTTGGCGGCTTTGCGCGACAGGTGTCAGTTATGCAAACTTGCTGGTAATGAAGTAAGACTTTTGAGGGGTTTGGCCCGTGCTCGCGCCGCAACCGTATACTGGTCAACTTGGACGTATCCGCGCCCACAACTGAGAGGTTTTACTTCATGGGTTTCATCAATTTCATTGCCGAGCTGCTTAAGGATCCGCGCGCTGCGATCGCCAGCTGGATCGCCGCCGGCCCGCTTATGGCCTACGGCTGCGTGTTCCTGATCATCTTCATTGAGACAGGCGTGGTGTTCTTCCCGTTCCTTCCCGGCGACTCGCTGCTGTTTGCCTCGGGCTTCTTTGCCCACAACGGCGGCTTTAACATCGTGGCGCTTCTGGCCACCGCATGGGCCGCAGCCATCCTGGGCGATCAGTGCAACTTTATGATCGGCCACTTCTTTGGCCGCAAGATCATCGCCTCGGGCAAGGTAAAGGCCATGACGCCCGAGCGCATCAAAAAGTCCGAGGATTTCCTGGATAAGTGGGGCCATCTGGCCATCTTCCTCGGCCGCTTCTTCCCGTTCATCCGCACCTTTGTGCCTTTTATCGCCGGCATGGGCGGCATGCATTGGCGCAACTTCGTTGTCTTTAACGTGCTGGGCGGCATTACCTGGTCGACGGTCTTTACGCTGCTGGGCTACTTCTTTGGCGGCATTCCCTTTGTGCAGGAGCACTTTGAGCTGCTGATTATCGGCATTGTCGCCGTGTCGATCATCCCGACCGTGGTCGGCTTGGTTAAGGCTAAGCTGGGCAAAAAGAACGCATAGCTCGAGCCGGCGCACAAATCGTGTCGTTGAGGCCCGTCACCGTTTACGGTGGCGGGCCTCTTTAGTTTCGGTCAAATGAAAATACTTTAGTTAGTTAAAGAAAAACGTTTTATCCGACGCGCGTGCGGAGTACAATCTCGTGCATGCGAATCGACGTGCCATTGGCTTTGATGCCGTTCGCGTGTCCCGTCCGGCTCTACGCTCCGGGCGTGCGACGTTGCGACGCGGTCGGCCTCGGTCCTTGCGTGCGAGTTCGCGAGTATGCAACTGTGTATGTAAGGAGCGACATATGACTGTCGAGAAGAAGGATATCGATTGGGGTAGCCTCGGCTTTGGCTACATGAAGACCGATTACAGCTACGAGGCTCATTGGAAGGACGGCGAGTGGGACGAGGGCGGCCTGACCACCGACCACACCTTGCATGTCTCCGAGTGCGGCGGCATCTTCCATTATTGCCAGGAGGTCTTTGAGGGCCTGAAGGCCTACACCGCCGAGGACGGCAGCATCGTCTGCTTCCGTCCCGACATGAACGCCGAGCGCATGTATAACTCTGCCCAGCGCCTCGAGATGCCCCCGTTCCCCAAGGATAAGTTTGTTGAGGCCGTCAAGCAGGTCGTTTCTGCCAACGCCGCTTGGGTTCCGCCCTTCGGTTCTGGTGCGACCCTGTACGTGCGTCCGTTTATGATCGGCTCCGGTGACGTGATCGGCGTGGCTCCCGCTCCTGAGTACACGTTCCGCATTCTCGTGACCCCGGTCGGTCCGTACTTTAAGGGCGGCCTCAAGCCCGTCAAGCTGCGCGTTTCCGAGTACGACCGCGCCGCACCGCACGGCACCGGCAATATCAAGGCCGGCCTGAACTACGCCATGTCCCTCAAGCCCACGATGGAGGCCCATCGCGAGGGTTATGCCGAGAACCTGTATCTCGACTCCGAGTCCCGCACCTATGTCGAGGAGACCGGTGGCGCGAACGTTCTGTTCGTGAAGGAGAACGGCACCCTCGTCGTTCCTCAGTCGCACACCGACTCCATCCTGCCCTCCATCACCCGTCGCTCGCTCGTTCAGGTTGCCGAGGATTTGGGCATGACCGTCGACCAGCGTCCCGTCGAGTGGGCCGAGGTCAAGGCCGGCACCTTTGTGGAATGCGGCCTGTGCGGCACCGCTGCCGTCATCTCCCCGGTGGGCGAGATCGACAACAAGGTCTACGGTGCCGATGAGACCGTGACCTTCCCGGCTGGCTGCACCGAGATCGGCCCCGTGATGAAGAAGCTTCGCGAGACCCTGACTGGTATTCAGTCCGGTGCTGTCGAGGATAAGCACAACTGGGTTTACACCGTCGCATAAGCTGCCTTGTATGTCCGGCCCGAGGGCAACCTACCTTTCCGGCGCGTCCTCGGACATGAAAGAACCTCCGCTGCGCACTTCGTGCGGCGGAGGTTCTTTCGTCCTGCGGAGTGCGCCGGAAAGGTAGGTTGCCCTCGGGACTGCGTTACCTCGGTACTGCCGTTACGGGCAATATAGATCTGAATTAAAGATGGTACGCGGCCTTTTGGCCGCGCTTTTGTTTTGCTTCGAGCCATGTGGGGGGTGGTGGCGACGTGCATTTTTGCGAGTATTCTGCAATCGAAGGCCCTTGCATACCGACCTCGGGCGAAAAATCGGGATTTATCGATGTTTTCTACGAATGATGGGCGGGGCTATGGGCTGATAGCGTTTGATTTGCAGGAATATTCGCGGTCTTTGGCATTTATCGTGGCGCTCGAAGCTGTCGGGCATGCTGAATACTCACAAAAATGCACGGCGCCTTGAGGGGGACCTTCGCGACAAAGGAAACCGCCCCGTCGAAGTATGCATTCGACGGGGCGGTTTATGCAAAAACGGTTGTGGATGCGTCAACGGCTCACTAGAACTTGACGGTTGGTGCCTGGCGGGCGGCCTCGGCGGCCTCGAAGCCCTGGCGCTCCTTAAACTGGAAGATGCCGGCAAAGATAACAGCCGGGAACGTCTGGATGGCGTTGTTGTAGCTGAGCACGCAATCGTTGTAGCTCTGGCGCGCGTAGCTCACCTTGTTCTCGGTGTCCTCGAGCGTGGACTGGAGCTGCGTAAAGTTGGTATTTGCCTTAAGGTCGGGGTAGGCCTCGGCGACGGCAAAGAGCTGGCGCAGCGCACCGGTCAGCACGTTGTCCGCTTCCATCTTGGCCTCGGGGGTGGTGGCGCTCACGGCGGCGTTGCGCGCGTTGACTACGGCGGCGAGCGTGTCCTGCTCGTGCTTGGCGTAGCCCTTGACGGTCTCGACCAGGTTAGGGATCAGGTCGTTGCGGCGCTGCAGCTGCGTGTCGATGTTCTGCCAGGCATTATCGATGCGATTGCGCTTGGTGACCATGTTGTTGTAGATGCCGGCGATGGCGCTGGCGATCACAACGACAACAACGATACCGATGATGACGGGAAGCATGATGTCTCCGTTTCGAATGGCAGCGGCGTTTTGCGCCGGCTGCCGTTGGTGTAACGCTACTAGTATACCCGCAACCTTTGGCGATACCGAACTTTCCGGTAAGCGTTATGTTTCCGCCAAGGAGGGGCCGCCAATATGGAACGGGTGGTACAGGTGTAAGATATGCGACAAATTAAGGAATGCTGTCTACACCTTGAGGATGGCGATATGGATGGACCTTCGCATCAAGAAAACCTATCGTGCCCTGTTCGATGCTTTTACCGAGCTCTTGGAAGAGCATCGGTTTGAGGATTTGACGGTTGCCATGCTTTGCGACCGGGCCCTGATTCGCCGCACGACGTTCTATAAGCATTTTCGCGATAAAAACGATTACTTTGCCTTCTATATCGATGAGCTTATGACGGGCTTGCCGCAAAACCGGACCGATGCAGCGGACGCGGAGCCGCTTGATGACGTACGGGCGCTTCGCCATGAGGTCTTTGACGATGCCATGAATATGATTCTGGCGCATGAGCAGCTCATGGATAACCTTTTGGCCAGCAGCATGTCGGGCATGCTGACCGGCATGATTTGCGACCGCATTGCGCGTTCCATCCGCGAGCGTGTGATGAGCTCGCTTGCCGAAGATGCCCTGGCGCCCGTTTCGCTCGAGACGACATCGGAGTTTATCGCCGGTGGCATTATTCGACTGTTCACAAATTGGTGGGAGTCGGGTCACGATCTTGAGCGTCGACCCGAGATAGCCGACGTGGTCGATGCGCTGTTTGAGCGCACCATGACGCCGGTGAATCACTAAGGTGGCGGAGAGAGGGGGATTCGAACCCCCGGAACGCTCTCGCGCTCAACGGTTTTCAAGACCGCCGCATTCAACCGCTCTGCCATCTCTCCGTGAGTCGTAATGATAGCATCGTTTTGAATTTGCAACAGGGAAGGCGAACGATGACGATCACCGAAATCGACGAGAAGTTCATGCGCGAGGCGCTGGCGGAGGCGCGCGCCGCCGCTGCGGTGGGCGAGGTACCGATTGGTGCCGTGGTAGTGCGCGCGGGCGAGATTGTCGCGAGGGCGCATAATCGCCGCGAGCTCGACCAGGATCCTTCGGCGCATGCCGAATTTTTGGCCCTGTGTGCCGCCGCTCAGACGCTTGGACGCTGGCGCCTTTCCGATTGCACGGTCTACGTGACGCTCGAGCCCTGCTGTATGTGCGCGGGGCTTATGGTTAACGCGCGCGTGGGGCGTTGCGCGTATGGCGCGACCGATGCCAAGGCGGGCGCGCTGGGTTCGCTGTACGACCTCAATGCCGATTCGCGCCTGAACCATCGGTTTAATGTGACCGCCGGCGTGCTGGCAGGCGAGTGCCGTGAAGTGCTGAGCAGCTATTTTGCTGGCCTGCGCGGTGTCGACGGCGTCGGTTGCGGTTTGAACCTTGAGGCGCATGCGTCTCACGCCGAGGCGCTCGCGGGTGTTGGAGATCTCACCGACGAGACGGTCGACTTTGGCCCCGTGCAGCGGCGGCCCCGCCGTGTGCTGCTGGCGATCGACTCCTTCAAGGGCAGCGTGTCGAGTGCGCAGGCGGAGGAGGCCGTTGCCGAAGGCGTGCGCCGTGTGTGGCCCGATGCCGAGCTGGGCGCTTTGCCGCTGGCAGATGGTGGCGAGGGAACGCTCGACGCCATCGCCGCACGCGGTGGCGAGCTTTCAACCTGCGAGGTTGCAGGTCCCTTGGGCGACCGCGTGTCTGCCCGGATGCTGGTGGACGGCGAGCACGAGTCCGCGGTCATCGAGATGGCCGAGGCGGCGGGTATTGGGTATTCACCTTGCACGGAGTCGGCGGCGTTGGCGGCCACAACCTATGGCGTGGGCGAACTGATGCTTCGTGCGCTTCGCGCGGGTGCAAAGACTATCTATATTGGTCTGGGCGGCAGTGCCACCAACGACGGTGGCGCCGGCATGCTGCAGGCGCTGGGCGCCCACCTTGTCGATGAGTGTGGCTGCAATATCGCCCCCGGTCTCGCGGGCCTTGAACACGTGACGAGTATCGATTTGGCACCGGCGCTTCGGGCGCTGAATGGCGCGCGTATCATCGTGCTTTCCGATGTCGAGAATCCGCTCGTGGGGCGTCGAGGCGCACTGGCGGTGTTTGGCGGGCAGAAGGGTCTGCCGACGGGTGATGCCGAGGTGCTGAGCAGGTACGACAGCTGGATGGTCGGCTACGGCCGCCTGCTCGATGCAGCGATTACCGGGGCGCGGGCTCAGGGGTTGTTGCGCGTGCCCGAGGGTGCACGGACATTTGGCTCGGTGCTCGGCGTGCCCGGTGCCGGTGCTGCTGGCGGCCTGGGTGCCGCGCTGCTGGCGCTCGGGGCGGAGTTGCGTTCGGGCGTTGAGACGGTGCTCGATCTCGTGGGGTTTGATGAGCGCGTGCGTGATGTCGACCTGGTCATTACAGGCGAGGGCAATATGGACGAGCAATCCGCCGCCGGTAAGGCACCGGTGGGCGTGGCGCGTCGCGCCAAGCGATATGGCAAGTCGGTAGCCGCTGTCGTGGGCGGTCGTGCTGACAACCTGGATGCGGTGTATGGGCAGGGCATCGACCTGGTTTTGCCAGTCTGTCGCAGACCCATGGGCCTTGAGCTGGCGCTCGATTCCCAGGAAGCCATAACCAACCTCATCTGCGCCGGTGAATCCGCCGCCCGATCCTACGACCTCGGCCGACTCTAGTAAAATGATCGTTCGGTTTAGCTTGGATAGCCAAAAAGTAGTCAAAAAAGCCCTGTCCCAAACTAGCTATCTTGCCGTGGCGAGCGAGAGCGGGTAAGATATACCGAGCGCCTAGCGCGTTCGATGGGTTCGGATGACGACATGTTCCGAATCTGGTCAGGTCCGGAAGGAAGCAGCCATAAGGAGCCTCTGTCGGGCATCCGAATCCATCGAGTGCGCAGGCGCTTTTTGGTGCCGCGGCTACCCGCGAGTGCCGGCAGGGCGCTTGGTGTCTCGCTGGTCCTCGGCTTCGCCTGCGGGATCGCGCGACTACCAAGCGCCCTGCCGGCACTCGCGGGTAGCCGACCAAAACCGCCTGAAGGGTCACATTTATCTGATAATTGAATCCCTGGCGTTATGCCGCTCGCTGGCGTTGCCAAAACATCGGCTGCTACATGCCTTGGGCGCTAGCGAACGTCGCCCTTACATCTGTAACGAGTTGCTTACGCATCTCCAGGGCTCTCCGTACTATCATGAATCAGATTGAAGAGAGATGATGATAGGGAGCGCCTATACATGATTGAGCTGCTCAGGCGTTTTGGTGGCAAGTTTCGCCGCTATATGGTGATTGGCCCTGCGTGCAAGCTGATCGAAGTGATCTTTGACCTGCTTACGCCGCTCGTGATTGCCCAGATGATCGATAAGGGTATTGGCGTACACGATGTCAACGCCGTCGTCCACTACGGTATGCTGCTTGGCGCCATGGCTGTGATCGGCATTTCGTTTACGCTCGTCTGCCAAAAGATGGCGGCGCTCACCTCGCAGGGCATGGGCACCGACATTCGCGGCGCGCTCTACGAGCACATCAATAAGCTGAGCTATGCCGAGCTCGACCGCTTTGGCACGCCCTCGCTTATCACCCGCATCACCAACGACGTCAACCAGGTGCAGCTTGCCGTGGCGCTGGGCGTGCGCATGCTCATCCGCTGGCCCTTCTTGGCGGTGGGCTCTATGTGCGCGGCCCTTGCCATCGACCTTAAGCTCGGCATGATCTTTTTGATTTGCACGCCCGCCATTGGCTTGGTGTTTTGGTTTGTCATGGCGCGCTGCATTCCGTATTACAGGCAGCTGCAGGCAAAGCTCGACCGCATTGCGCTCATTTGCCGCGAGGGGCTTTCGGGTGCCCGCGTGGTCCGCGCCTTTGTGCGCGAAGACCACGAGCGCGAGCGTTTTGCCCAAGCTGCCGATGACCAGGCCCATACCGCCATCGCGGTGGGCAAGCTCTCGTCGGTCCTCAACCCCGTAACGTTTTTGGTGATGAACCTGGGCGTGTGCGCCATCCTGTGGGTGGGCGGCATCCAGGTCAACGTGGGTGAGCTTACGCAGGGCCAGGTCATGGCGTTTGTGAACTATATGACGCAGACCCTCACCTCCATCGTGTACGTGGCCAACCTGGTCGTTGTCTTTACCAAGGCGAGTGCCAGCGCGTCGCGCATCAATGAGGTGCTCAATTGCGTGCCGAGCATCACCGACGAGGACAACGAGCTGGTCGCGCTGCCCGAACCGGGCGAACTGGCGGGTGGTGCTGCTCCAGTCTCCGCGGTGAGCTTTGGCCATGCGAGTTTTTCGTTTGGCGCGGGCGCGGCAAATGCCGTCAACGATGTGACCCTGGAGCTCCCGCTGGGCAAGACGCTCGGCATTATTGGCGGTACGGGCAGTGGTAAGTCCACACTCGTCTCGCTTATCCCGCGCCTGTACGACGCGAGCACCGGCAGCGTGTGCGTGATGGGCGCCGACGTGCGCGCTTGGCCACTCGACCAACTGCGCCATGCGGTCGCGACCGTTCCGCAGCGTGCGTCGCTGGTGAGCGGCACTATTCGCAGCAACCTGAACTGGCGCGATGAAGCCGCGACCGACGACGAGCTCTGGGCGGCGCTCGATATGGCGCAGGCAAGCGAGTTCGTACACAACAAGCCCCAGGGCTTAGATGCCCCGGTCGAGGCGGGCGGAAAGAACTTTAGCGGTGGCCAGCGCCAGCGGTTGACTATCGCGCGTGCCTTGGTGGGTTCGCCGCAGGTTCTGATCATGGACGATTCTGCCTCGGCGCTCGACTTTAAGACCGACGCGGCGCTTCGCCATGCCATTCGCGAACGAAGCATGCGCGGTGCCGCCGCGGGCGGGCTGCCGCTCACGACGGTGATTGTGAGCCAGCGCGTCTCGACCGTGCGCGACGCCGACATGATCTGCGTACTCGACCACGGCTCGGTCGCGGGCCTGGGCACGCATGACGAGCTCTACGCGACATGTCAGCTCTATCGCGAGATTTGCCAGTCGCAGCTGCGCCGCGAGGAGCTCGAGGGCCAGCAGGGGAGCGCGGTGCCCGCATCCGCTCCGGCCGCCCCCGCATCCGTCTGCGCAAAGGAGGGCTGCTAAATGAATCCGTACACTTCCTCCGGTTCGGTCGCCACGATGACGGCCAACGTGTCCGGTAACGATAACCTCAACGACCTGGGCGACGGTCCGCGCCAGCCCGGCTACCCCGAGCGCTATCCCGTGGGCGCGGTGACCCGCCGCCTGCTGGGCTATGTTCGCCCGCACCGCGTCTCGTTTACGGCGTCGTTTGTGAGCGCCGCCGTTTCGGTGATCTTGCAGCTCTACACGCCCATTCTCATTGGTGAGGGCATCGATCTTATCGTCGCCGCCGGGCGGGTGGACTTCGATGCGCTGCTGCCACTCGTTACCAAACTCGCGCTCGTTGTGGTGGGCGCCGCGGCCTTCCAGTGGCTGCAGGGCTACTGCGTCAACCGCTTGTCCTACGAGACGGTGCGTGACATGCGCGTGGAGGCGAGCGACAAGCTCAGCCGCATGCCGCTCAGCTTTATCGACAGCCACGCCCACGGCGACCTTATGAGCCGCGTGGTCAACGACGTCGATCAGGTGGGCGACGGTCTGCTGCAGGGCTTCACGCAGCTCTTCACCGGTGTTATTACCATCGTGGGCACGCTCGCGTTTATGCTTTCCATCAACCTGACCATGACGCTCGTGGTGGTGCTCGTCACGCCGCTTTCCATTTTTGCAGCCGGTGCTATTGCCAAGCTTTCCAACAAGAGTTTTACGGCCCAGCAGCGTATTCAGGGTCAACTGGGTGGTCATATCGAGGAGTACGTAGGCGAGCAGAAGCTCGTGGACGCGTTTGCCTATGGCCCCAACGCCCAGCAGCGCTTCGACGCCCTCAATGCCGAGCTCTACACCGCGGGCGAGCGTGCGCAGTTTATGGGTTCGCTCTCCAACCCCGGTACGCGTTTTATCAATAACATCATCTATGCCGTGGTTGCTGTGATCGGCTGCGTGGGCGTGATCACGGGCGTGCCGGCGGCGCTTACGGTGGGCGGCGTGCAGATTTTCCTGTCCTATGCCAACCAGTACACCAAGCCGTTCAACGAGGTTACCAACGTCATTACGCAGATCCAGACCGCGTACGCCTCGGCGCGTCGCATGTTCGCGCTGCTCGATGCACGCGAGCAGGAGCCCGACGCATCGGACGCCGTGGAGCTTGCCGCCCCGCAGGGTGAGGTGACCTTTGAGCATGTGGACTTTAGCTATGTGCCCGACCGCAAGCTGCTGCAGGATATCTGCATCGAGGCCAAGCCCGGCATGCGCTTTGCCCTCGTTGGCCCTACGGGCTGCGGAAAGACAACGCTCATCAATCTGCTGCTGCGTTTTTACGATATCGATGCCGGCCGCATCATGGTCGATGGTCGGTCTTCGCGTGACTACACGCGCGCGAGCCTACGCCGCGCCTTTGGCATGGTGTTGCAGGATACGTGGCTGTTCGAGGGCACGGTGGCGGACAACATTGCTTACGGTTGTCCAGGCGCCACGCGCGAGCAGGTCATCGAAGCCGCCAAGCGCGCGCACGCGCACAAGTTTATCGTGCAGCTGCCAGGCGGCTACGACACGGTGATTGGCGAGGACGGCGGTACGTTTAGCCAGGGCCAAAAGCAGCTGCTGTGCATTGCGCGCGTTATGCTCACCGACCCGGCTATCTTGCTGCTGGATGAGGCGACCTCGAGCATCGATACGCGCACCGAGCTGCAGGTGCAGGCGGCATTCGACGAGCTCATGGCCGGTCGCACGAGCTTTGTCGTGGCGCACCGCCTGAGCACCATCCGCAACGCCGACTGCATTCTGGTCATGCGCGACGGCGAGATTATCGAGCGCGGCACGCACGACGAGCTGCTAGCGGCAGGCGGCTTCTACGCCGAGCTCTACTGCAGCCAGTTTGCCCAGTGAGCACGGCCGTGGGGCAAATGAATCAATCGACAGACGGTGGTTTACATCTGTCACGTAAGTACTAAGATATTCATCTAATAAATTGCATTAGTGGCTTTAGTTTTGGGGGAAACGAGGCAACGTGACTATGACGTGCTCTTTGGTGGTTAACAGCAAGAGCGGTAATACCAGGATGGTTTCGGGCGCGATCAAGCGCGCTCTGCAGGCTGCGGGTGTTGAGTTTGTCCATGCCGCGGCGTTGAGTGACGATGCGGATGCAGATCAGGTTGCGCTCGAGGCGCAGGGCGCCTGCGCGGCCGACACGGTGCTCGTCGGTTTTTGGTGCGAGAAGGGCGCGTGCACGCCTTCGGTCGCGGCGTTGCTCTCCGCCTTGCACGGCAAGCGCGTCTTTCTGTTTGGTACCTGCGGTTTTGGCGCCAGCGAGGAGTACTTTAGGCAGATTATCGACCGCGTATCGTCTAACTTGGCCAATGATGCCGAGCTTGCGGGCTGGGCGATGTGCCAGGGCAAGATGGGCCCTGCCGTAAAGCAGCGCTACGAGGCAATGCTTGAGCAAGAACCCGAAAACGCGCGCTATAAGATGCTGCTCGACAACTGGTTTGCCGCAAAGGACCATCCCACCAAGGAGGACTTGGACAACATGGCCGCAGCCGCCAAGAAGGCCGTGCTGGGCGAGTAGCTTCGTCGTGTGTGGTGCTTCGTGCAAAACAATACAAATGTGAAAGCCTCGAAATCCTCGAGGCTTTTTTCTTGACACTCGCGGGCGCAACCGTGGCAAGCGTTTGGGGTGACATTTTCCATCACCCCGATGACAAGCCCGTCCTGGACAACACGCTCGCATGCGTTCGCTGGATGTATTCAGGGTGGGACGGGCTTTCCGGATGAAAAAAAGGCCACATGACGTGGCCTTCAACTTATATATGTTCGGCGATACACCCAAGACAAGCCACGCCCCAACATCAGGGCGTCTGTCCAGGCGGAGGCATATAAGGTTCATCGCGAGTTCCGCACGCAAAGGAGGCCACTTAATGTGGCCTCCGTCTTGCGCAGGACTGTCCGAGCAGGGAACCTTATATGCCTCCGCTCGGACAGACGTTTCAGTTATGAGCGACCCGCTACTTAATCTTGGTCGTACCCGGTGCCAGGTTGGGGTCGGTCTCGTTGGCCTCGGTCTGGAAGTGCTCGGTGTACACGTTCTTGCCGTCGCGGAACATCTCGTAGTACTGCATCTTGGCGTAATCCTCGCGCGCCTTGGTGGCGGCTGCGGCAGCGGCGTCGTCACCGGTGGCGTTGGAGGAAAGCGCCCAGCGCAGGCTGGCGTCCTCGTAGCCCACGGAGTTGATGGCGGGCAGCGACTCGCGCAGCGTCATATGCGCCTTCTGGTAGTCGGTCAGCGGTGCGCCGATCAGCTGCATGAGCTGGGTGGACAGGTAGTTGGTGGACAGGTCGTCGGTCTCACTCGTCTGGTCGCAACCGGCAACGTCGTAGTTAGCCCAAATGATGTAGTCGGTCTGCCACAGGCGTTCCTGGTGCGTGGCATCATCCTCGCCGGTAAACCACTTGTCGTTGAACTTGGACGGGAAGAACGGCTGGTGGTCGCCCCAGAACACCACGACAACCTTACGGTCGAGCCTGCTCAGGGCGTTGAGGAAGTAGCGAAGCGCCTGGTCGGACTGCTCGATGCACGAGACATACTCGTCGACATCGGAGAGCGTACCGTCCTCGACGGTCTTGGCGTCCAGGTCGGTCGTGTCGATGTTCAGGTGCATCTGCTTGTCGACCGGCAGCAGGCCCGTGTCGTAGCCCGAGTGGTTCTGCATGGTCACGTCGAAGATAAACTGCGGATCGGCGTTCTGGTCGAGCAGCTCCAGAATCTTGTCGTAGGTAGCCTGGTCGGTCACCATGCCGCGCAGGGTATCGGCTCCCTGGAAGTCGTTGATGGACAGGAACTGGTCAAAGCCAAAGTCCTTGTAGACGTTCTCGCGGTTCCAGTTGGTCGCGTGGTTGGGGTGCATGGCCGTGGTGGAATATCCGAGCGACTTGAACTGCTCTGCCAGGTTCCCAGTCGTTTCCATGTTGTAGATGGTGTAGGGGTACACGCCCGAGCCCAGGTTGGCCATGGAGTTGCCGGTCATAAACTCAAACTCGGTATTGGCGGTGCCGCCGCCGTAGGCGCTCACGTAGAGCTTGCCGCGGCTGAGGCAGTTGGACAGGTTCTTAAAGTACTGCGGGCCTTCGTAGCCGGCGCGCATGTTCTGGTAGATCGAAAGGTCTGAGAAGGTCTCGTTCATGATGGCGATGACCGTGGGCTTCTCGCTATCGAACTGCTCCTCGGCGGCGGCGCGCTCGTCGCTCTTGGCCGCGTCGGACTTGTCGTAGGCCTTGGTGTACTTTTTGAGCGTGGCCTTGGCATCGTCGACGGAGTAGTCGGCGGGTTTGGGCGGCTTGATGGACTGCGCCGCGCTAATGAAAGCGGGCAGGTAGCCCTCGCGCCAGTAGCTCTCGAGCGGGCGCCAGGTGTAGACGGTGATGCCGAGGGTGTTGTAGTAGTCGATAAGCGTGACATGCGCGGTCACGCCGCCCAGGCACAGCACCGCTACGAGCAGGTTGGTGAGCAGCATGCGCTTGGCGTTGGCGGCGCCCTTCTGGCGATGCGGCGCGACCAGGCCGGCGTACTCGCACAGCAGCATGGCGATGGCGGTAAAGTCCATGGACAACACGCAGAACAGCGAGATCGAGAAGGTGTAGCCGGTGCCGGCGACCGCGGCGGCGGTGGAGATGGCCGAAAGGTCACCCGGCTGGATGGGCATGGATTTAAACGTGATGACGAAGAACTCGGCAATGCCCAGGACAAAGAGGGCAAAGGACAGGACCGCAGGAGCTGCGCCGTGGCGCTGGAACAGGAAGAACAGGCCGGTCATGAGCACGGTGATGATGGCCCACTCGAGCAGGATGCACAGGGGGTAGACCCAGGTAAAGTCATGGTTGGACGAGACCTCCATGCCCAGCAGCGCAAAAACGCCGGCGAGCAGCAGGCACAGGACGGCGGCGACGAGCGGTTTGCCAGCAAAGGCGCCGCGCAGGCGGGCGAGCTTGCCGGTGGGGGCGGGGGCGTCGGGCCCGGCGAACGCAAAGACGCGCGGGGCGATACGGTCGCGGGCGATGCTGGCCCAAGCGCAGCCGGTGAGGATGGCATTGGTCAGGATGAGCATCACAAAGGCGAGCGGCTCGTTTTGCGCGACGAGACCAATAGCGCCCCAGACGGTCAAAAAGAGCTGGAACAGGCCGAAGGCGACGCTCCATCCAAGAGCGCTTTTGGCAACGGTGCCCGACTGAGCGCGAATGGCCTTGGCCTCGCGCAAGACAAGGTAGACGGTCGCCGCAAGACCGACGAGCGAGATGGCGGCAGCGAACATGCTGAGACTCCTCACAAACTAAAACCTACGAAAGCGGGGGTTTACCCGATTGTTACCAAGATATGCGCTGCATTTGGTGACTGCGCACAACAACCAGCCATAATAACGCGCGTGCGTGGCGGTGTTGCGCAATGTAGCGGCGACCTGCGCGATAATGGACGGGAATTACACGGAAACGTAAAGGCTTCTTAAAGAAATGGCGAGGGTAGGGCGATGAGCGAGCAGGTTTGCAAGGCGGACATGGGTAGCGACGGAGCTGCGGTCGTGGATACATACGGCTATCCGGTCGAGACTACGGGCAACGCGGTGCTGGACATCTTGGAGCATCGCTCGTCTACGCGTGCCTTCGCGCGTGATGACGATGACCGTCCCGTGGCGGTGACCGACGAGCAGCGGGCGGCGATTCTGCATGCGGCGAGCCGTGCGCCGTCGGCAGGCGCCATGATGATGTATTCCATCGTGAGCATTCGTGAGAAGGCCACATTGGATCGCCTGGCCGACCTGTGCGATCATCAGCCCATGATCGCCAAGGCGCCCTGGGCACTCATATTTGTAGTCGACTATGCCAAGTGGATCGATCTGTTTGAGCATGTGGGTTGCTTTGAGCCCGAGTTTGTCGAGCGCACGGGCAAGTCGCCCCGTCGTGCGCCGGGCCTGGGCGACTTTGCCATCGCGGCCCAGGACGCCGTGATCGCTGCGCAAAACGCCGTGGTTGCCGCCGAGGCCTTGGGGCTGGGGAGCTGCTACATCGGTGATATTGTCGAGAATGCCGAGGAAGTCGCCGAGCTGCTCGATCTGCCGCCCTATAGCATGCCGCTGTCGATGCTCATCATCGGCACGCCCCGTAAGGAGCGTCCGGCTATTGCGCATCCCGTGGTGAACCTGGTGCACGATGAGCGCTATCGCCGCGCCGATACCGCGACCATGGATGCGCAGGTGGCCGAGATGGATGCGATGTTTCGCCCGCACGCCCGCGAGGTGGGCGAGCGCGTCATCGACATCTACACCCGTAAGCACACGAGCCCCTTTATGGCCGAGATGAGCCGCTCTATGGAGTGGTGGTTCAAAAACTGGCTCGGAAAATGACGAATGTGACAAAGGGGGCGTCCCTTTGTCACATTCCATATCGCCGCGGTGGCCTAAAGGCCGCATAAATGTTTATCTAGCTGGGAAAACGGTGCCATTAAAATATGGGCTGATTACATATAATCCCGTCGAACGTTAAAATTGGGAGGAAACCGGCTTATGGAACAAAAGGCAAAGGAAGTAGCCTCGCACGCTGCGATTCCTGTGAGCATCTCGGCGATGCTCGTCACGCTGGGCGTGGTGTATGGCGATATCGGCACCAGCCCCATGTATGTAACCAAGGCGCTCGTTGCCGGCAACGGCGGCATCGGAAGCGTCACGCAGGAGTTCGTGCTCGGCGCGCTCTCCCTTGTCGTGTGGACGGTCACGCTGCTGACGACCGTCAAGTACGTGCTGATCTCGCTGCGCGCCGACAACCACGGCGAGGGCGGCATCTTTGCCCTGTACAGCCTGGTCAAGCGCTGCGGCAAGTGGCTCATCATCCCCGCCATGCTGGGCGGCGCGGCGCTGCTCGCCGACGGCATCCTGACGCCTGCCGTTACCGTCACCACGGCCATCGAGGGCCTGCGCACCATCCCGGCGGTCCATGCCGTGCTCGGTGACGACCAGGGTCGTGTCGTCGCCATCACGCTTGCCATCATCATCGCGCTCTTCTTGGTGCAGCGCATCGGCACGGCCAAGATCGGTCACGCCTTCGGCCCCATCATGACGCTGTGGTTTTTGTTCCTGGGCGGCACGGGCCTGTTCTTTGTCTGCCAGTATCCCGCGGTGCTGCTGTGCCTCAACCCGTTGCGTGGCATCGCTTTTCTGCTGAGCCCCAACAACCATGCGGGCATCATGATTTTGGGCAGCTGCTTCCTCGCTACCACCGGTGCCGAGGCGCTCTATTCCGACATGGGCCATGTGGGCCGCGGCAACATCTATGCCACCTGGCCGTTCGTTAAGTGCTGCCTGCTGCTGTCCTACATGGGCCAGGGCGCGTGGCTTATCAACAACGCCGGCAACCCGGAGCTCATGGGTATCGCCGACCTCAACCCCTTCTACCAGATGCTCGCCCCGGGTCTGCGCCCCTTTGCCGTCGGCCTTTCCACCGTCGCGGCCATCATCGCCTCGCAGGCGCTCATCACCGGCGCATTCTCGCTGGTGTCCGAGGCCAGCCGCCTGGACCTCATGCCGCATATGCAGGTCTTCTATCCTGCCGAGACCAAGGGCCAGCTCTACATCCCCATGGTCAACAACGTCATGCTCGTGGGCTGCGTCGTCGTGGTGCTGCTGTTCCAGAACTCGGCGCACATGGAGGCCGCGTACGGCCTGGCCATTACCCTGACCATGATGTGCACGACAATGCTGCTCTTCTTCTATCTGCACGTGGAGCGCAATCTCAAGGTCGCGCCGTGGATCTTTGCCGCCTTCTTCCTTTTGCTCGAGGGCTTCTTCTTTGTGAGCTCGCTCACCAAGTTCTTCCACGGTGGCTACTTCACCATCCTCATGGCTGCACTCATCATGGGCATCATGGTGTGCTGGTACAACGGTACGGCGGTCGAGCAACGTCAGTTTACGCTGCTGCCGCTGCGCAGCTATCTGCCGCAGCTCAAACGCCTGCGCGACGACGATCGCTACGAGCTCATGAGCGACAACATCGTGTACCTGACCAAGGACACCAACACCGACTATATCGACCGCGATATCGTCTACTCGATTTTGGATAAGCACCCCAAGCGCGCTCGTGCCTGGTGGTTCGTGAATGTCGAGACCATGGAGGAGCCGCATACCTTTGCCTACTCGGTCGAGACGTTCGGCACCGACTACGTATTCCGCGTGCATCTGTACCTGGGCTATAAGATCAACCAGCGCGTCAATGCTTACCTGCGCCAGGTTGTTCAGGACCTGGCTGCCAGCGGCGAGCTGCCGGCGCAGACGCATGACTACTCGGTCTACAAGGACCCGGGCAACATCGGTACGTTTAAGTTCGTCATGATCCGCAAGCTGCTGGCGCCCGAAAGCGACGTGGAGCCCAGCGAGCGTACGGCCATCACGCTCAAGTACATCATCCGCCGCGCCGCCGGCACGCCTGCGCGCTGGTACGGCCTGGAGAACTCCAACGTGAGCTTTGAGTACGTGCCGCTGTTCACCAAGTTCAAGGCCGTGAACAAGATGCAACGCCTGGCTCCCAACGAGCGCCCGTAGGCGCCGACAGGTTGCACGGAGTTGGTTTTCGATGGACAAGATTGGGGCCGGGGAGGCAAACATGGATGCAAAGATGCTTGATGGCCGCGAGGTGGTTGCCGAAGTGGTGCGCGAGGCACGCGCCGATGCCGCCGAAGATCGGTTCTTTACGAATCGGGCCAACATGGACATGGCCGATCGCGTGATTTCGGTCGTGGCGCTGGTGTTTGTCGCGGCGTGCGTGTGCGCACTGCTCGCGCACGCGCTGTTTGTCTAACGACCGCAGGCTGCAAAGGCTATACACTTGGAACCACCACAAGGGGAAACCACCACAAAGGTGCCTGTCCCCTTTGTGGTGGTTTTTGCTTTTGAGAGAGGGGCGGGGCGCTGATGGACGTCCATGCGGACGGCGATATTGCCGAGAACTTTTGGTGGCGGCGCACGACGCTGACGCGTCGCAGCCCTCTGTATGACGCCTGCGTATCGGCGGGGCTGCTGGTCGCGGCGACGATTGTGGGCGCGCTGCTCGACCATCCGGGTCTCGCGCCGAGCATCATGATCGTCTATGTGTTCGCCGTGCAGCTGTGCGCGTTCTTTACCTGGAGCCGCCTGTATTGCTTGCTGAGCTCGGCTGCCGCCGTGGCGCTCTACAACTTCTTGTTTGTTGACCCGCGCTGCTCGCTGTCGTTTATCGACCGTGTTTATCCCGGCATGTTCTTCATCATGTTTGCGGTCTCGCTTGTGTCGAGTTCGATCGCGTTGGCCCTGCGTCGCGCCTTGGCGCAGGCCGCCGCCAGCGACCGCCGCACGCAGATGGTGCTCGAGACCAACCGCATGCTGCAGCGCTGTGCCGATCAGCAGCAGATTGTGCACGCCATGGCAACGCAGCTGGCGCGTCTTTCGGGCTGCCCGGTCGTGTGGTACAGCGCCGACGCCGAGGGCGATGACCTGCTGCCGCGTGCGACATACACGGCCGTGGGCGATGCCGTGCCGGTGCACGAACTGGCGCCGCAGATGCCGCCGCGGCTCTCGGCGTCCGCTTATGTGGGAATGCCGCTCGACGCCACCTATGGCGGCTCGGCGTTTTATGGCATCTACCTGACGGTTCGCACGGGCGACGGCTTCGTGCGCTCGGGCGACCCCGCCTCGGTGGTTGGCGTGCTAGCTATCGTTGCCGAGCCCGACGTGTTGACGCACGAGGAGCGGACGCTTGCCGATGCCATCGTGAGCGAAGGCGAGCTGGCACTCGATCGCGCCCGCGCCATGGAGGCCCGCGAGGAGGCGGCGGTGCTTGCCAAAAATGAGCAGCTGCGCGCCAACCTGCTGCGCTCCATCTCGCACGACCTGCGCACGCCGCTTACCAGTATTTCGGGCAATGCCGACGTGCTGCTCGACCAGGGCTCGACCGGCACGGCCGTGCTCGACGACCAGACACGCCGCGGCATGCTCCTATCCATTCGCTCGGACGCGCAATGGCTCAACGCTACCGTCGAGAATCTGCTCGCCATCACCAAGCTCGAGGGTGGCGGTATGCGCCTGTCGACCACGCTCGAGCTCATGGACGATATCGTCGAGGAGGCGCTGCGCCACGTGAACCCGGCCGTGCGCGAGCACGACCTTAAGGTGGTGGCGTGCGATGAGCCGGCGCTCGTCAACGTCGACGCGCGCCTGATGGTGCAGCTGGTGGTCAACCTGGTGAACAACGCCATTGCCTATACGCCCGCGGGCTCGCATATCGTAATCTCGATTGGCGTCCATGATGGATGCGTGGCGTGCTCGGTTGCTGATGATGGCCCGGGCATTGCGCCCGAGGACCGCGAGCGGATCTTTGAGTCGTTCTACACCGCCAACCATGGCCTGGCCGACAGCTGCCGCAGTGTGGGCTTGGGGCTTTCGCTCTGCCGCTCCATTGCGCTGGCACATGGCGGTAGCATAGAGGTTACCGCGGCGGACCCTCACGGTTCGGTCTTTACGATTGAGCTTCCCGCCGCCGACGTTTCGTTTGATAAGGAGTAGCGCTGTGCCGAACTCTGCCGTGAAACCGCTCATCTTGGTCGTTGAGGACGATCCCGCCGTCCGCAACCTTATCGTCGCCGCGCTCGAGGCGCACGCTTTGCGCCATATGGCTGTGGAGACCGCCCACGCCGCCATCGCCGCCGCTTCGTCGCAGGCGCCGAGCATTGTGCTGCTCGATCTGGGCCTGCCCGATATGGACGGCGTCAAGGTGGTGGAGTCGGTGCGCGCGTGGTCGGGCATGCCGATCATCGTGGTTTCGGCGCGCAGCGAGGACGCGGACAAGATCCGAGCGCTCGATGCCGGCGCCGATGACTACCTGACTAAGCCGTTTTCGGTCGAGGAGCTGCTCGCGCGCATTCGCACCACGCTCAGGCGCCTTTCGTATGCGCAGGCGGGCGGTGTTGTCTCCGAGGGCTCGTTCGATACCGGCGAGTTGCATATCGATTTTGATGCCGGCATCGCCACGATGGATGGCGAGGAGCTGCATCTGACGCCGATCGAGTATAAGTTGCTCTGCTTGCTGGCGCACAACGCCGACAAGGTGCTGACGCACCAATATATCCTGCACGAGATTTGGGGCACGGCGACCAAGAGCGATCTGGCGAGCCTGCGCGTCTTTATGGGCACGTTGCGTAAGAAGATCGAGTCCGACCCCGCGCATCCGCGCTATATCCAAACGCACGTGGGCATTGGCTATCGCCTGGTCACCCAAGGCTAGATCGCCAACCATCATCCCAATATGAGTTGCGGTGAAATACGGTCTAAATTTGCCTAATTCCAGGCAAAACAGTCCGTATTCCACCGCAACTTTGTTATTTGCCCTTGGGCTTGCTGGCGTAGAACTTCTTCTTTTTGGGCTTGCCGGCGGGGGAGGGCTTGCCGTCGCCGCGCGGCCCTCGGTCGCCGGCCTGCGCGTGCGCGGGTGCTGCTGCGCGAGGCTTGCGGGCCTCGGGGTTGCGTAGTTCCTCGACGCGCTCGGCAATTTCCTCGGCGCTAAAGCCGACCTCGGCCATGGCGTCCTCGATGGGCAGGCGGCGCACGATGTAGCAGTGGTGCACCTTCTGGTTGCGCGCGAAGTCCTCGGGGATGGTCTGCGCCGTAATGTCCTCCAGCACGACGCCCGCGCGCGCGAGCTTGCGCGTTTCGGGGCGGAAGCCGCGCAGGTTGCAGCTAAAGATGGCATGGCCGCCCTGCGCGAGCAGGCGCGATACGCCAGCCAAAAGCTCAACATGGTCGCGCTGGACATCCCAGGTGCGACGGCCCATCTTGGACGAGTTCGAGAACGTGGGCGGGTCGACAAAGATCAGGTCCCAGCGGTTGCGCGTCTGGCGCTGGTCGCGAATCCAAGCGAGCACGTCGTCGCGCACAAAATGATGCTGAGGCCCCACAAAGCCGTTCTGGCGCATGTTGCGCTCGGCCCAGTCCAGATAGGTATTGGAGAGGTCGACCGTCACGGTCTCCTCGACGCCGCCATCGGCCGCGTAGCAGGTGGCAGTGCCGGTGTAGGCAAACAGATTGAGGAAGCGGCGCGCCTGCTTGGCGTGCTCGCGCACCAGGTTGCGGGTGACGCGGTGGTCCAAGAAGATGCCGACGTCCAGGTAGTCGTCAAAGTTGACGGCAAAGGTGAGGCCGCCCTCTTCGATGAGCGGCAGGCGACGACGCGCGATATTGGCGCGCTCACCCGAGCCGCCCTTGCCGGCGCCCTGCTTGCCGTACTGCGAGCCGCCGCGCGAACGCATGCGGGCCTTGGCGTGCACATGCTCGGCGGGAACATCTAGGATGCGCGGCGCGATGGCCAGAATGTCGAGCATACGGGCCTGGGCCAGTGCGGGGTCGATGGTCTTGGGCGCGGCGTATTCGGCGATGACGAGCCAGCGGCCCGGCGTCTGCGGGCAACCCTCGTACAGGTCGATAGCGGCGGAGTAGTCGGGCAGGTCGGCATCGTAGACGCGGTAGCAGCTCACGCCCTCGCGCCTGGCCCACTTGCGGCGCAGACGGGCATTCTTGCGCAGGCGGTTGGCGAACTGCTCGGACTCGGGGATGAGCACGGGCAGCGGCTTGCCGTCGCCCAAGTCGAGCGTGGCGGCAGGTTCGGGCATGGAGGAAGCGGCGGCTTCGTCTTCGGCGTCCGTGGACTGTTCCTCGGCGTTTATGCTGGTCGCAGCCTCGAATGCCGCGGCGGCGTGGTCGAGCGAGGGCCAAACCTCAAGAGCCGCCTCCTCGTTATTGGGCATGACGGCGATGGAGCGCGCGGGCTCGGCATGGAGCGCGCGGGCCATAAGGCCATCGCGGGTGAGCGCGGCGACCGGCGCCGCGGAAAGCTCGGGCGCGCGGCGCAGCTCGCCGACCAGCGTCATGGCGTCGTGCATGAGCGAAAGCGGGGTCTCGGTGGTGTCTGCGACCACGGCGGCACCGGCGACGGCGCCCGCATGGTCCAGCACGGTGGCGGGCTTGGCGGCGCAAAAGTCGACAAAACGCTTGTAGCCAGCGCTCTTGACCATGCGCTCGGCGGTCTTGCGAGCGGCGGGGTCGATGTCTGCGGCCACGATGCGCGCCTGGCGTTCGCGCGCTGCCGCCTCGCGCTCGCGCGCCTCGGCAAGCAGCTGCTCCCACAGAGCGGCGTCGTGCAGCTGCCAGCCCTCAAAGCCCCAGCGCTCGCGTGCGGCGCCCGGGGCGCGGTCGGTCAGAATGTTCACGGCTTCCAGCAACAGGCCGCCGCCGGCGCACGAGGCATCGATCAGCGTGGGAAGGGCTTCATTTTCGTAATCGTCGGCCGTCAGCTCGCGCTCGCATAGCGCGGTCCAGCCGACCTGCGCCAGCACCAGGGCGGCGTAGTCGGGGCGCAGCACGTGCGCGCCCTCGCCGGCGCGGGTCGCTGCGGGCGGCAGGCGTTTGAACAGCGGGTCGCCCGAAAGGTCTAGGCTTATGCTCGCGCGGCGCTGGCGCAGCGAAAGCAGTAGGTGAACATCGGGGTCGGCGGCATCGACATCGGCGCGACGGCCCGTGGTCTCGGCCAGGCGGTCGCACAGCGCGTCTTTGGCGCGCAGGGCCGAGAAACGCGTGTTGCGCAGCTGCTCGGTCACGCCGCGGGCGGTGATGGCAATGGTGGCGCCGGGGCGGACGATGCTCTCCCAGGCGATGTCGTAAACGCTATCGTACAGTTCATCGGCATCCTGCGCCTCAAAGCGCCCAAGCACCACGAACACGCGGCTCGCCAGGCGCGACCACAGACAGGCGCGATAGCCTTCTTCGAGCTCGCCCTCAAATGTAGCGCGGCCCTTCAGCCGGCGAACATGCGAAAGTCCGAGGCGTTTAAGCTCATCGGCGAGTGCGGACTCAAAGCCCTCGGGGCAGCTTGCGTAAAATTCCATGGGTGACCTCTCTGGTTGCGTCGCTCCATTATATGATGGATGCTTCGTTTGCCCTTATCCTCGAAAGGAACCCATATGATTGATGCGTGCCCCGATTCTGCCGTGCTCTTTTTTGACGTGGACGGCACGCTGACGTCGTTCGATCCCGACAACATGACCGACAAAGACTTTTCGGCGGTTCGCCCCTCGCAGGCGGTGATCGAGGCGTTTCATCGTCTGCGCGACGCAGGGCACAAGGCGTTTATCTGCACGGGTCGTCCCTTGTGGCTGATTGCCGATGGCCTGCGTGCTTTGGAGCCTGCGGGTGTCGTTGCCATGGCGGGAGCGACGCTCGAGGTCGAGGGCCGCGTGGTACACGAGGACTGCTTTGGCGAGGACGTTATCGAGGAGCTCGCGCGCCGTATGGCAGCGGCAGGGATTGAGGCCTTTTTCGAGACCAACGTGGCTACTTTTGCCCTGGAACCCGCGGGTGTTGAGCAGTCGTCTCTGATCGGCACTTCTGTGGTGCACAGCGCCGAGGAGATGCGCGTCGACGGCAGTCTGCGCGTGGGCAAGGTATGCCTCAATGTGCCCAGTTTGGCTCGCGTAGCCAATGATGACGGCTTTATCGATCGCGAGTTTGAGCTGTGCAACACCGGTGGTCAGAATCGCGAGCTGAGTCCCAAGGGCATTGACAAGGGCGTGGGCGTGGCGCGAGCGCTGGCGTATCTGGGCCGCACTGGCAACGCGCGCACCTTTGGCTTTGGTGATTCGGGTAACGACCTGGGCATGCTCGCCGCTGTCGAGACAGCCGTGGCCATGGGCAACGCCATGCCCGAGGTCAAGGCGCTCGCCGACTACGTGACCGACGATGTCGCACACGACGGTACCGTCACAGCGATGCAGCATTTCGGCCTCATCTAATGAATCCCGCGTTCTGACGTTTGCTCAAGCTGCGACTCTTCGCTTTTGCATGCTCAATCGATTTATCAATCCAAACACTGAGGTGTTTATACCGTTCGCCGAGAAGATAAAAAACCGCAGCTCACGCCTTGATAAACGTAGGTAAAGTGTTTAGCAGTTTAACGCCCATGTGCAAGCGAAAGGAATCAGGCAGATGGCAATCAAGGTGTTCGCTGACGGTGCAAACCTCGAGGGCATGCTCGACATGTACGAGAACGGCAACGTTCAGGGTTTCACGACCAACCCGTCCCTTATGAAGAAGGGCGGCGTGACGGATTACCGCGCGTTTGCCAAGGAGGTCCTGGCCCACATCACCGATGTGTCCGTCTCGTTTGAGGTCTTTGCCGACGACGTCGAGACCATGGAGGTCGAGGCGCGCGAGATCGCTACCTGGGCCGAGAACGTCTACGTCAAGATTCCGTGCGTGACCACCAAGGGCGAGTCCACCGCCGAGCTGGTGCGCAAGCTTTCGGCCGACGGCATCAAGGTCAACGTCACCACCATCTTTACGCCTACGCAGGTTGATGAGATGGTCGAGGCCGTCGACGCCGAGACGCCGTCCATCATCTCGCTCTTTGCCGGCCGCATCGCCGATACCGGCGTCGACCCCATTCCGTTTATGACGGAGTCGGTCAAGAAGGCCGCCGCAAAGCCCAACTGCGAGGTCCTGTGGGCGTCCACGCGCGAGCTCATCAACATTTACCAGGCCGAAGCCTGCGGTTGCCAGATCATCACGGTGCCCAACAGCATCCTGGCCAAGCGCAAGAACATCGGCCGTGACCCCTACGAGGTCTCGCTCGACACCGTGCGCGGCTTTGCCAAGGATATCGCGTCGCTCGGCTTCCATATCCTGCCGTAACGCGAACACTGGCTGCGCCGCGGGTTGTTCGCCCCGGCCTTTCCTTTCCCTATCGCTCACGTGCTTCGCGAGGGTCGCGCTAGGCAAAGGAAAGGCCGGGGCTGCCGGTACGAGCTTGCCAGCAAGTTGGCGCTTGGCTTCCATATCCTGCCGTGGACAAAGGTGCCCCCGCCTGCGCCGTGCAAAATTGAGAGTATTCAGCAAGGTAAAGGCTTTTACCAGTTAACCGAAGCACGGATTGGCCCCCGTTTTGGCTCTGACGACGCTAAATCGGGGGCTGTTTTTGACTTTATTGCCTCTGAGGGGCGTTCAGAGCGGCAGAAATTGCAGAATACTCGCGATTTTGCACGTCGCTGTAGGGGGTACCCTTGCTTTGGCGCTTTACTTCCCCTCCACCATGGTGAGCGAGATCTTCTTGCGGTCGCAATCGACCTTTTCCACCCACACCTTTACCGTGTCGCCGACGCGCACCACGTCGCTCGGGTGCTTGACAAAGCGGTTGGCGAGCTTGGAGATGTGCACGAGGCCGTCCTGGTGCACGCCCACGTCGACGAAGGCGCCAAAGTCCACAACGTTGCGTACCGTGCCCTTGAGCTCCATGCCGGGCTCCAGGTCATCGATGGAAAGTGCCGAGCGGCTAAAGACCACCTCGGGCGCGTCGTCGCGCGGGTCACGACCGGGCTTCTTGAGCTCGTTAACGATGTCGATGAGCGTGAGGGTACCGCAGTCTAGGTCGCTTGCCAGCGCCGAGATGCTGCCCAGACGGCGCTCGATGTCGGGCACGCCGCCGCGGCTGAGCTCGCTGGCTTTAACGCCTGCGCGCTCCAGGACGGACGTGGCCACCTCGTAGCTCTCGGGGTGGACGCTTGTCGCGTCGAGCGGGTTCTTGCCGCCGCTGATGCGCAGGAAACCCGCGGCGTTGAGGTATGCCTTGGGCCCCAGCTTGGGGACCTTCTTGAGCTGGCGGCGATCGGTAAAGGCGCCGTTTTCCTCGCGGTACGTCACGATGTTTTTGGCCACGCTCGGCGTGATACCCGATACGTATCCCAGCAGGCTCGCGCTCGCGGTGTTGACGTCGACGCCCACGCGGTTGACGACGTCCTCCACCACGTGGCCCAGGGTGCGCGAAAGCTCGGCCTGGTCAAGGTCGTGCTGGTATTGGCCAACGCCGATGGACTGGGGCGGGATCTTGACGAGCTCTGCCAGCGGGTCCTGCAGGCGGCGGCCCAGGCTCATGGCGCCGCGCACGGTGACGTCCAGGTCGGGATATTCCTGGCTCGCGAGCTCGGAGGCGGAGTACACCGACGCGCCGGCTTCGTTAACGATGGTGTATCGCAGCCCGGGCGCCTGCTCGGCAATGAACTCCGAGACGACTTCCTCGGTCTCGCGGCTGGCGGTGCCGTTGCCGATGACGATGGTGTTGACGCTGTCCTTCTTGACGAGGCGGGCGAGCTCGCGCTTGGTGCCGGCGACGTCGTGGCGCGGCTTGGTGGGGTAGACCACGCCGTGGTCGAGCAGCTTGCCGGTCTCGTCCATGACGGCGACCTTGCAGCCGGTGCGGTAGCCCGGATCGAGCGCGAGCACGCGGGCGCCGCGCACGGGGCGTGCCGAGAGCAGGCCCTCGAGATTCTTGGCAAAGACATTGATGGCCTCGGTCTGCGCACGGACGGTGAGTTTGGCGCGGGCCTCGCGCTCCAGCGAGGGGGCCATGAGGCGCTTGTAGCCGTCGGCGATGGCGGCGTCAAAGACGGGCGCGAAGACGCCCTGGCGTCGGGGCCAACGGCTGCCGAGGCGTGCCGTGGCGGCGGCACCGTCGACGTTCACGCGCACGCGGAGCTTGCCCTCGCGCTCACCGCGGTCGATAGCCAGCACGCGGTGGTTGGGTATACGGCGCAGCGGCTCATCATAGCTGTAGTACGGCTCGTAGGGGGTCTTCTCGGTGGGGTCGGTGGCCTCGACGACGATGTCTGCGGTGTTTTGCGTAAAGGCACGCAGGTCGGCGACGTTCTCGGGGTCCTCGGCCACCGTCTCGGCCACGATGTCCGCCGCGCCGGCGAGCGCCTTCTCGGGCGTGTCGAAGCCGGCTTCCTCGTTGACGTATGCCGCGGCGGCGTCGAGCGCGCTGCCCTTGGCCGAGGCCTGCATGATGACCATGTTGGCAAGTGGCTCCAGGCCTGCCTCGCGGGCCTTCTGTGCGCGGGTCATGCGCTTTTTGCGGTAGGGCTTGTAGAGGTCCTCGACACGCTGGAGCTGCGTGGCCTCGCGAATTTGCTGTTCGAGCTCGGGCGTAAGATTGCCCTGGGCGTCGATGAGCAGAATGACGTCCTCTTTGCGCTGTTCAAGATTGCGCAGGTAGGACAGGCGCTCGTCGAGTGCGCGCAGGGCGACGTCGTCCATTCCGCCTGTGGCTTCCTTGCGGTAGCGCGAGATAAAGGGGATGGTGTTGCCCTCGTCGATGAGCTTGACGGCTGCCTCGATGTTGGCGGCCTTAAGGTTGAGCTCGTGGGCGAGCTGGGCGATAAGATCCATGGGACTCCTTGCGTTTAAGGTGCGTTTGCAGCACAGGGCTACCAAGGATACCACCCGTTTCAAAAGACTGTTTTGGGCCCGCGCCACGAAAACGACCTATCTACTACGTTTGAACCGTATGGGTCGACCATCCCCCGGTTTTCCGAGAATGCGCAAGCCGTCTACCTGCGCTTTTGATTTTAGGAAATTCGGCATGGTTGAGGGCGGTCGGTTAAACGTAGTAGATAGGCCCATTTCGTGGCGAACGAATCAAGCCGAGGTGCAAAATAGCCCCCGCCCCAGAAAAATCGTCGGCAAGGTAGCAAAATGCCCCGCGGGCAGGAGGCTGCTCGCGGGGCAAAGAAGAGGGGCTTGTTGGTGACGGACCGAAGGGTTCGGCATGGGGTTTCTGCCGCGGTCGCTCTTAAGGCATTACAGCTCGACGAGCTGGCCGGTCTCGGCGGCCTCCTTGATAGCGTTGAGAAGCGTGAGCGTCTTAACGTTGTCGGCGGGGGTCACGACGGGCTCGACCTCGCGGCGGACAACCTTCACAAAGTGCTTGAGCTGCATCTTGTGCGGCAGTGCCGGGTCGACGGCCGGAATCTCCATCTGCAGCGGCTTGTGCCAGTTGGAGGCGCCGTCGTAGGAGAACTGGTGCAGGCGGGGCAGCGACAGGGCGCCCTTAGTGCCGCCGATAAAGTAGGCGTCGGCGTCGAAGGGGCGGTACTGCGGATCCTCGCGGGCGGTGGCCTCCCAGTTCCAGGGGCTGGCGGTGGCGTCGGAGATGGTCATGCTTGCGAGCGCGCCATCGGAAAAACGGACGTTGACCACGGCGGAGTCCTCGGTCTCAAAACCGCGGGCGGCGCTGGACTGCATACCCTGGACGGCAACGGGCTCGCCCAGCAGGTAGCGGAGCAGGTCGACGTCGTGCACCAGGTTGACCAGGATCGGGCCGGCACCCTTCTTGCGGCGCCACTCGACATCGAAATACTCGTCATTCTTATAGATCATGTAGTGGAAGCTCGACACGGTGAGCTTGCCCAGCTCGCCGGACTCGATGATCTCCTTGGCCTTGTTGACGAAGGGGTTGTGGCGACGGTGCTGACCCACGAGCACGGGCACGCTGGCGGTTTCGGCCTCGGCGGCGAAGGCCTGGGCATCCTCCAGGTCGTTGGAGATCGGCTTTTCGACCAGCGGCACGATGTTACGCTTCACGGCCTCGCGGGCAACGCCCAGGTGCAGGTCGTTGGGGGTGGCGATGATGACGGCCTCGGGCTTGATCTCGTCCATCATCTGGGCGGGATCGGTGAAGAACGGCACGCCGGCGGCCTCGGCCGTGGCGCGGGCGCCCTCGAAGGCGTCGGCGATGGCGACGAGCTCGGCCTCGGGCTCCTCGGTGACAAAGCGGATGTGGTTGCGGCCCATGGCGCCGGCGCCGATAACGGCAATGCGGACGGGGTTGAGCTCAGACATTTCGACTCCTTAATGGTGGTGGCGATGGAGTGTGACAAAGGGACAGTCCCTTTGTCACATTGGCAATTGCTAAGCGGACTTCTTCTTGCTGTCGGAGACCATCATGTAGACGGTGAGCACGACGGCGATGGCGGCGATCACGATGGCGCCGTAGAAGGACTGCTGGTAGGCGGCGCTGCCAGCCTCGGCGTGATACAGCACGGCGGTGATGGGCTGGCTGATCCAGGTGGAGGCGGCGTAGCCCAAAAACATGATGCCGTAGTTGACGCCGATGTTGCTGGTGCCAAAGGCGCCACCGGTGAGCGGCGGGTAGATGACGAGCAGGGCGCCAAAGCTAAAGCCAAGCAGGGCGAGTGCGACAAAGAACATGCTCTGCGTAAAGCTCATCGACATGATGACGAGCGCGACGATGGTGACGACAAGGCTGATGAGCAGCGACTTGTAGGCGCCGAGCTTATCGATGATCTGGCCAAAGGACAGGCGGCCGACCAGGTTGGCGCAGGTGTTGACGGAGACCACCACGCCGCCGAGGGCGACGGCTGCGGCGCTCGTGGGGTCGGTGAAGAGCTGGACGGCGGCGATGGAGGCAACCTTGCCCACGAGCAGGGTGCCCGCGGTGGCGGCAAAGGCGAAGGTGACGATGAGGACCCAGAAGCGCGGGGTCTTGACCATCTCGCCCGGGGTGAGGTCGCCGAAGGTGCCGGCATGCGCGCCGCCCTTGGGGGCCTCGAAGCCCTCGGGCAGCCAGCCGGCCTCGGGGGCCTTCAGGAACAGGGCGGAGGCGGCGATCGTCACAAAGAAGATGACGCCGAGCGCCTTAAGGGCGCCAAAGATGCCCAGGCTCGGGATGAGCAGCGAGGCGAGCACCGGGGACAGCACGGCGGGACCGGCGGTCGAAGCGGCCAGGGTGATGCCGGAGGCGAGACCCTTCTTGTCGATGAACCACTTTTGGCCGGTGGTGAGCGCGGGGTTGTAGCCCAGGCCGTTGCCGATGGCGGCGACGAGCGAGAACCACAGGTAGAACTGCCACGGCTCGGTGACGGTGCCGGACATGAACCAGCCCACGCCGTAGCACACGGCGGCGGCGATCACGACGTTGCGCGGGCCGATCTTATCGGAGATGCGGCCGGCGAAGATGCCCGTCACGGCCATGATGGTCTGAAAGACCGGGAAGGCCCAGGTAAGAGCGCTCGACCACTCGGGGTAGACGGCGAGTAGGTTCTTGCTCACGACGGAATACAGCGCGATGGAGCTGATGAAGAACATGGTGACGCACGCGGCGGAAAGCACGACGGCGCGACCCTTGTTGGAGTTGGTGGAAGCCATTGGACTCTTTCTAATCGATGCGGGGGAGGAGCGGGCGTGTCCGCGGGCCTCCCTGTTAGGTTGGTTTACTGGTCAGTCGGCTTGGCGACGCCGGACTCATCGGACCAAAGCTCGACACCCTTGTTCTTAAGGTAGTTGTCGGCATAGGCGCGACGGCCGCCGGGCTTGGCGGTGAGGTCGCCCATCATGTTGGAGAAGCCGCCGTCGACCTTGATGGCATCGCCGGTGGTAAAGTCCGAGCGCTTGGACGCCAGGAACATGACGGCGTTGGCGATATCGCTGACCTCGCCGATGCGGCGCGTGGCGATCAGACGGCTGCGGCTCTTTTCGACCTCGGGGTCGGCGTAGAAGTTGGCCGACATCGGGGTCTTAACGAAGCAGGGCTCGACGCAGTTGGAGCGGACGCCGTAGGGGCCCCACTCGGCGGCGAGCATCTTGGACATCATGTTGACGCCGGCCTTGGTGGAGCTGTACACGCCCGAGAACGTCTCGGGGGAGTGGCTGGCGACGGTCGAGATGTGCACCAGGCGGCCCTGGCCGGCCTTGATCATCTCGCGACCAAAGCGCTGCGAGGTGATGAAGTAGCCGGTGAGATTGACGTTGAGCACCTGCTCCCAGTCGCTTAGCGGCAGGTCCTCCATAGCTGCGAAGCGCAGGATGCCGGCGGTGTTGACGAGAACGTCGACGCGGCCGAAGTCGGCGATGGTGGCATCGACGGCAGCCTGAACCTCGGCCTCGTCGGTGGCGTTCATCTTGTAACCCTCGGCGTGGATGCTAAACTCGGCAGCGAGGTCAGCGGCAGCGGCCTTGACCTTCTCCTCGTCCAGGTCGAGCAGGACGACGTTGGCGCCGTTGCGGGCGAACTCGCGGCAAATCTCGACGCCCATACCGCCGAGCGCGCCAGTCACGGCGCAGACATCGCCCTCGAGCTTAAGCCAATTGCTCATAGGAACTTCCCTTCTTGTGCCTCCCGGTGGGCCGCTCCCATTAATCGACCCACGTGGTTTTCGCTGGTTATCGTATGCTTTGCATTTGCGCAGGTGAATTGCATATTTGTTAGAATGGCGTAAACCAATGGTTTATAGCTCGCAAGACGATGTGTCCTTAATTGAGTGCGCGACCTGCCAAAACGACCACCTTCGGCAGCTCATTGCCATGCGTCTGGAAACGGGAGATTGACGTGTACGATCGACGACTTGAGGCCATATCGGCCGCCGCGGAGCTGGGAAGCTTCTCGCGTGCGGCGGCAAAATTGCGCGTGTCGACTCCGGCGCTCGTCAAGCAGGTGTCGGGCTTCGAGGCCGAGTTCGGCATCACACTGTTCGAACGTTCGCACTCAGGCGTCAAGGTGACGCCGGCGGGTGCTCTGCTGGTGGACGACGCACGCTCAATCATGCGGCAGTCCGAGGACGCGCTGCGCCGTGCCCGACGCGCGGCGGACGATGGCGGTGCCGTGCGCCTGGGCGTGTCGATGATGTGTCCGGGGCGTCAAACGCTGTCGATGTGGACGGGCATCCACGATTTGGAACCGTCGCTGCGATTTGAGATCGTGCCGGTAAGCGATCTCTACGACGAGCGCGAATCCGTCATGCGCAGCCTTGGCCGCGAGGTGGATGTAGTGCAGTCGAGTTTTTCGACTCCGCGCTGGGGCGACACCTGCCAAAAGCTCCGCATTGTCAACGTGCCGTTTTATATCGACCTGCCGCGCACGAGCCCGCTGGCGCGCAAGACGCGCATCACGGTTGCCGACCTGGAGGGCAAGCGCCTGCGCGTGCTCCGTCACGGCAACGACGCTATGGACAGCCTGCGTATCGATCTGTTGGCCGACGGCGGCGTGGATGTGATCGACGTGGATAGCTTCGACTTTGCGCTCTTTAACGAGGCGGAGGAAAAGGGCGACGCGGTGCTCACCTGCGGAGCGTGGTCGGGGGTGCACCCGGCCTTTGTGGGCGTGCCGTTCCTGTGCGGCCGCGAGGTGCCAGTCTTTCTGCACTACCCGCTCGAGCCCACCCTCCAAGTCCAAAAATTCGTCAACGCCATGGCCCAACTCCTTAACTAGCTAATTTAGGACGGGGCTTTTTAGCTACTTTCGCCGCACTACCAGCACAATGCGAAAAATGATGCGAAAAATGACTGCAAATCGGTCACGCATGATTTTGCTTTTGCCCTGGGCTGGTTGTAGAATCAAAAAGTTTAAACGAACTACTTGTGCAGCTTGCGCGAAAGCTCGGGCTGCGGATGGGGGGGGATGCGCCCGTGCAGGGTCCTTTCGGTCATATTGCGTCGATGCGCCGCACCTTTATGATGTTGGCAGCGGCCTTATGCGTGTTCGTTATGGCCGGGGGGGTTGCCCTCGCGCGCGTACGGTGACGATGGCAACCTTATAACAAACCCAAACTTTCTTAACCAAGCTACTGGCTGGTCGACGACCTCTCCGAATGAGAGAATCGGCGAGACGATGAAGCTCGAGCTTTCCACGCAGCTCCTCAAGCCCCAAACGAACACCAAACAAGCTAACGGCAATCACTTTGCGCTTGCGTGGAATTTTAGGCCACAGGGTACCAATCTTTATTTTGAACCTGGATCAACCTACACCACCTTTTCCACCCAGAGCGGCGCCACGTACGAGTGGGGCCTAAACCATCGCGCCGCAACCGACCACGACGTGCTGATGCTCACGATGGGTCCTCAACAGGAGAATCTGTCGATTAACAGCGCAGGCCAAGACCAGCTTATGCAGCTGCGGGCTTGGCTTAAGGCGCAGGTCAAGATGCCCCAGGGAAATACCGTTGAGCAGTACACCGTTTACAGCGATCCCTTTGCTGCAAACGGCGGATTTGCTGGTAACAGTGCTGATGGATCCCACTTTTCGTTTGAACAGAGCGACGGTCGCATCGCGCTTTCTGTGTGGCTCGTAAGCTCTAACGGACAGGGTTGGTTCTCCTTTGGCACCAACAGCACGCATTATTATCGAGATCTTCCCGAGGAAGACGATGAGTTTGCCTATCAGGCTGACTATACCGCAGCGTCCGACAAAACGATGCTTGCGCTGACTTGCTACGATTCAAATCTTACGGGGGAGAACGAACAATACCGGGAGTGGTTTGGTAATCTGGTCAACGACGTTCACGTGGAAAAGCAGGGCACACGCGACATCTATAGCGACTTTGCCAAGGTGTATTGGGAAAATTCGTCCGAGACCATGACAACGCTCACAAACTATGCGTTCTCGACCTCGAATCTTAAGAACGAGAATACGAACATTGCTAACGGCAGCTTTGAAGAGGATATACATCTAGGGAACCAGAGGCCCAGCAAGTTTACGTTGTGCTCGCCCCATTGGCGTACGACCGAGACGGACCATCGTATCGAGATCGTTGCCAAGAACGACTACTATATCGACCCAGTTGGGCATTCTGTTACGTTTACGCCCTCCGATGGTGACTATGCAGCCGAGCTCAACGCACACGAGGCGAGTTCGCTCTACCAATATGTGACGACCGAGCCGGGAAAACAGTACGAGTGGGGGCTCGACCACCGCGGCCGCTCGGGTCGAGACGCCATGGCCCTTATCATCGGTCCGCGACAAGAAAACGAGCCGTACAAGGACAATCAAAAGGCACTCGATCAGTACCAGCAAATTGTTCAATGGATTCAAATGAGCGTCGACAACTATGTCGGCTTGGATGTGGTCATTTTTTCCCAATCGGGCTGCAGCAAAAAGATCATCCTGTATTCAACCAAGTTTGACAAAGTGGGCGGATTTGCCAATGCGTCCAGCGGAAGCGCGTTCTCATGGACGGCCGATGCGGAGCATACCGAAAAATGGTGCGTATGGATCATGGCGTCCGAAAACGACGCGTGGGCTTCCTACGGTTCCAACGCGCTCGAGCAGAGCAAAAAGGTTGACTACGACTATACCTACACCATTCCGGATGGCCAAAACCAGAGCGTCTTTGCTTTTGTGGCCTACAACACGGCCAACGGGAGCAATTCGACCGGCAACTTCCTCGACAATATCTCGTTTAGGGAGTTCTATCGCATCGAGACATACACGACGCCCAACGGAAGCGGAACGTATTTTTATAACGCCAATACCAAGACGGCGGACTTTACCTATGCCAAAAACTACGTAGGTAAACAGGAGAAGAACTCCTACTTTATGGTCGATGCCAAACGCGATGACGGGGCAGTCTTTATCGGTGCTTTTGTCAACGGCGAGTTCTATTCCGCAGACGACGACGCACATTGGACCAGATTGGAAGATGGTGCCTATCGCTTTGAGGTCGACAAGGTCACAAAGCACTACAAAGTGCACCTCGTGTTTTCCAAGGCAGGCGTTCAATACGATGTGAACGGCGGCAAAGCGTATCACTACGATCCGTACAATGAGTCCACGGGCGATTTCGTACAGCTTTCTGGCGCTGGAGCGAGCTATACCTCCCATGCTGCCGTTGGACAAAACGACGACTGGAAGTTTATGGGCTGGGAGTACGCGGGCTCGGGAAAAGCCGTTCGCTTCGATGCCAAACACACGGTGACCCATACAGCTCCCGAGGGCACCACGGATTCCGGCACTCTTACCATTAAGGGCAAGAAGGTCAATCCGGATACCGGTGCTGTGGGCGATGCGGTAACCGTCGATAACATTCCCGAGAGCCAGGGCGCGACGTTCGTGGCGCAATGGAAGTATCGTCAGGCCTTTGTTGCCCAGCTTAAAAATGCCGATGGCACGTGGAGCAACGTAACGACGGGCGGCACGGTCAGCTCCAAGCTTAAGGGGGCAAAGGGCTCCATCGATGCCGGGGATGGCTCGGGCAAGGACGAGGACGCGTACAAAAAATCGGGCGTTGCCTACTTTGTGGATGACGGCACGTTTGTGGAGGCGGTGGCCGCTCCCAAGGAGGGCTATCACTTTGAGGGTTGGTACGACCTATCGAATCCGGACGCCCCGGAGCTGCTGTCGTCTTCACCCACCTATACGTACAACGTAAAAGATCGCCATACGGGATGCGTATACGCACGATTCACCCCGCGCACCTACACACTCAAGGTTTCCAAGAGCGTTACGGGCAATATGGGCGACAAGCGTGCCTACTTTAAGATGACGGCGACCTTTACGGGCCTCAAGGCTGGTCAGACCTACGCCATCGAGTATTCGGATGCGTCTGCCCAAGGCAGCCATGCGCTCGTGGCGCGACCGAATGATCGGGCCGAGACCGTGGAAAACAAGACGGCCTTTACGGCCGATGGCCAGGGCAAGGCGACCGTGCCGTTTGCCGTTAAGGACGGCCTGACCGTTTCGATTAAGGCGCTGGATTACAACGCGGTCTATACCGTGAGCGAAGACGATTATTCGTCGTTGGGGTACCACGCCGAGCTTACGGGTGCGAGCGGCACGCTCAACGGTCCGCGTGTGACCGTTGCCGTTGAAGCTAAGGCCACCAATTCCCGACAGGTCGCGGTGCCTACGGGTATTACGCGCAACCCCATCTATGCCCTGGCGATTTTGGCCGCCGGCGTGCTGTTGGCTACGGGCATGGTTGCGCTGCGTTTACGCCGCGGCTCCAAGAGGGGCGGGCGCCTATGAGAAGACATGGCGCCAGCAATGCTGGTGATGGGCCAGCCGCACGAGCGGCCCCGCAGGGAAGACCCCGGGGCTCGCGGTATTCGGCCGCGTCGAACGTGAGGTTGGGCGCCCATGCGGCGCCAGATCTGGGAGAAGCGGACGACCGGCGCGATATCGTGGGTTTTCTGGCGCGCTTGGCATTTTTTGTCGTGACGCTCTGGCTGCTCTTTGGCGTGGTCTTGGGCGTGGGTGCAGTCACGACTGGCGAGATGGCCCCGCGTATCTGTTCGGGTGACGTCATGCTCTACTGGAGGTTCAGCCAGAGCTTCAACGAGGGTGACGTGGTGGTATACACCGCGGATGGCGCAGAGCGCCTAGGCCGCGTGGTTGCCCGTCCCGGTGATGAGGTCACGATTACCGAGGAAGGCGAGCTCATGGTTAACGGGGCTGTTGTTGTGGAAAGCGACATCACCACGCCGACGCCGCGCTATGAGTCTGCTGTGGACTATCCCGTGCGCCTGGGAACGGATGAGTTCTTTGTACTGGCAGATTTGCGTGAGGGCGGCCACGACAGCCGCCTGTACGGGCCGATTGCCCGCTCGCAGATCAAGGGCAACGTGATCAGCGTGCTGCGCAGGTCGAACCTGTAGGCACGGAGATTGGTTTTATTAAGGGCATATGCCCGAGAGGAAGGATACAACATGAAAACTGGAAAGAGACGACTGACAGCATTTGCAGTTGTGGCTGCCACGATGCTGCTGGCTTTGGTGGGAGTTGTCGCGCCCGCGTGGGCGGAGGACAGTGCCGCTCAACCGCATCTGCCGGTAAAAGACAACAAGGTCACGATCACCTCGACGCTTACCATGAATGAGAATGCCGTGGTGCCTAATGCGACGTTTAACTATTCGATTGCGCCGGCGGATGAGGAGAGTGAGCTTACGAGCACGAGCGGTATGCCCGTTTATGCTGGAGTGACAGACGCCGTCACGCTTTCGCCGACTTCCGTTAATTTTTCCAACAAAGGCCTTACAAGCACAGAGAATACCGGTGAGAAAACTAAGACAATAACCGCCAAACTGAGTGCCGAAATTAAAACCTCTCTGTTCAAGGCTCCGGGTATCTATCGATATAAAATTACGCAGACGCCGTCAGGGCTGGACGGTCTCAACGTTACATACAAGGAGCTCTTCCTGGATGTTTACGTAGAAAACGAAGAGAATGGCGGTTCGGGCTATGTTGTTAAGGGCTGTATTCTTAGAACAGAAGCAGGCTCGGGCGAGAAGACCGCAGGTTTTTTGAACAAATATGTCACCCATAAGCTGACCATCACAAAGGTCGTCAAGGGCAACCAAGGTGACAAGAATAAGGACTTTAATTTTACCTTCACGATTAAAGGCGCTGACGGGGAGAGCTATGAGTACGCCACTGTGAAAAACGGTGCCACCACCATGAGCCAAACTCCAGCTACGTCGGGAACTGCGGTTACCGTAAGCCTTAAGCATGGGGAATCCGTCATCGTTTACGGTCTCTCATCGGAGGATAAATTCGCCGTAACTGAGGCGGATTATCATGGCGACGGTTATAAGACGTCGTACAAGATTGGTGATGGCACCAATTCGACAGAAGGTAGCTCTATTGTCGAGGAAGCTATCGGTGCTTACGACACCACGGTGATCTTTACCAACACCAAGGATGTTACCGTTCCGACCGATGTTATTCGGACGGTCGTTCCCTATGCGGCAATCGTCGCGTTTGCTGCCGTGATGGGCGTGGTCTTCTTCCGTCCTCGTCGTAATCGTCGTTAAAACAGCGAGGATTACAGCCGATGGAGCTTAAACGCATAGCTCGGCTGGCGAGAGCCGGCGACCGCGTGCTTACGTGGTTTGCCGGCTTTCTCGTGCTGCTCATGCTGCTGTACGGGGGCTATTCGCTGTGGGATACAAACAACGTTATGAACGGCGGGTTCATCAGCGATGAGCTGCTGCACTACAAACCCACCGGGACCAACGATTGCGCACGCCTGCAGGATCTGATGGCCAAAAATCCCGACGTTGTCGGATGGGTCACCATCGATGGCACCAACATCGATTATCCCTTCGTTCAGGGAAAAGATAACCAGGAATACCTCAACAAAAACGTGTTGGGGGAGTCCGCGGTTTCGGGAGCGGTGTTTTTGGATACGCGCAACAGCCGCGCGATGACCGATCCCTACAATCTGCTCTATGCGCACCACATGGATAACGGTGCGATGTTTGGCGATGTCGATCGGTTTCTAGACAGGGGCTTCTTTGACCTGCACCGCACGGGCACGCTCTACACAAAGGATGGGGCGTTCCGGCTGCGCATCGTTGCCGTGTGTTCGTTTGCTGCGAGTGATGACATTATCTTTGGGCCGGGAAACCTGGACCAGGCCTCGATGCAGACGCTGCTCACGCATATCTCGCAGACGGCGGTGCATGCGGACATGGATGACGTTGGCCCTGATTCGCGCATCATCGCTCTTTCTACCTGCAGTGATAAAACAAACGGGCGCCGAGCGCTCCTAGCCGAAATCTTGTAGCTCATTTAGGATGGGCTTTTCTAGCTACCTTTGCCGTCCTACCTGCGCAATGATTTTTCTGGGACGGGGATTTTTAGCTACGGCGTTCCGTTAGCTTGACCAGTCCCCCCACCACCTCCCAAATCATCCTTACAAAACGAGGCCCTGGCCAACCGGCCAGGGCCTCACTAACTTTTATTCCGTTCTAAACGACGGGCTGATTGCGCGCAGGAGGACCCCCAGGCGGGCCGGGGTGTAACCTCCGCGCGCAGTTTCGCAGCGAAGCGAGAATGTTTGAGCACGGAGGTTACACCCCGGCCCGCCTGGGGGTCCTCCGTGAAACAAACCTACCTACTCGAGCTCAAACGCACCGGTGTACAGCTGGTAGTAGTACCCATGCTTAGCGATCAGCTCGTCGTGGTTGCCGCGCTCGATGATGCGGCCGTGATCCAGACAGATGATCGCGTCGGAGTTGCGCACGGTGGACAGGCGGTGCGCGATGACAAACGTCGTGCGGCCTTCCATGAGCTTGTCCATGCCGGCTTGCACGATGGCCTCGGTGCGGGTATCGATGCTCGACGTGGCCTCGTCCAGGATCATCGCCGGCGGATCGGCGACGGCGGCGCGTGCGATCGAGATCAGCTGGCGCTGGCCCTGCGACAGCTGGGCGCCGTTGCCGGTGAGCATCGTGTCGTAGCCGTCGGGCAGGCGGGTGATAAAGTCGTCCGCGCCGGCGAGCTTTGCTGCCGCGATGCACTCCTCGTCGGTGGCATCCAGATTGCCGTAGCGGATGTTATCCATCACGGTGCCGGTGAACAGGTTTACGTCCTGCAGCACCACGCCCAGCGAGCGGCGCAGGTCTGCCTTGCGGATCTTGTTGACGTTGATGCCGTCGTAGCGAATCTTGCCGTCGGCGATGTCATAGAAGCGGTTGATGAGGTTGGTGATGGTCGTCTTACCGGCACCGGTGGCGCCGACAAACGCGACCTTCTGGCCCGGCTTGGCAAACACGGACACGCCGTGCAGCACCTCGTGGTCGGGCGTGTAGCCAAAGTCGACGTTGTCCATGACCAGGTCGCCACGCAGCGGCACGTACTCGATCTCGCCGGTTGCGCGGTGCGGATGTTTCCACGCCCACATGCCGGTGTGGTGGTCGGCCTCCTCGAGCTGCCAGGTGTCGGGGTTGACCTGCGCGTTGACGAGCGTCACATAGCCTTCGTCGGCTTCGGGCTCCTCGTCGATGAGCTCAAAGATGCGGTCGGCGCCGGCGAGGCCCATGACCACGGCGTTGATCTGCTGCGAGATCTGACCGATCTGTCCGCAGAACTGCTTGGTCATGTTGAGGAACGGCACTACGACGGCGATGGACAGCGTCATGCCCGAGATGCTCAGATTGGGCACGCCCAGCGCCAGGAAAATGCCGCCTGCCAGTGCGACCAGTACGTAGAGCAGGTTGCCCAGGTTCATAAGGATAGGCATGAGGATGTTGGCGTACATGTTGGCCTTCTGCGAGACCTCGAAGAGCTTTTCGTTGCGCTCGTCAAAATCGGCCTCGGCGGCAGACTCGTGGCAGAATGCCTTGACGACCTTCTGGCCGTTCATGACTTCCTCGATATGGCCCTCGACCACGCCGAGCTCGGTCTGCTGCGCAATGAAGAAGCGCGCGGAGTTGGAGCCGAGCAGCTTGGTCATAAAGGTCATAAAGGCGACGCCGGCCACAATGACCAGGCACATCCACACGCTGTAGTACAGCATGATAAAGAACACCGTGACGATGACGATGGTCGTCATGAGCAGGTTGGGCAGCGACTGGCTGATCATCTGGCGCAGCGTGTCGATGTCGTTGGTGTAGTGGCTCATGATGTCGCCGCGCTGATGCGTGTCGAAGTAGCGAATCGGCAGGTCCTGCATACGGTTGAACATCTTCTCGCGCAGCTTCTCGAGCGAGCCCTGCGTGACGATGGCCATGGCGCGGTTCCAGAAGAGCGAAGACAGGATGCCGATGCCGTAGATGCAGGCGAGGGTGGTCACGAGCTGTGCGATCTTGGGCTGTGCGGCTTCCCAATCGCCCGACTGCCACGATTCGCTAATAATCTGCAGAGCGCTCTGAAGGAAGGTCGCACCGATGGAGTTGATGATGGCGCAGAGCACCACGCCGACAACGACGAGGGGCAAAAGCACGGGGTAGAAGCCAAAGAGCGTCTTGATGAGGCGCGACATGGTGCCGCCCTTGCGGTTGAGTGCGCGCTCGGCGGTCGTTGCCTTACTCATGTGCCTCGCCTCCTTCCTGGGTCTGAGCTTGCGTTACGGATGCCTCGGTGTCGGCCTCGACGGCTCCTTCGCCCTCGGCAGACATCTTGTTTTGCGAGGTAAAGGTCTCGCGGTAGATCTCGCTCGTCTTGAGCAGCTCGTCATGGTTGCCGATCTGCGCGATACGGCCACCCTCCATGACGATGATGCGATCGGCGTCCTGCACGGAGCTGATGCGCTGGGCGATGATGAGCTTGGTCGTGTTGGGCAGATAGCTTGCCAACCCTGCGCGGATCTTGGCGTCGGTCTTGGTGTCGACAGCGCTGGTGGAGTCGTCCAGGATTAAGATCTTGGGGCGACGCAGCAGGGCACGCGCAATGCACAGGCGCTGCTTCTGACCGCCGGAAACATTGGAGCCGCCCTGTTCGATCCAGGTGTCATAGCCCTTGGGGAAGCCATCGACAAACTCGTCGGCGCAGGCCAGATGTGCCGCCTCGCGGACTTCCTCGTCGGTGGCGTTCGGGTCGCCCCAGCGCAGGTTCTCGGCAATGGTGCCGCTAAACAGCACGTTTTTCTGCAGCACCATGGCCACTTGGTGGCGCAGCGCGTCCAAGTCGTAGTCGCGTACGTCCATGCCGCCCACGCGCACGGTGCCTTCGGTGGCGTCGTAAAGACGGGCGATGAGGTTTACAAGCGTGGACTTGGCCGAGCCGGTACCGCCGATGATACCGATGGTCTCGCCGCTCTTAATGTGCAGGTCGATATCGTCGAGCGCCTGGCGCTTCGCATGCGCGGAATACTTAAAGCTCACGTGGTCAAAGTCGATGGAACCGTCGGCAACCTCGAGCACGGGCTCGGCGGGATCGGCGATCGTGGGCTCGGCGGCCAGCACCTCGGTAATGCGGTGCGCCGATTCGTCGGCCATGGTCACCATGACAAAGATCATCGACAGCTGCATCAGGCTCATGAGGATCGCGAAGCCATAGGTAAAGATCGAGGAGAGCTGGCCCACGTCGAACAGCGTGCCCTGGCTCGTGATGATGAGCTTGGATCCCAGGTAGATGATGATGACAAATGCGCCGTTGACGCAGATGTTCATCATGGGGTTGTTAAAGGCGAGCAGCTTCTCGGCGCGGGTGAAGTCCATCTGGACGTCGTGCGCGGCGGTGGCGAACTTCTCCTTCTCAAAGTCTTCGCGCACGTAGCTCTTGACCACGCGCATGCCGGTGACGTTTTCCTCGACGGACTCGTTAAGGGCGTCGTACTTGTGGAACACGCGCGAGAAGATGGGGCGTACCTTAAAGATGATAAAGAACAGTCCAAAGCCCAGCAGCGGAATGATGACCAGGTAGACCATGGCGACGCTGCCGCCCATGGCGTAGGCCATGGCAAAGGCAAAGACCAGCACCAGCGGCGCGCGCACGGCGATGCGGATGAGCATCATAAAGGCCTGCTGCACGTTGTTGATGTCGGTGGTGAGGCGGGTGACGAGCGAGGAGCTCGAGAACTCATCGATGTTGGCAAAGCTGAACGTCTGGATCTTGTAGAACAGGTCGTGACGCAGGTTCTTGGCGAAGCCGCAACTCGCATGGCTGCAGGTGACGCCGGCAGCGGCACCGAAAGCAAGCGACGTCAGCGCGATGAGCACCAAAAAGCCTGCGGTGGGAAGCATCTCGGCTACGGTGGCGCCGTCTTTGATGGCGTCGATCAGGTTGGCGGTGATAAATGGAATCAGCATCTCGCAGAGCACCTCGCCAAGTACGAGCAACGGCGTGGCAACGGTGACTTTCATATAGTCGCGGATGCTGCCCATGAGGGTTTTAATCATCCAGTTCCTCCCAAGTTTTGCGGATTTTCTCGAGCATTTCGGCGAGCTGCTCACGCTCGTCGTGGGTGAGGGCGCTAAAGGCCTGCTCTCTAAAGCGAATGCGGGCGGCCTGGTCGATGCGGGCGTTTTCCCGGCCGGTTTCGGTCAGGCGAATGGTGAGTTGCCGTCGATCCTTGGGGTTACGGCTGCGCTCAATGAGGCCGTTGACCTCGAGCTTGGACAGGATCTCGGAAAGCGACCCCGGCTTGAGGTCAAAGTGCATGCCGAGTTCCTGCTGCGACATCTCGCTGCCGGGCTGCTTGGCCAGCAGGCAGATGATGGGCGCCTTGCCGGATACGCCTCCGCCATGAAAGTGCATGTAATGGCCGCAAAAGCCCAGACCGCTCAGGATGCGCTTGGCGAGTTTGTCTTCGGCGCTGACCGCTTCGGGTATGTCTACCGGTTGCGACGGGTCACCGCCGGGCTCATGTGGAAGGACGAGTGGTTCAACACACATATCTAAGCTTCGCTCCTTTCTTTAGTTAGGTAGTGGAATTGTTTTGTGCCTAACTAATCTAGGAGCATAAGAAATCAATGTCAAGGTACCAAACTTATTAAGTTACGGAGTTTTGCCAAACGCCGTAACCGCTCGACGCTGCAAACGTTCCTAAGCGGCAATCTGGCGTTCAATCGTCGGGCATGGCCACAAGGCCTATGCCCTCCTCTTTCACGCCACCTTGCTCGCTTAGGAACGTTTTCGCTGTCCGTCCTCAACCTGTGATTCCGCCACGGTCCGTTTCGGTGCATGCAATCCCTTGGGGACGGAGGAAAAGGGATCATTTTCCGTAACCTTTCCGCAACAATTTGCCCTTCGCACTGCTCGACTCCGCTCGCAACGTCCCCTGCGCTACACTTAGTTGCACTGTGGCGCCGTTGCGCCGCGCCCGATCCAAGGGGGACACTCATGAAGAATACTCAGCTGCTGCTGATCAACGATATGTGCGGCTACGGCAAGGTCGCGCTTTCCGCCATGCTGCCGGTGCTGTCGCACATGGGCTACCGTATCCATAACCTGCCGACGGCGCTCGTTTCCGACACGCTTAACTACCCCAAGTTCTACATCCACGACACCACCGAGTACGTGCGCCAAAGCCTCGCTATCTGGGAGGAGCTCGGCTTTGAGTTCGACGCCATCTCGACCGGCTTTATCGTGACCGAGGAAGAGACACGCATCATCTCGGACTTTTGCCACCGCCGTGCGCAAAAAGGCACCAAGGTATTCGTCGACCCCATCATGGGCGATAACGGCAAGCTCTATGCCGGCGTGCCCGAGTCGACCATCGGACTCATGCGCAGCCTGGTCGAGTGCGCCGACTACGCGGTGCCCAACTATACCGAGGCGTGCCTGCTCACCGATACGCCTATCGCCGAAGAGATTACGGCCGATGAGGCCCGCGCGCTCGTGGACGCTATGCTCGCGTTGGGCACCAAGTCGGTTGTCATTACGAGTGCAAAGGTCGATGGGGCGAGTGCCGTCGTCGGTTACGATCATGTGGCGGGGGAGTACTTTGAGATTCCGTTTGAGCTGATCCCGGTGTACTTCCCGGGCACGGGCGATACGTTCTCGGCCGTGTTGATGGGTCGCGTGATGAGCGGTTGGAGTCTGCAGCGCGCGACGGCCGATGCCATGCGTGTGGTGGCTGAGCTTATCGAGCGCAATGCCGACCAAGAGGACAAATCGGCCGGCCTTCCCATCGAGGCCTGCCTGGATGTGATCGACCATGAGTAATGCTGGCGAGGGCGGCATCAAGCCTGCGGGCGATAACAAGCCGCTCGGCGCGCCGCGTGGCAAGCGTCCGCGTATCCGCGTGAGCTGCGTGGACCAGCTGGGTGCGTGCCGCTGCCACCATGGTCACAAGCCGGGCGACGTTTTTGACTTCGACCGAGACCGCGGCAAGATGTGCGCCATGGCCTGCCATGTGGGCTTGCCCTATATCGATATCCTGCGCTATGGCGGAACCGTGCCTGGCAACGAGCCCGGCACGGCAAAGTTCTGCTGCCCCGAGGTCGATACACTGAACGTCTGGCTTGCCGAGATCGTTGACGAGTAGTCGAGCGCAATGTGGCAAAGGGACAGCCCCTTTGCCACATTCGCCGGTGGCGCCCCTTCTTTTGCTTATAATCTCAAATCTCTGCATTTCATTTGATTTTAAGTTCTATAAATTCTGCGTTTCATCGATAATCAAGCGTATAAAACTTTGCATTTCATTCGATGACGCTGAGGGGAGAGCCTATGCTGCGCAGGAAAATAGCGGCAGAGCTGGAGCGTTGGCTGAAGTCTGCCGAGCAAAAGGCCTTATTCATTACGGGTTCTCGCCAGATTGGCAAAAGCTATTCGATTCGCGCATTTGGCAAAGCCAACCATGCAACCTACATCGAGCTTAACCTCATGGAAAATCGCCAGGCAAAAGATGCTCTTCTCGAGGCGCGGGATGCCGATGATTTCATCAGCAGGGTGACGCTTCTTTCGGGAAAGTCGATTGCACCAGGCAAAACGCTCGTGTTTATCGATGAGGTCCAAGAGGCCCCCGACATCATGACGATGGCAAAGTTCCTTGTTGAGGACGGGAGGTGCCGCTGGGCGTTTTCGGGGTCAATGCTCGGGACTCAGTTCAAGGGCGTCAGGTCCTATCCCGTGGGGTATGTTCACGAGCTTAGGATGTTCCCGCTCGATTTTGAGGAGTTTTGCTGGGCAATCGGGGTGAGCGAGGGGGCTCGCCAAACGATACGTGACGCGTGTATCAGCGAGAGGCCCATTCCTGATTACATTCATGACGCGATGATGGCAAACTTCAGGACCTATACCGTTGTCGGCGGAATGCCGGAGGTCGTGCAGCGTTTCCTTGACACGCAGGGCGACCTTGCCTCTGTTCGTCAGCTACAGTCCGAGCTCAACGAACAGTACCGACGGGATATTTCCAAGTATGCAAGCGGGCGTGCCCTTCAGGTGCAGAGCATCTACGATCAGCTCCCCATTATGCTTGAGGGCGAACACAAGCGTTTCGTGCTCAATTCCATTGACCCCAAGGCGCATTATGAGAAGTACCAGCGAGATTTTGTCTGGCTTGTCGATGCCGGCGTTGCTCTCAAAGCCGATATCGTAACCGAGCCAAAGTCGCCCCTGCTCAAGACGGCACGGCCATCGCAGTTCAAGCTATACCAATCGGATACGGGCATGTTGATGGCGCGCTACCCCGTTGGAGTCGCCCAAGCGGCGTATCTTGATAGCAAGGAGCCCAATCTGGGCGGCATTTACGAAAACGTGGTGGCCCAGCAGCTGGCTGCCCAAAATCGCCAGCTTTACTACTATCAGACAAAAAAGCGCGGTGAAGTGGACTTTGTGGTCGATGGACCGGATGGGACGGCTGTTCCGATCGAGGTTAAATCGGGCTCCTATTACCACGCGCACGCTGCGCTCGGTCATGTGCTTGATACGGCTGAATATGGCGTAAGGCTCGGGATTGTTTTCTCGAAAGGCAACGTTGAGCGCAACGGAGCGGTTCTCTATTTGCCGCTATATGCGACCTGGGCCCTTTCGGATGTTTTGGGCGACTTCTGTGCCAAGGGGATTAAGCTGGAGGTCAAGCCGGTCTAGGGCCGGTCCCGGATGTGACAAAGGGGCAGTCCCTTTGTCACGTTCATGAGCGTTGATTTTCTCCCGTATAGAGCGCACTTGAACGCTCAAAGTGGGAGAAAATCTACGCTCGATTTATGCCGTGGGCGCGGTTCGTGCGCCCACGAACCTACAGCTGCTCGAGCATAGCGGTGCAACCGGCGAGCACATCGCGGTAGGTGGCATCGAAATTGCCGGTGTACCAGGGGTCGGCCACGTCGCCGGGACACTCGGTCCAATCGAGCAAGCGCGTAATCTTTCCGTCGGGGCCTGCGTCGCCAAAGATGCGACGCAGGCCCCGCGCGTTCTCAGCATCCATATAGACAATGTGATCCCAGTCGCCATACTCCGCGCGACGCACCTGGCGGGCACGGTGCGCAACGACGGGAATCCCGACTTCGCGCAGCTTGGCGACCGTGCCATGATGCGGCGGGTTGCCGATCTCCTCAGTTGAGGTCGCAGCGGAGTCAATGACAAACTCGCCCGCGCGCCCGGCGCGCCGCACCAGCTCGGTAAACACGGACTCAGCCATCGTCGAGCGACAGATATTTCCATAGCAGATAAAAAGAATGCGTTGCATGAGCGGCTTCCTTTCTAGGCGGTCGCGCAGGGCTTACAGACTGCTCTTGAGGCAGTTTGCTCCAATAAAGCCCGCTGCGTACAAGGGGAGGTGGCGCAGCTCGCGCCCGTCATCGGTTTCGCTGCGGGAAAAATTGTTCTCGGACAAAATGTAGGCATATGGCGATCGGGCTTTGTCCATAAACGACCCGAGGGTTCTCGCGCGCACGTTACGTGCGGACTTTACTTCGACGGGCACAATTTCCATACGGTCGGTCTGAAGTAAAAAATCGAGCTCGCCGGTCGTCTTCCAAGACGACGGCGGCACCCAGTAATACGTCTGCAAGCTATTGCCCGAAAATGCTTGCATGACCGAGTTTTCCGCCAGGGCGCCTCGGAAGTCGGAAGATAGCGCTATGGCGGAATCCTCTTTGAGGTCGAGCCAGAGCCGCGGGTTGATGCCGAGTTTGTAGAACATGAGGCCGGTATCGAGAAGATAGACCTTAAAGAAACTTCCATCTTCGTCGTCGAAGGGAACGAGGGGAGGCTCGATGCCTTCGGTCAGGTTGTTGACCGATATGATGCCGGCGCCTTCGAGCCAGTCGAGCGGCTCGATAAGCTTGGCGCGACGGCCTCCGCGTTCGACCTCGGAGTACTTGAATTTTTTTGTGGACGATCTCAGCAGCTGGGACGGAATGGAGCGCCAGACCTTGCGCGCCGCCACGCCGCTGATCCCGTTTTCGGGGTCGGTCATATCGGCGGTATAGGTCTCGTCGATTTCGCGCTGCTCGACGCGCGCATCCTCGATGGATAACGTCTTGCGATATGCGTTGACGGCGGCGGGCATGCCGCCCACGATCTGGTATCGATGAAACAGGCTGAGCGCGGCTTGGTGCGCGGCGTAGGTCTCGAGCGTGCCGGCGTGGGTACGAATGGCATTGGCCATCTGCTCCTCGTCGAGCGCCCAGAGAAACTCCTCGAACGACATAGGATGCATGGTCTCTTGACGAACGCCGCTGGGAAAAGGCAACTTGCGCTTGCGCGTGGCGACGCCGAGCTGACTGCCAGTCGCGCATATGCGCCAGCCCGAACCCGAAAAAAAGCGAAGCGAGTTGAGCGCCCGTTCGCAGAGCTGCACCTCGTCAAACAGGATGAAGGCGGTTTCTTTGCGAATGGGGGTGCGTTTATAGTCTGAGATTCGCGCCACGATGGCGTTAACGTCGTCGGTGGGACAGTCGAACAGCGGAGCGATCAGCTCAAGATCGGTCTGAAAGTCGAGTTTGACAAACGCATCGCCGGCGATTCGTCTGCCGATTTCCTCGGCAACGTACGTTTTGCCTACGCGTCGCGCACCACGGATGAGGAGGGGGCGCGACGCGTCCTTTGTCGCCCATGATTCGATAACGGATTCGATTGATCTGCGCATGGGGCCGCCTTTCCAATTTCGTGTACTTCAGATACATAGTTTAGTACGATTTCATGTACTTGGAATACACGAAATAGTAGAAAAGTGTGTATCTGAAGTACACGAAATTGCACTGCTGGAGCTTGCAGGCGGATAAACACTACTCGTATGGGACGGTTTTCACCGGTTGCTCGCCACCTTGGGCTATGTTCGCCCCTATGCCTGCATCCGGGGCTGTGCAGATTGACGACGGCGCTCCCAGCGAGCCAACTTAATCGTCACCAGCGTGAGCGCCCAGGCCACAAGCGAGAACGCGGCGCCCACTGCACCCACGTACGCAATGCCAATGCTGCTTACCACGGCGCCGCCCACTGCGGTGCCAAACGAGATGCCGACGTTAAACGCCATGGGCTCAACCGAACTTGCGAGTACCATCGACTTGGGATGGCGGCTGCGTGCCACGTCCATAAAGTGCGTGATGCATGAGACCGAGAACAGGTACATGAGCATCGCCAGGCTAAAGACAAAGACCAGCGCGAGCGGCATGGCGGCGCCCATGGCAAACAGCCCGAGCAGTGCCGCCGCCTGCAGCACAAACGTAACCAGCAGCGCCTTCATGCCAAAACGCGCATCGATCCATCCGCCCAGGATGTTCGAGATCAGGCAGAACACGCCATAGGCCATAAGTGTGGTGCTCGCCTGAACGGTATCCATGCCCAGCATCTGCTCCAGATAAGGCGTCACGTAGCCGTAGAATACGTAGACCGAGCCCACGCCAAACAAGAAGATGAGCATGCCGGTGATGATACTCGGCTCGCGTAGTAGCCCCGCCTGCTCGCGGAAGGTGGCGGGCTCATCGGTCTGCCCGGCGCGAGGCATAAACGCCACGAGCGCGCTACAGATCAAAACGGCAAAGGTCAGCGTGCCGTACATGGCCACGTGCCAATCGAGTGTGTCGGCCACAAACTTGCCAATCGAGGTCACAAAGACCATCGCCACGGAAAACGCGCCGTACACGACCGAGATGGCAAGTGAGGTTTGCTGCGGGGATAGCAGCTCAGGGATGTACGTCACGCCCACGGCGAGCAGCGCACCCGAGACAGAGCCCAGGACAATGCGTGAGATAAACAGCACCTGGAAGTTGGGAGCCAACGCCATGACCAGGTTGCCGAGCACAAAGACGACGCTATAGCACACGAGCAGCTGGTAGCGGCGAAAACGCCCCGTGCTGAGCGCAAGCACCGGCGTGGCGATAGCGTAGACGAGCGCAAACACGCTGATGAGCTGGCCCGCAGTGGCAAGTGATATGCCGAGTTCCGTTGCCAAGTCGCTTTCGATGCCGATGACCACGAACTCGGAGCAGCCGAGCGAGAATCCCAACAGCACGAGCAGCGCCAGGCAGAGCTTGGTGCGCGCGGGGGAGAGCGCGGCGGCGGTTGGCTTACTTTTAGGCGTGGTTGCGGCGGTCAAGGTTGTCACTCCAATGTCGCATGAATAAGCGGGATTCAATCCCTGCAACTCTAACAGAATGTGACAAAGGGGCAGTCCCTTTGTCACATGGAGGGCTTGCCTGTATAGTCGCAATACAGGCGAAGATGGTCTCAGGTACATCGCGGGCGGCAGGAGATCCCATGGGTATGCACACGACAAAGGTTGCAGTGGGCGAGGGCAAGTTTGCGCTCGAGGCCCAGCTGACGGTGACGCCGCGAGGCATGGCGGTGTACGCCTGCTCGCCGGAGTTTGCGCACCTGGGCGCCACGGCGCAGGCCATTCCGCGCCCCGAGCCCGGCCGTACGGCAACGGTGAGCATCCTGGCCGTTCCGTGCCATCGAGACGAGATCCCGGCGCACGATATCGCGGCGGCGCTGGCCACGCGCTTTGGCGTGCCGGTAGTTGCAAGCACGGGTTTTCATGTTGAACAAGCGAGCGGTGACGACCTGCAGCGCGTGCTCGACACCACCAAGGAGCTCTTCGCCGCGCTCGAGGAAGCCGCAGCCCGCATTCTGCGCGCCGGCTGGGATGAGGGCGGTGCGGGCGCCGAGGTCGTGGCGGTCGATGCTGCGACCGGCGAGGCGCTTGGCCCCGTCGACCGCATCGAGGCCCATGCTGGTGAGGGCATCCTGCATCAGGCATTTCTGACGCTTTTGGTCGAGGGCCGGGGCGAAGACGCGCGCCTGCTGCTCTGTCGCCGCAGTCCGCTCAAGCGCCTGTGGGGCGGGGTGCTGGCCGATAGCTGCGCCGGCCATCCGCTCCCCGGGGAAGACGTCGCGGCCGCCGCGGCGCGCCGCATCAACGAAGAGCTCGGCATTACGCGCGAGCCCGATCAGCTCAAGCACCTCGGACACGTGGTGTACCGCGAGGACCACGGCGACGGTCGCTGCGAGTGCGAATGGTGCGAGGTCTACCTTGCCCATGTTGAGCCGGGTGAGCTGCATATCAACCAAGAGGAGATCTCGGAAGTGCGTCGCGTGGCTCCGTCCGAGCTCAAAGGCTACCTGCAGGGTCACCCCGAGCAGCTGGCCCCCTGGCTCCGCGAGGCCCTCGGCGACCCATTCATCCGCACGGCCCTCGCTATGTAAAAAAGACAGTCCCTTTGCCACATCCAAACCGTCACAACATTCGGCGAAAATCTCGAAAACGAGGAAAAGCGTCGAATGTTGTGACGGTTTTTGTCTAGGGAATCGCTTCTCATCCAAAAAATCCGCTTGACTGTATTGCCGCAACACAGCGCAACGTAAGGGGTGTCCGATAACGGGCGCCCCTTTTTAAGCGGCAACATGGCTGCGAATTCGGAGCGCCCCCAACAAGAAAGGTGGGGAGATGGAAGCGGAAAAGAAGGCGTTTAAGATCACCAAGCGCGAAATTGGCTTTGTGCTGGGTATCGTTGTCTTTTTGCTGGTGAAGTTTCTTCCTTTGGCGGAGCTGGGCTCGACGGTCGAGCTCACGGTCGGCGGTCAGACCTGTCTGGCACTGACGCTCGCCACGGTGGTGTTCTGGGCATGCGGCGTGGCACAGCCGGGCTTTGTGGGCCTGCTCTACTGCGCACTGCTCGTCCTGTTCAAGGTGTGCGTGGACGACACGGGCGCCGCGAGCATCTCGGCGACGGTCGCCTCCACGTTTAGCTCGTGGACCAAGGCCACCATGTGGCTCGTCATCGGCGCCTACCTCATCGCCAGCGCGGTCAAGGAGTCGGGCCTGGGCGAGCGCATCGCCTACGCGTTCATGCTCAAGTTCGTGCGCGACGCCAAGTCGCTCATCATCTCGATCTTCGCGCTCACCTTTGTGCTGTCGCTGCTGATCCCGCATCCGTTCCCCCGCGCCTTCCTCATCCTCGCCGTCGTCTCGGTCATCGCCGAGTCCGCCGGCTACGGTGACGACGACAAGGGCAAGCTCGGCTTCCTCGTGTTTGCCGCTGCCGCCCCGGGTTCCATGTTCTTCCTGACGGGCGACTCCACGCTTAACCCGCTCGTTGCGCAGTACAGTGCCGAGGCCGGCGGCATGAGCCCGTCCTTCGTCGACTGGTTCCTGTACATGAGCGTGCCTATGCTGGTTGCGCTGCTGTGCACCCTGTTCCTGGGCCTTTTCCTCTTTAAGCCCAGCAAGGAGCTCGTCTACGATCGCGAGCAGATCGTGGCCAAGCAGGCCGCGCTCGGCAAGCTCTCCGTCAAGGAGATCCGCACCATCGTGTGGCTTGTCATCGCCATCGCGCTGTGGCTCACCGTCTCGGGCGACTATATCGGCTGGGTCACCCTGGCCATTGGCGTTGCTCTCGCCATGCCCATCATCGGCGAAGTCCTCACTCCCGCCAGCTGGAACGCTGTCGACATCAAGTCCCTCATGTTCCTGACGGCCGCCATGGCCGTGGGCTCCGTGGGCGGTGCCACCGGCATGAACGCCTGGATCGCCGACGTCGTGCTCCCCAGCTCCGTGCCTGAGAACATCTTCCTGTTCGCCCTGCTCGTCGCCGCGCTTTCCATGATCATCCACATGTTCATGGGCTCGGTCATGGCCGTGCTCGGCGTGTGCGTGCCGGCATTTATCAGCTTTGCCGCCGGCTCCAGCGTGAGCCCACTCGCCGTGGCGCTCATCGTCTTCACGTCCATCAACATCCACTACATCCTGCCGTTCCATAACCTGCCGATCCTTATCGGCGAAGGCAAGGACGCCGGCGGCTACACCTCCAAAGAGGCTATGCGCATGGGCATCCCCCTCACCGCGGTCGTCTTTGTCGTCGTGCTGGTCGAGGCCGCCTGGTTCCACCTCTTTGGCCTGATGTAAGCGGTCGAGCGCCCCGGCTGTAAGCAGCCAAGCGCTTGAACTTCGAGTGGTCGAGCGCTCCATTTGTGAGCGCCGCGGCCCCATTACGTTACCCCGTCCGGCGGCACCCCGTCGCCGGACACTCTCCCGAAAGGAGTACGCCATGTCCACTACCGATGCTTCCCAGATCCACGACCTGCGTTCCGCGCTCGACTTTTTGCGTGAGATGCCGGGCCAGCTGCTCGAGACCGACACCCAGGTCGATCCCGATGCCGAGGTCTCGGGCGTCTACCGTCACGTCGGTGCTGGCGGCACCGTCATGCGCCCGACCAAAGAGGGTCCGGCGATGGTCTTCAACAACGTCAAGGGCTTTGACGACGCCAAGGTCTGCATCGGTATGCTTGCCAGCCGCAAGCGCGTTGCCGCCCTGCTCGACCTGGACGAGGAGCACCTGGGCCTCGAGATCGGCAAGCGCTTCGAGAACCTGATCGCCCCCGAGCAGATCGCCGAGGGCAAGCACGTCGACTGCCAGGAGGTCGTGTACAAGGCGACCGACGAGGGCTTTGACCTGCGCAAGATCGTTCCCGCTCCCACCAACACGCCCGTTGACGGCGGCCCCTACATCACCATGGGCCTCGCCTATGGCACGAGCCCCGATGGCACCCAGTCCGACGTAACCATCCACCGCTTCTCCTGCGTCGACAAGGACAAGCTCGCCATGTGGATCACCCCGGGCAGCCGTCACCTGGGTGCGTTCTTTGACGAGTACTGCCAGCGCGGCGAGGATATGCCCATCTCCATCTCCATCGGCCTGGACCCCGCCGTGTACATGTGCTGCGGCTTCGAGGCTCCCACCACGCCGCTCGGCTTCAACGAGCTGCAGATCGCCGGCGCCCTGCGCGGCCGCGCCGTCGAGCTTGCCGACTGCGTCACCGTTCCGCAGAAGTGCATTGCCAATGCCGAGTACGTGCTCGAGGGCTACCTCATGCACGACGAGACCATCAACGAGGATGTCAACGGCCACGGCTACGCCATGCCCGAGTTCCCCGGCTACACCGGTGGCGCCAAGGTCTGCCCGGTGATCAAGATCACCGCCGTCACCACGCGCGTCAACCCCATTATGGAGAGCTGCATCGGCCCTTCGCACGAGCACGTGTCCATGGCCGGTATCCCCACCGAGGCCTCCATCTACAAGATGGTCGAGACCGCTATCCCGGGCCGCCTGCTCAACGTTCACGCCGCTCCCTGCGGTGGCGGCAAGTTCGTTGCCATCATGCAGTTCAAGAAGTCGAGCAAAATTGACGAGGGCCGTCAGCGCAACGCCGCCATGCTCGCCTTCTCGGCGTTCTCCGAGCTCAAGCACGTCATCCTTGTCGACGAGGATGTCGACATCTTCGATATGAGCGACGTGATGTGGGCCATGACCACGCGCTTCCAGGCCGACGTGGACCTCATCACCATCCCCGGTTGCCACTGCCACGTGCTCGATCCGTCCAACGACCCCGCGTTCGATCCTTCGATCCGCGAGCACGGTATCGCCTGCAAGGCCATCTTCGACTGCACGGTTCCGTTTAACCTCAAGAAGAACTTCATCCGCTCGCAGTTCATGGAGATCGACAAGGACAAGTGGGCCGCCGAGCTCGCCTTCTAGTAAGTAGCCCTACCAAGTAGTTAAGGAGTTGTCATGCCTGAGTCTTCTGTTCGTCCCCGTCGCATTGTCGTTGGCGTGTCTGGCGCCAGCGGTGCGGCACTGGGCCTTGAATGCCTCAAATGCCTGCGCCAGGCCGGCGCTGAGTCGGCGCTTGTCGTCACGCGCGGGGGAGAGATCACCATCGAGCAGGAGCTCGGCATGACGCTCGACGAGTTTGCGTGCTATGCCGATGTGGTCTACGACAACAAGAACATTGGCGCTGCCATCGCAAGCGGCACCTATCCGGTCGACGGCATGATCGTGGCTCCCTGCTCCATGAAGACGCTCGCCGGCATCGCGAGCGGCTACAGCGAAAACCTGTTGCTGCGTGCGGCCGATGTGCAGATGAAAGAGCAGCGCCGCCTGGTGCTTATGGTGCGCGAGACGCCCTTCAGTGCGATCCATGTCGACAACATGGCACGCCTGGCGCGCGTGCCGGGTGTCATGCTCATGCCGCCCATGCTCACGTTTTACAACGGCCCCGCCACGCTCGATGAGGCGGTGCATCACATCGCCGCCAAGGCACTCGAGGCCGTCGGCGTGTCGTGCGCCAACTATAAGCGCTGGTCATAGGCATCTTTAGGGTAGGATACGAGTAGTGTTTGAGCCCGCTGCCCCTGTGGGCGGCGGGCTTTTCGTGTCAAAGGGTGTGTCGGGAGGACCTATGCAGACGGGTATGTATGCGATTAGCGAGATGGCGAGCTTGTTTAACGTTTCGCGCCAAACGCTCATCTACTACGACAAGATCGGTCTGTTTAAACCCGCCGTGGTTAACGAAAAAGGCTACCGTTTCTATTCGCCCACGCAGATCCCGCTCATGCGTCTGATCTGCATGCTGCGCGACTTGGGACTGGAACTCGATGAGATCGATCGCCTGACCTCGACGTTCGACATTGGAGAGATGACCGATCACCTGCGCTCGCGGGTGCAGGCGCTCGACGAGCAGATTGCCGGGCTCAAAGCCGAGCGCGCGAGCGTGCAGGAGCGGCTGAGTTTTTACGACGAGGCGGTCTATTGGCGCGAGCGCGAGGGCAAACCGGAGCTCAAGCAATTCGAGCGCCGCTACGTGGTCTTTGAGGAGTTCCCGAGCGATATCGAGCGTGGCCGCTCGATGCTGCACCCCACGCTCATGCGGGCGATTCTGCGCATGCGTGCGCTCACGGGCACACGCCCCATGCGCGGTTGGGGCGCCATGCTGCGTTGCGAGGCGCTGCATTCCGACGACCCCATCGCCGGTGCCGGTTCCTTTGCCGTGTTGCCGCGTGGTGCCGAGGAAATACTGCCGAGCGATCCTGCCGAGCTGGCGGAGATTGGCGTCGAGGTGCTGCCCGAGGGCACGTACCTGTGCATGAGTCGCTGGGGCATGCCGTACGAGCCCGAGGGTATCCGCGCCATCGTGGCCTGCATGGACAGGCACGCGCTCCAGCCCATCGGCAATGCTTTCGATTTTTGCTACCTGGACACCACGAGCTACGACGAGTCTCACCAAGAGGACTTCTGCTGTATCCAAATCCCCGTCGCCCTCAAATAACTTGCGGTGAAATAGTCCCTAAATAGCTCGAGTGGGCGTGCAAACAGGAACTATTCCACCGCAACTTCGATGCGACAAAGGAGCAGTCCCTTTATCGCATTCCGTGCGAGCTCCAGCGCCATCTGCGGGTATAAGGCTAACAAGTGTTTATTTGCGAGGCCTAAGGGGCGCCCCGTATGGATATCGATAACTTTGAATGGTGGTATAGCGAGGGCGAGGCTCCGGACGAGGGGTGGGACGAGCCCGCGTCGCGTGACGTGTCGAGCGACGAGGACGAGACCGGCAACGATGCCGCTGTCGAGCCTGATGCCGCCGAGCCCCTAACCTTTGAACAGGCCTGGGCTCAGGCCGAGGCCGACGAGGCTAAGGCCGATGCCACGGCCACGCTCGGCGAGCCGGCCGACATGTCCATCTCGCCGGCCAAGACCCCGCAGCCGCGCCATAACATCGACCCCGGCAGCACGGCATCCTTCAGCATTCTCGACGTGCCCGCGCAAGGCGCCCAGGCGCCTGCGCCCACGCATCGCCCCAACCTAGCTCGCGAGGAAGACGCGGGCCGTCGTTCTCCACTCGGCCCCATCCTCATCGCCTTCATGGCCGGCGTCATCGCTTGCTCGGCGATCGGAAATGTCTGGAGCCATGTGGAGCAGCAGCGCAAAGATGCCGCCAAGGTCGAGATGTCTGTCGAACAATCGCTCAGCCGCACGCGCTCGGTGCATGTGTCGGTCGAGGTCAAGGACGGCGCGACGTGGGACACCGCCCGCGGCGACAGCCAGATGCTCATCCACATCGTGGGCCGCACACTCAGGGGGCAGGCGATTGACGAGTATCAATATGTCAACTCCGCTGGCGACGGCATCGAACTCAAGCCCGGCGACTACGAGCTCACGGTTGACGAGCCGCCCGTCGCCACCGATGGCACGCGCTTCCGCGCCTCAAAGCGCATGGTTCCCGTGAGCTTTAACTCGCAGGCGCCCGATACGGTCGACAGCACGCCGCAGGGCGGATTCGACCTTTACGCAATCGCTCAATAACTGCGCCTGCCGCTTCTCCTTGCCGCCAAGAGTGGCACAATAGCCCTCGACACTATTGTTTACTTTTGGAGGAAGTAGCATGTCCACCGTCACCACCATCAAGCGCGGCGGCCTCACCGCGGCCATCGATTCCATGGGCGCCCAGCTCACGAGCCTTGCCCTCAACGGCAACGAGTATCTGTGGCAGGGCGACCCGGCCTTTTGGGGCAAGCACGCGCCCATCCTGTTCCCCATCGTGGGCTCACTGCGCAACAACACGGCGACGTCTGCGGCCGGCACCTGCGAGATGCCGCGCCACGGCCTCGCGCGCATCGTCGAGCACAAGCTGGTCGAGGTCTCCGAGGACGGCTCCTCAGTAACGTATGAGATCACCGATACGCCCGAGTCGCTCAAGGCTTTCCCCTACCACTTTAAGCTCAACATGACCTATGCCCTGACTGGTGACGCCACGCTTACCCAGACCTTTGCCGTCACCAACACCGGCGACGTGAACCTGCCGTTCTCGGTGGGCGGCCACCCCGCGTTTAACGTACCGGCTCCCGGTGCCGAGGACGAGGCATTCGAGGATTACGAACTGGCATTTACCGAGGCTTGGACCAACGAGGCCCCCATCATCACGCCCGATGGCCTCATGACGTTCGAGGGTGGCTACAAGGCGCCCGATAACTCTGACGTGCTGCCCATTACGCACCGTAGCTTCGATAACGATGCCATCATGTTCACCGATACCCCGGGTTCCACGCTCACGCTGCGCGGCCGCAAGTCGGGCCACGGCGTCAAGATCGACTTTGAGGGCTTTAAGTACATTGGCGTGTGGTCTGCCGCCAACGACGCCCCGTTTGTGGCGCTCGAGCCTTGGACCGGTCACACCACCATGGACACCGAGGACGACGTCTTTGAGCACAAGGTCAACACCATCACGCTGGCACCGGGCGAGACGGACGTCCGCAGCTTTAGCGTCACTTTGCTCTAGAGGTTCCGCCGTTCTGACGAACGGCGGACCGGTCGACGCTGCGCGCCGCCCAGGGCGACAATTTGTCATTCAAAAGGCAGGGCATGACCAGGAGGTCTATGCCTTGCCTTTTTCATGCCTAGTCGTTGGGGTAGTCATTGGGGACGTTCTTGTTTGACTAGTCGTTTAAGAACGTCCCCAACGACTACCAATCGTTTTCAGTTCGTTAATTTGTATATATGCATCTTATATATGCATCTGCTGGAAGTAACGCTGAGCGGTATCCTGTTAAGTCGTTAGCGTACGATTCAACAGGGAAGACAGATTATGCATTCTCCCCAACAGCGCGGCATGCAGACCCAGCCGGTATGCAGCCGTCGCATCTTTTTGGGAAGCGCTCTCGCTGCGAGCGCTTCCGTCGTCGCCGGCGCGCTCGCCGGCTGTCAGCGCCCGTCCACGCTCAAGGTGGTTCAGCCTACGACGGGTGGCGGTCGCGACGACCTGTCCGATTCCGTGATCGGCAAGGACAAGATCCGCATTGGTATGGAGGCGGCCTACGCCCCGTACAACTGGCAGGTTTCCGAAGCCAGTGAGTACACCATCCCCATCGACAACGTGCAGGGCGCCTATGCCGATGGCTACGACGTGCAGATTGCCAAGATCGTCTGCAAGGCCCTCGGCGGCGAGCCCGTTGCCGTCAAGCAGAGCTTCTCGGGCCTCATCGATTCGCTCAACAACGGCCAGATCGACCTCATCATCGCCGGTATGAGCGCCACGCCCGAGCGCGAGGAGTCGGTCGGCTTTTCCGACCCGTACTTCATTGGCTACTTTGGCCTGTTCGTAAAAGAGGGTTCCCCCTACCAAAACGCCACCAAGCTCAGCGACTTTAGCGGTGCCACGGTACTCGGCCAAAAGGACACCATGCTCGACACCGTCATCGACGAGATTCCGGGCGTTGTGCACAAGAACCCGGTCGACTCCGTCCCCACGGTGTTCTCGAACCTGCTGCAGGGCACGTGCGACGCCGTGACCTACAACACCGAGAACGAGAAGGGCTATATGGCCCAAAATCCCGGTATCGTCCCCATCCATTTTGCCGAGGGCGAGGGCTTTAAGCAGGAGGTCGCGGCAAATGTCGGCTGCCGCAAGGGCTCGGACAAGCTGCTTAAGCTCATCGACAAGACACTCAAGGGCATTAGCCAAGAGGAGCGCGACCAAATGTGGGACGCGTGCCTCGACCGTCAGCCGGCATAGGGAGGCAGCATGAAAACCATTAATCGCCTGGCCTCCTTTATCAAGGCCGACCACCGTTATGTATACCTGGGCACGAGCGTTATCGCGGCGCTCGGCCTGGCGTTTAGCCAGCGCAACCCCACGCCGCTGAGCTTTTTGGCGCCTACGGGCGTGTTCCAAGACTGCCTCTGGGCAATTCTTTGGGCCTGGCTTGTCGTGTCGGCGGCGGCGCTGGTCACCAAGCTCATGCACTGGAACGACTATCGCGAGGCGTCGCCGTTCGCATCCGAGCGTTTCCGTCGTGGCGCACGCTTAGGCAGCTACGTCGTGGTCGCCATCGCGGCGATCTTTTTCGTGGACCGTTGCGTCATGTCGTTTATCGATCTGGTGCAGGTGAGCATTGTCTCGGACTCCAACCCCAGCGACTTTTTGTCGAGCCTGGTCTACATGACCTACAAGAGCGGGGACTTCTTTATTCGCGGTATCGAGATCACCATCGCGCTTGCCACCTTTGGCACCGTCATCGCATTCTTCCTGGCGCTGCTCTTCGTGTTCCTACGCATTCAGACCTTCGATCGCGTGGACAACGACCTGGTGCGCTTCTTTAAGAGTATCGGCCGCGGCTTTGCGACCGTCTACTCCACCATCGTGCGCGGCACGCCCATGATGGTCCAGGGTCTGCTCATCTATTACGCGGGCTTCACCGTTTTGCGCGGCATGGGCTTCGAGACCGCTCAGGCCAACCAGATTTGGAGCACCTTCACCGCCGGCCTCGTCACCATCTCGCTCAACTCCACCGCCTACATGATGGAGGTCCTGCGCGGCGGCATCGAGTCCATCGATCCCGGCCAGGCCGAGGCAGCACGCTCGCTGGGCCTGTCGCAGTGGCAAGCTATGCGCAAAGTCGTGTTCCCCCAGGGCATTAAAAACGCGATTCCGGCGCTCACCAACGAGCTCATCATCAACATCAAGGATTCGTCGGTGCTCTCGGTCATCGGCGTGTTTGACCTCATGTACGCCACCACCACCGTCGCCGGCGTGTACTACCGCCAGATGGAGGTCTACTGCGTGGCGCTCGTGGTCTACCTGATCCTGACGCTCGTGGCGAGCCGCCTGCTCGAGGCCTTTGGCAAAAAGCTCGGCGCCGAGGCTCCGGTCACGCTGCCCAGCTCCAACTAGGCTCAAGACGAGGAGAATCATCATGGCAGATACCGCCACTACCGGCACCGCGGCCGCCGCACAGACCAATGAGCCGCTCATCCGCGTCGAGGGCCTGCGCAAGAGCTTTGGCTCGCTCGAGGTACTCAAGGGCATCGACCTGTCCGTTAACCCCGGCGAGGTCGTCACCATTATCGGCGCCTCAGGCTCGGGCAAATCGACCTTCCTGCGCTGCCTCAACCTGCTCGAGACTCCGGACGCGGGCCACATCTGGTTCCACGGTCAGGACCTCACGGCCGAGCGCTGCAACATCAACAAGCTGCGCGAGGACATCGGCATGGTGTTCCAGGGCTTCAACCTGTTCAACAACATGGATGTGCTCGACAACTGCACGCTCGCGCCCGTCACGCTCAAAAAGATGGGCAAAGATCAGGCCGAACAGGTCGCGATGGAGCATCTGGCGAGCGTGGGACTCGAAAAATTCGCCCATGCCGCGGTTGGTCGCCTGTCCGGTGGCCAAAAGCAGCGCGTTGCCATCGCCCGCGCCCTGTGCATGAACCCGCAGATCATGCTGTTTGACGAGCCTACCTCTGCGCTCGATCCCGAGATCGTGGGCGAGGTGCTCGACGTTATGCGCAAGCTCGCCGCCGACGGCATGACCATGGTCGTCGTTACCCACGAGATGGCCTTCGCGCGTACCGTGTCCGACCGCGTGGTCTTTATGGACCAGGGCGTGGTGCTCGAGGACGCCGCGCCGGCTGAGCTCTTTGGCAATCCTAAGCACCAGCGCACCCGCGAGTTCCTCTCGCGTTATCTCAACGACAAATAATGCAAGCGAACGTGGCAAAGGGACCGCCTCTTTGCCACGTTGTTTTTGGAGGAAGGCATGGCCGAGGTTTGGCGCTTCTTTGCGCACGAGGATGATTTTGCCGATATCGACGAGGTCGGCGCGTGCGAGCGCCTGGGCCGCGTGCTGTCGTTTCCGACGATTTCGAGCATGGATGCCCAGACGGTGGACTGGCAGGCGTTTGCCGACCTGCGCGCCTATATGCAGCAGGCCTGGCCGCGCGTGTTTGCGGCGGGCGAGGTCGAGCTCATCGACCATTCGCTGCTCGTGACGCTTGCCGGCATCGACCCCGCCCTCAAGCCGGTCATGCTCATGGGCCACATGGACGTGGTTCCCGTGGTGCCGGGCACCGAGACAGACTGGACGCACAATCCCTTTAGCGGGCACGTGGACGACACCTATATTTGGGGTCGCGGCGCCATCGATATGAAAGACCAGGTCGCAGGCATCCTGGAGGCCGTTGAGTATGCGCTGGCGCACGGCTGGCAACACGAACGAACCCTGCTGCTGGCCTTTGGCCAGGATGAGGAGACCACGCAGTGCGGCGCGGGTGCCATTGGCCGCGTGCTCGAGGAGCGCGGCGTTGAGCTTGAGTACCTGATTGACGAGGGCGACTATCGTATCGTTGAGGCTGCCGAGTACGGCGCAGGCGAGGGTTGGCTTATGCATGCCGATCTTGCCGAGAAAGGCTATGCCGATATCGTGCTCAGGACGAAGAGCGAGGGCGGGCATTCTTCCAACCCTTACGGTGGCACGTCGCTCGAAGTGCTCAGCCGCGCTATTGCCGCGATTTGCGATATCGAGTGGCCGGCGCGTGTGACCGATCTGCTTGCCGCGCAGCTCGTCGAGCTGGGGCTTTATACCGCAGACGAGATTGCTGCCAGCAAGGATGCCATCGTGCGCGACTGCCTTGCCAGCAAAAAGCTGTACCCGCTTGTGACCACCACCTGTGCGCCCACGCAAATCGAGGGCGGCAGTACCGGTGCCAACGTAATGCCGCAAGATATGTGGGTCAATATCAACTTCCGCATGCTCGAGGGTACGAGCGTGGCCGATGTCGTGGCCTGCTGCCGCGAGGCCGTTGCCACCGCTGGGCTCGCCGGCCGAGTCGAGGTCGAGCTGGGCCCCGGCAGCTCCGAGCCCTCGCCGTCCCCGCGCGTGGGCGGTCCGGGGCTCGAGGCCGTCCGCGCCATCGCCGCCCGCTATTTCCGTGATCCCAAGCCGACGGAGGAAAACGGATCGTCTGCGGTGGGCCAAGAGCCGATGAGCATCGTGCCCTCGACCGTGATTGGTGCAACCGATGCCGCCAACTACCAGCGCATTTGCCACGAGTGCATCCGCTTCTCCGCCTTTGTGGTCGACGATGACGAATGCGACCGCGGCGTCCACGGCACCAACGAGCGCATCACCCGTCGCGCCTACCTCCAAGGCATCCGCTTCCTCATCGCCCTGCTCCACACGCTCTAGCATGCGACAAAGGGACTGAGCCGATTTCATCGGTAATGAGACAAAAACTGTCATAGAATAAGACTAAGATATCTTAAGAGACATATGCTGGGGTTGGTATTCCTTGAACGACTGCGGGCATGTGCCAGACTGCCTCGGCCCCCCCGGGGGGGTGCCCAGGCGGGTCGCCGTGTGACGGGGAGGGAAATTATGCAGGAGCTCAGAGAGGCGACGTCTCTACTCATGAATATGGTTACCGGGGGGGGGTGTCCCAGCAGGGAACTTCTTGGTGGACATCGGCCGCGCGAGCGGTGGTCCGTCATGTCTTATGGCCGTCGTCGCGGGCTGCGCCCGGTCTCGCCATATGTGATTGTTCTGGCCCTCGCCGTTGTGCTGACGGCGAGTTTCTTCCTGCCGCTTCGTGCCGAGGCGGCGATCTCCGACCACACGGTTCCGACGACCTCGCCCTCGGGGACGACGATCAACCTGTTTGATTACTGGGTGAATTCGGAGGATCACCTGTCGGTCAGTGGATCCGACGGCATCAACAAGGGCCACCGCTTCATGTTCAAGGATCAGGGAGCCAATGATGATCTCAACCGGTATACGGGCGGCTCCTCTCCTCGCTCCGGTATCGTGAACAACGTTCTTACCGGCGGTTACCCGAAACTCACCGACAGCTGGGACGGAGAATCCCTCGGCTACCTGTTTGATTCTTCCACCCAGACGGGCAAGATATCCCATATGGGTGTGACGGGTCTGTTGCAGGCCAAGGGCGGCTACTACGAGTATGACAGCTCGAAGAACTACGCGGCGTATAACGTCAATAAGAATGCATTTGATGTCTACGAAGTCGCCGGCGTTGGGCAAGCGGGGGCTGGCTCTCAAAATGGAGGTCAGTTTTTCCCCTTCGATGCGGCCGATAAGGTATTCAAGGAGGAGAACGGCCGCCTCGTCCGGAACGGCATTACGTCGTCGAACAACGGCGACTCGAATTATAACGATGGCAAACCCCTCAACCATTATTTCGGCCTCTCCATGTCATCGCGCTTCGTGCAGCCGACGGATGGCAAAACGAACGCTGGCGATCCCATGACCTTTGAGTTCGCCGGCGACGACGACGTCTGGGTGTTCATTGACGATGTCCTCGTGGGCGACATTGGCGGCATCCACACCAGTGCTAAGCTGACCATTGACTTCCAAACGGGCGAGATTAAGGTTAACGATTCCCCAAACGGCACGCTGTTAAGAAAGTTCCAGGATGCGGGGCGGGGCACTTCGGGCTTCACTGGCAACACCTTCGCTAACGACACCAGCCACACGCTCAAGTTCTTCTACTTGGAGCGTGGCGCCACCGACTCCAACATGAAGCTCAAGTACAACCTCGTGACGGTTCCCGAGTCCGACATTATCAAGTTCGACCAGGATGGCGGTCTGGTGGAGGGCGCTCAGTTCGCGCTGTACAAGACAGACGAGCGCTTCGCTGACACGACCACTGATCAGAAATGCCTTCTTGGCTCCGGCACCACGGACGCGGATGGACAACTGACGCTCACGAATGACGATGACAACGGCGTCATCAACTTCGACAATCTTTACAAGCTAGGTTGCCGGTACTACCTCCTGAAGGAAACGAAGGTGCCCGAGGGATACCGCTCGAGTCTCACGGCGACGGATGGCAGCATGCAGTTCGAGTATGTGCCCACGAGCGACAAGGGCGGCGCGGGCGGCGTCATCATCAACCGCGGCGGTATGGACCAGGACAGCGTCGTGTGGAAGAACGGTGCGTTCGCTGGCGCGAAGGAGACCATCACCGCGCCGTCGACCGTGTACCAGGCGGACGATGACTCGATGACGCCAGGCAATACTGTTGACATGAAGCGCGGCACCCTGTTCGCAGTAGTTTTCAAGCGCGATAAAAGCAAGAACGCCTGGCACGCCGTGTTGGGCGACCCGACGAAGGGGTATACCCTCGCCGGCGCCCAGGGCAAGGAAGGCGCCATCGAGGCAGCGAAGAAGGACCTGTACGCCTTCACGCTCAACACTAGCGGCCAGTACCAGGTAGAGATTCCGCATCTGCCCGGTGACATCTCCAAGTACTACGGCTTGCTGAGCGGTGGTGCCCGCAAGGATGCCGAGTACGCGGTGGCCATCTACTACACAACGGCGAGCTCCATCGCCGGCGCGGAAATGGACAACACGGTCCATGTGTTCAGTGATGACCTCCCCGGTGACCAGGTGAACTTTAAGCGGCAGTTCGCCACGAGCCTGCTCGTCACGAACATCCAGAACCGCCTGTTCGTGCAGAAGACCGATACCGAGGGCAACCCCGTAGACGGCGCGAAGTTCGGCTTGTACACGGACGGTCAGGTGACAACAGACGCGAGCGGCAAAGTCGTGCTCAACGGCGACCAGATCCCCTACGACACCTTGACGACGGGGCAGGTCAGCAACCCGATCCAGCTCGAAGGGGCGGGCATATTCCCGTGTACGAGCGACAGTAGCAAGCCGCTCAAGAACGGCACCTACTTCCTAAAGGAGGTCTCGGCGCCCAAGGGCTTCCTGCTTAACGACACGCTCACCAAGGTGATTGTGGACGATTACGGCGTCCATGCCGATGCTGGTACGGCCGATGACGGTGTCTCGACGTTCGCGGGGCCGGGCACGCTTATGAAGAGCCTGGGCCAGTTTGGCGCAGAGGGCGACATCGACAACACGCTCACGTGGATCAAGGGTTCACGGCAAACCGGCGCGTTCGACGCTGCGGGTAATCTGAAGTGGACCGATGTGACATCCCCCGGTGATAAAGACACGGTGCACCTCAAGTACGGCGCCAACGGACGTATCTACCAGTATGGGCCCACCGAGGCGGGCAAACCCTACCGCCTGGAGACCGAGACGGGCTGGATACGTATGGGCATCACGCAGGACGACGTGCCTAGTGACACTAATGCGAAGGGCGCCCGCGCCGATCTGGGCGACATGAACCTGAATGCCCTGTTCACGGGCGCCACCTGCGTGCGCGTGGCGAACGAACGCGAGGCGAGCCTCGAGGTGACGAAGAAGGTTGACGTGCCCGATGACCTGACGGGCAATAAGGACGCGGAGTTCACCTTCAAGTTCACCGTGCCCGAGGGGAAGACCTACAAGGCTGCAGTGTTCAAGAACGCTGGGGCCGGAAAGCAAGCCGGCGACGTGTTCGATTTGAAGAACGGCGACACCCATGCTATCAAGGCCGACGAGACGATTCGCGTGTACGGCCTTGCCAAGGGTGACAATTACACGGTGCAGGAGCTGACCGGCAAGGACGAGATGCCCGCGGGCTATAAGCTGACCGGCCGCAAGCAGGGTGACAAGAATCTGGCTGAAGAAGGCAATAGCATCTCGGGCACGATTGCCTCGCAGAATTCCAGCGGCACGCTGGCCGAAGACAACAAGCTGGTGTTCACCAACAGCTACAAGACGGACGCCAGCGACGAGCTGACCCCGCAGGTAACGAAGAAGGTCTCCGGCACCGAGAGCACGGACAAGGAGTTCTCGTTCACGCTGGCTGCCACGTCGGACATGCAGGCGAAGATCGCTGCCGGCGACCTGACGGTGTCGGATGACCTGGCGGGCGACGCGCATGCGGAGTCCCGGGCCACGAAGGGCGCGATTACGGGTAAGGACGGCCAGACGGTCGACTTCTCCGGCATGAAGTTCAACAAGGCCGGTACATACACGTTCACGCTTTCCGAGGCGCACGACGCCGATGACGACGCGGTGGTAGGCGGCGTGCAGAACGCCGGTTGGACGATGGACGATTCCACCTACACCGTCACGGTGAAGGTTGAGGACAAGAATGCCAAGCTGACTGTCACAGGCGTGGCGGTGAAAAAGGACGGCGATGACAAGAGCGAAACGCCTGAGGTCAAGAACGGCGAGGTGAACCTCGCCACCTTTACCAACAGCTATGCCGCGAAGGGTTCCGTGACCCTGGCGGCGATGAAGTACTTTAAGGGTGGTGCGCTCGCGGGGAACGATTTCTCGTTTGCTCTGTACAAGGGCGACAAGGCGGAAGGCACGCCCCTTGAGACCGTCACGAACGACAAGGACGGCAACATTACCTTCCAGCCCATCAGCTACACCAAGGCCGGTGACTACGAGTACACCATCAAGGAAGTTACCGGTAACGACCAGACCATCGTCTACGACGGTCAGGAAGTGAAGGTCAAGGTCAGCGTCACCGATAACAAGAACGGCAAGCTGGGCGCAACCGTCACCTACGACGGTGAGAAGGCCGTGCCGACCTTCACCAACACGAAGCCGACGGCGGACGTTACCGTCGAGGCCACGAAAACCCTAAAGGGCAAGGCGCTGACGGACGGCGCGTTCGCCTTCGGCCTGTACGACCAGGCCGGCAACGAGGTCGCCAAGGGCACCAACGACCAGGCCGGCAAGGTCAAGCTGGCCGTCGAGAACCTGAACCTGGGCGAGTACGACTACGCGCTCAAGGAGGAGAAGGCCGGCCAGTCCGTCGACGGCGTGGCCTACGACGCCAAGGAAGTCAAGGTCCACGTCAAGGTAGAGCAGAACCAGGACGACAACAACAAGACGAAGGTGACCGTCACCTATGACGGTACCGCTACGGCTCCCACCTTCAACAACACCTACACCGCAAAGGGATCCGTGGAGCTGACGGCGACCAAGACCATCAAGGTTGCGGACGGCTTCGATCACACGACGAAGCCCGCGGACGGCGAGTTCACCTTCGACCTGAAGGACGCTGCCGGCAACGTGATCGCCACCGCGAAGAACGATGCAAACGGCAAGGTCTGCTTCACGCGCGAGTTCCAGCTCTCCGACTTGGACGGCGCCGCGAGCAAGGACTTCACCTACACCATCGTGGAGCAGCCGGGCGCGGAGCCGGGCATGGTCTATGACAATCATGCCCTCACCTATACGGTGACGGTCACAGACGGCGGGAACGGAGCACTGAATGCGAAGGCGATCGTGACGAGCGCATCCGGCTCGGATACCTTCACCAACACCTACCAGCCGGCCGCGACCGGTCTGGCCCTCGGTGCGCAGAAGAGCTATGTGAAGAAGGACGACAACACGCCGATCGTCCCCAAGGACGGCGAGTTCACCTTCGATGTGTACGAGGGCAAAATGACTGCTGAGCAGCTTGCCGGGGCCAAGCCCGTCCGGACCGCGACCAACGGCGCGGACGGAAGTGTTAACTTCGACGCCTTCTCCTATGCGAAGCCGGGCACGTACGAGTACACTATCGTGGAGCGGAAGGGTGATCTGGCCTACGTGACCTACGACGACGCGGTGCATCATGCTGTGGTGACGGTTGTGGACAATGCCGGCACGCTGCAGGCGAGCGTCGCCTACGACGGCGCGGACGCCACGAAGCCCACCTTCACCAACACCTACAAGGCGAAGGCGACGAACTCCGGCGCGATCGCCCTCACCAAGAGCGTTGACGTGCACGACGGCAGATATCAGCTAAAGGCGGGAGACTTCGCCTTCGAGCTGGTGGGGTCTGACGGTACGGTGCTCCAGACCCAGAAGAACGACGCCAAGGGCAAGGTTTACTTTAACGAGCTGACCTTCGACCATGCGGGCACCTTTCCCTTCACGGTCCGTGAGGTGCAGCCGACGGACGGCGCGCCGGGCGTGCCGGGCGTGACCTACACCGGCAAGACGTACACCCTGACCTACGTGGTGAAGGACAACAACGACGGCAAGCTGGTGGTAGAGAGCTCTACGGTGAAACCGAGCGAGGGCACCGAGAACGGCGTCACCCCCAATACCATGACGTTTGCGAACAGCTACCAGCCGGGTCAGACCTCCTACCAGATCTCTGGCACCAAGGTGCTTGAGAATGCCGACCCGGCCACCACGCGGACGCCCGCCGATGGCGAGTTCACATTCGCGCTGATTGACGTGGCCACCGGGCAGGAGATCGACCGGACCACGAACGTGGGTAAAGCGTTTACCTTCAAGGCCATCTCGTACACCGCAACTGGTTCGCATGCGTACCAGGTGAAGGAGGTTGCGGGCCAAGATGGCACCATCACTTACAGCGATGCGGTGCTGGACGTAACGGTGAACGTGACCGATGACGGCAGCGGCCAGCTGACCGCGACGGCGAACAAGACGGCTGCGGATCTGACCTTCACCAACACCTACACGCCGACGGCAACGACGGCGACGATTACCGGAACGAAGGCTCTGACCGGCCGCGACCTGGCCGAGGGTGAGTTCTTCTTCGACCTGAAGGACGCCGACGGTAACGTGGTGCAGACGGTGCAGAACGGCGCCGACGGCACGTTCGGCTTCGCGCCGCTGCAGCTGGACAAGGTGGGGACGTACGTCTACACCGTGTCCGAGCGGGCAGGGGCGACGGCGAACGGCGTCACCTACGACACGACGGTCTTTACCGCGACGGTGACGGTGACGGAGAATGCGGAGACGCACGCGCTGGAGGCGCAGGTTGCCTACAGCAAGGGCGGCAAGGCTGCGGATGCGGTGGCGTTCAGCAACAGTTACGCGCCGGCCGCGACTGAGGTGAAGCTGGGGGCCTCCAAGGTGCTGAGCGGCGAGGACCTGAAGGAAGGGCAGTTCTCCTTCCAGCTGAAGGATGCCGACGGCAAGGTGCTGCAGACCGCAAAGAACGCGGCGGACGGCACGGTGGGCTTCGAGGCGATCTCGTACGACAAGCCCGGAACGTACGCCTACAGCATCTCCGAGGTGGACGACGGTCAGAAGAACGTGACGTACGACGCGGCCGAGCACCGGGTAACGGTGACGGTGACGGACGACGGTGCGGGCCATCTGGTGGCGACGGTAACCTATGACGGCGCCGTGGCGCCGGTGTTCAAGAACACGTACACGCCGCCGACCACCCCGCCGACGGAGCCGCCCACCAATCCGCCGAGCAAGTCACCGGTGCCGAAGGAGGAGAAGCCGGGTCTGCCGTATACGGGCGATACCAGCTTGTCGCCGATGGCCCTGGGTGGCATCGCGGGCGGCGCGGTGGTGCTGATCGCCGCAGGCGTTATCCTGCGGCGCCGGAACCGGTAGCTACGGCGGCCGAGAAGGGCTTTGATTGAGGGCGGGTGGTCGCAGGGCGCGGCCGCTCGCCCTTTTTGGTGAAAGGCTATGTTAACCCGCCGTTTGCACGTCCGGCTCCAGATGGAACTCGTACTCCGGCTCCATCATCTTCTTCCGGATCTTTTCGTAGCGCCCGTCGTCGAGCTGCTCGCGCATGAGCGACGTCCTGTCCCCGACGCGTGCGGCCTCGCGCAGCCATCTGAACCACATCAGGCAGCTGTGGAGCCTGCGGGTCGATACGCCCTTGAACCTCTCGAGGAAGTGGCCGAGCGAACCCTGCGCTTCAGCATCCTCTGGACCGTGTCCCGCTCGTACCCGGTGAGCCTGCCGTGGGTCCTCGGGACCGCCCTCGCGGCGCCCTTCCCGCCCTTTCCGGACATGGCGTCCTCCGATCTCCCGGGGCCGGCCGACCCGGCCCTCAGGGTATCGGATTCCCAAATTTATCCGTATATGTGCGGATGAATGCGGGAGGCGTTCGGATGAAGTTGTATTCAAGGAAAGAGACTGACCCTTTGTCGCATTCCGTGCGGGTTATATGCAGGTATGCCTGCGCACGCTATCATGTATGGGTTAGACCGCAACTATGTACCTCATACGCGAAGGGATGCGCATGTATCTGAAGATCGACATGTTCTAGCTGGGCTTACCCCCGCAGTGGCGCCGCGCGCCCCATCAACTCTGCCGATTTTCGCCTTCACGCACATAAAGGAGTCCCGCCATGCGCGACAAGCTCGAAAAGATCATTAAGGCCTACGAGGAGCTCGAGAAGAAGCTTTCCGACCCGGCCGTCGCCTCCGACATCAAGGAGTTCACGCGTCTCAACAAGGAGTACGCACACCAGTCCGACCTCATCGCTGCCTCGCGCGAGTACATCGGCGCGCTCGATGACATCGAGGCCGCCAAGGAGATGCTCCGCGACACCAGCGATGCGGACGAGAAGGAGATGCTCCAGATGGACATCTCCGAGAACGAGGAAAAGCTTCCCCAGCTCGAGGAAGACATCAAGTACATGCTCATCCCGAGTGACCCCAACGACGACAAGAACACCATCGTCGAGATTCGCTCCGCCGCCGGTGGCGACGAGGCAGCCATCTTCGCCGGCGACTTGTACAAGATGTACCAGCGCTTCTGCGAATCGCGCGGCTGGAAGACCACCGTGCTCGATTCCAGCCCCAGCGAGGCCGGCGGCTTTAAGTCCATCGAGTTCAAGGTCGAGGGCGACCGCGTCTACTCCGTCATGAAGTTCGAGTCCGGCGTGCATCGCGTCCAGCGCGTTCCCAAGACCGAGTCCCAGGGCCGCATTCAGACCTCCACGGCTACCGTCGCCGTACTTCCCGAGGCCGAGGAAATTGACGTCCAGATCAACCAGTCCGACCTGCGCATCGACACCTACTGCGCCTCCGGCCCTGGCGGTCAGTGCGTTAACACTACCTACTCCGCCGTGCGCATCACCCACTTGCCCACCAACACCGTGGTGCAGTCGCAGGAGCAGCGCTCCCAGATTCAGAACCGCGAGGTCTGCATGCAGATGCTGCGTGCTCGTCTGTACGAGATGGAGCTCGAGAAGCAGCAGGCAGAGCTTGGTGCCGAGCGCCAGAGCCAGATCGGCCACGGCAACCGTTCCGAGAAGATCCGTACCTACAACCAGCCCCAGGACCGCGTGACCGATCACCGCATCGGTTTCAACTCCACCTACAACGGCGTCCTTCTGGGCGATCAGCTCGGCACCGTCATCGAGGCGCTCGCCGCCGCCGAGCGAGCCGAGAAGCTGGCACAGGCCGTTTAGGTTCCGCCGTTCTACCGAGCGGCGGACCAGCCGACGCTGCGCGGGCCGCATTTGGACAATCTGACGTTCAACTTCAAGGGCGCGACCAGAAGGTCAGCGCCCTTTCGTTTCACGTCACCTTGTCTCAAATGCGACCCGCTCGCTGTCCGTCCTCTACCTGCGGCGCTGCCTTGCTCCGGATGCGGTATGCTCAACCTGCGGCGCCTTAGAGGTAGTCATTGGGGACGTTCTTAAATGACTAGGTTGGGCACATTGCTTTGAGATGTTATTCAATCGGCTTTGATGGCCATGAAGCCGGCTACCTGCTCAAAGAAATTAGCGGCATTTATCTGCTATTGAAAATAATGCTCAAAAAATCGTTCAAGAAGTCGCAGTGCATTTTTTGATGCGTCGCACGTCAAGTGATTTGGCAAGTTCTTGGTTAGATATTGGTCAGTTTTGGGTCAACCTTGCCAAAAGCTTGACGAATGCAGATTTTGACGTCGACGAATGAGCACTTCAGGCAGGTTCCAAGCAAAAATCTGGGCTGATTCTCGATAATCGCCTTCAATCGTCCCTTGCCAAGCGCTGGCCTCGCGTACAATCTGCTCCGACATTCGCGCGCCGTCCGGCGCTTAAGAGGGGAGGGCCCCATGGCAAACGAGATTTGGACCATCAAGCGTTGTCTCGAGTGGACCAAGGAGTACCTGGCCGAGCGCGGCGAGGAGCACCCCCGTCTTTCTGCCGAGTGGCTGCTGTGTGCCGCCACGGGCCTGGCGCGCATTGACCTATATATGCGTATGGACGAGACGCTTAACGCGGCCCAGCTCGAGACCATGCATGCGGCCGTTGTCCGCCGCGCTAAGGGCGAGCCGCTGCAATACATCACCGGCAGCACGCAGTTTCGCATGATCGACGTCGCGTGCGCCCCCGGTGTGCTCATTCCGCGCCCCGAGACCGAGATGCTCGTCGAGGAAGTCCTCAATTATCTGGATGCCGAGGTGCTGAGCCCCGAGGCTGCTGCCCGTCAGCGTGTTGAGCTGCCTTGGAACGATGAGGTCGAAGAGGCCCGCAAAGCCGAGGCGGCGCTGGCCGACGAGCGCGCGACTGCCGAGCGCCGTGCCGCTAACCTGACGGCTGCCGATGAGGCGGCGTTAGGCGGCGACGTACTGGGCAGCCGTGCCTATGCCGAGGAACTGGCCGACCGCGAGGCCGAGGAAGCCGCCGCGCAGGCAGCAGAAGCCGAAGCCGCGGAAGCCGCCGAGTCCGAGCTCGACGAATACGGCATCGCCATCGAGGGTGCCGGCCAGGAGACGGCTTCAGCTCAGGATGCCGCTGCGCCTGCCCCAACCGAGCCCTGCACTGCCCGCGTTCTCGAGGTCGGCTGCGGCACGGGCTGCATTTCGCTCTCCCTTGCCTGGGAGCGCCGCGGCCACGTTACCTGCACCGCCACCGATATCGAGCCGCGCGCCATCGATCTGGCCACCAAAAACCGCGACGCCCTCGGCCTCACGGCAGATGAGGTTGCCTTTAGCCTCACCAACCTGGTGAGTTCCATTCCCCGCGAAGAGTGGGGCACCTTTGATGTGCTCGTCTCCAACCCGCCTTACATCCCGACCGACGTCATGCGCTCGCTGCCGCACGAGGTCAAGGACTTTGAGCCCGACCTGGCGCTCGAGGGCGGCGCCGACGGCCTCGATATTTTCCGCCGCCTGCTCAATGCGGCGCCTTACATGCTGCGCGCCGGCGGCCTGTTTGCCTGCGAGCTCTACGAGGGTGCCCTCGATGCCGCGGCCGAGCTCTGTCGCCAGGCAGGCCTTTCGGACGTGCGTATCGTCCATGACCTCACCGATCGCCCCCGCATCGTCCGAGCCATCGTCACCGAGCCCAAACAGCGTATTTAAGCTGAATTAATAGACATTTGCGCAAGTTTGTCCTTGCAATATACCGTAAAACTTCTACTATAGAAGGAGAAAGGTATGTCAAATCAGCTGCATCGGTACCGTATCGTGCTTGATTACATTGAACCTTGGCTTGATGAGCAGGATGAAGCTACGCTGAAGCAGATTTATGCAGACCTTTTGGTGCTCGAGAAGGAAGGTCCCAGCCTTGGTCGTCCGCTGGTTGACCGCGTAAAGGGCTCGAAGCTTCATCATTTAAAGGAGCTGAGAGTGACGTCGTGTGGTGGGCAGGTGATTCGCATCCTCTTCGCCTTTGACCCCAAGCGCCAGGCGGTATTGCTATTGGCGGGTGATAAGTCGCGAGCGGGATCGTCAAGGGCAAAATGGAACGGTTGGTATGCGATCAACATTCCAAGGGCCGAGCAAATATACCGTCGCCACGTAAGGAGGCTCGATCGAGATGGAACTGCATGAGTATATGGAATCTCGCGGGATAACACGCGACTCCATTACCGCCGAGCAGGAGAGGACTCGCGATCGTATCGAAGCCTATAAGCTTGCTCAGATTCGCAGGTTAAAAGATCTAACACAGGCGTCGGTCGCCCAGTCGATGGGCGTTTCTCAAAAACGTGTATCCGAGCTCGAGCGTGGGGAGTTGGGTTCGATGAGGCTCGACACGCTGAGCAGGTACGCAGAGAGCCTCGGCGGAAAACTGGTTGCAAGCATCGAGTTTCCCGATCGTACCGTTACGCTTGCGCGCTAAAAATCTTCAATTAACCCCCTCACTTTCACCGACTACTAGAGCCGCTCACCAAACCAACATGCGCTCTGGGCAAATAGGTTGAATGTTTCGTGCGAGAATGCCCCACAGTAAACAAACTTGCACCGGAGCGTAAGGGGCTGGCATACACATGCAGACGGTCTATCGGGTATACGAGGGAACGCGCGAGCCGCATCGGCTTGCCGTCGAGCGCACGGCCGAGGTGCTCGGCCGCGGCGGCCTGGCCTTGATTCCGACCGAGACCGTCTACGGTGTCGCCGTGGCAGTCAACGCCTTCTCGGACGCCGTGCCCCAAGATACAAGCGAATTCCCATCGTGGCCGCGCGATCCGCAGGCTGCCGTCAATGGCGCCGCAGTTCCTGCGCTCGGCACCGGCTATCGCCGTATCTTCACTCTCAAGCAACGTGAGCTCACGCAAACCGTCGCTTGGCTGGTCGATGGCGTCGAAGCACTCGACCGCTATGGCGTGGATATCCCGGAAGAGGCCCGCGTGCTTGCCCGACGATGCTGGCCGGGCGCCCTGACTATCGTGGTCAAGGCGGCCCCCTGCGTGCCGACCTTTATGCGCGCCGCCGACGACACGGTGGCACTTCGCGCTTCGGCTTCGCCCGTGGTGCAAGCGCTCATCCGCGCCTGCGGCAGTCCCCTTGCCTGCACGAGCGCCAACACGCACGGCGCGCCTTCGCCGGCAAGCTTTGCCGCCGTCGAGGGTCGCATCCTGGAGGGGGTCGATGTTGCCGTCGACGCCGGTGAGACCCCGTGTCGCGACGCCTCGACCATCGTGTCGTTCCAGCACGGCGGGCTCCAGATCCTGCGCCAAGGCGCACTTCCCGCATCAGAGATCGAGCGGGTCCTGTCCGACCCGATGCAATAGAAAGGTGTAAGCGATGTCGTTGAATCTGGGCAGCCTGGGCATGGAAGATGCCTCGTTTAACTTTGGCGGTTCCTACATCATGGCGCTCGACTGCGGCACCACCTCGGTACTTGCGACCATCGTCGACGAGTATGGATGCATCGTCGCGCAGGCACGTCGCAGCGTCAAAACGAGTTTTCCGCGCCCCGGCTGGGTGGAGCAGGATCCCACGGAGGTGCTTGCCAGCCAGATCGGCGTGATGATGGAGGTCCAGTTTAAGAGCGGCATCCATTCCGATCGCATCGCCGCCATCGGTATCTCCAACCAGCGCGAGACCACGGTGGTGTGGGACCGCGTGAGTGGCCAGCCTATCTACAACGCCATCGTGTGGCAGTGTCGCCGCACCGCCTCGACAATCGATAAACTGGCCGAGCAGGGCCGCGAGGAGCTGGTGCGTTCCCGCACCGGCCTTACGCTCGACCCGTATTTCTCGGCCTCCAAGGTGCAGTGGATTCTCGACAACGTCGACGGCGCGCGCGAGAGCGCGGCAGCGGGCGACCTCATGTTTGGCACCATCGATACCTGGCTCATCTATAACCTCACCGGCGGCCAAACCTTCGCCACCGACTACACCAACGCCAGCCGCACGGCGCTTTTCAATATTCATACGCTGGACTGGGACGATGACCTGCTGGCTCTCTTCGACATCCCGCGTGCCATGATGCCCGAGGTCCGTTGGAGCGCCGGTGACTACGGCCGCGTAGCGAGCGACATCATGACCAACATGCCGCCCATCATGGGTGTGGCGGGCGACCAGCAGGCGTCGCTGTTCGGTCACTGCTGCTTCCATCCCGGCCAGACCAAAAACACCTATGGCACGGGCTGCTTTATGCTCATGAATACCGGCGACGAGATCGTCGAATCCAAGAATGGCCTGGTCTCCACCATCGGTATCGCTGCGGACGGCAAGGTCAGCTATGCGCTCGAGGGCTCTATTTTTGCCGCCGGCTCAACGATGAACTGGCTGCGCGACAACATGGGCGTTATCTCCAACGTATCCGAATCGGCACAGCTCGCCTCTTCGATCGGCGATAACGAGGGATGCTACTTTGTCCCCGCTTTTGCGGGCTTGGGTGCACCTTGGTGGGACGCGCACGCCCGCGGCATCGTATGCGGTCTGACTGGAGCTTCGACTCGAGCGACCATCGTGCGCGCCGCTTGCGAGTCCATGGCCTATCAGAGCTATGACGTGCTGCGTGCCATGGAGCAGGATGTGGGTCTTTCGATTGAGCGCCTGTCCGTCGATGGCGGTGCCTCGCGCAACGAGTTCATCATGCAGTTCCAGGCAGACTTGCTGGATATCCCTGTACTGCAATGCGAGACGGTGGAGACCACGGCAATCGGTGCCGCGTACTTGGCGGGTCTTGCGGTTGGGTATTGGGAGGATCTGGAGGAGCTGGAGCAAAACGCCCAGATCGTCAAGACGTTCCATCCCCATATGTCCGTTGAGCGTCGCGAGCGCAACCTGGACGGTTGGCACGATGCGGTCAGGCGTTCGCTCAGCACCACTCAGTAGGGTTGTGACGGAGCGTTCGATACAACAAACCGCTAAACTTATGCATGGCGGGCGGCGGCAACATCGCTGTGCGTCATGTCAGCAAGGTCGTTTTGCGGCCGCAACGAAAGGGGCATCAACCCATGACCGTTACCTACGATGCGTCCCGCGTGACGCTTGTCGACCATCCGCTCGTCCAGCACAAGTTGTCGATCCTGCGCGATAAGTCGACCGGCACCAACCAGTTCCGCCAACTCGTACGCGAGCTCGCGCTTTTTGACGGCTACGAGGCCATGCGCGACCTGCCCATGGAGGATGTCGAAGTCGAGACTCCCATCACCACTGCCACGTTTAAGCAGCTTGCCGGCAAGAAGCTCGCCATCGTCCCCATTCTGCGCGCGGGCCTTGGCATGGTCGACGGCATCCTCGACCTGGTGCCCTCTGCCCGCGTGGGCCACATTGGCATGGAGCGCGACGAGGTCACCCACGAGCCGCATGAGTATTACTGCAAGATGCCCAGGGATATCGACCAACGTATCTGCCTGGTCGTCGATCCCATGCTCGCCACGGGCGGTTCTGCCGAGATGGCTATCGGCTATCTGCGCGAGCGCGGTGTCAAGGACATTCGCATGCTGTGCATCGTCGCGGCCCCCGAGGGCCTCAAGTCGCTGACCGAGAAAGACCCCGACGTGCATATCTATACCTGCGCCATTGACGACCACCTCAACGAAGCCGCCTACATCGTCCCCGGCCTGGGCGATGCCGGCGACCGCATCTACGGCACGCTGTAGTCTCTGGGCCAAACCGGCTAACGTCGAAAATACGAAGAAACGGTGCGCGCGGACAAATAAAAGGCGACCGCGCTCACCCCTGTTAACGGACGTTTCGCCCCGCAGGGTACGGAAAAACGCGTTACCGTAGCTACGGGATAAAGAAGGTCTTAAGAAAACGTACAGCTGCGTATTAACCGATGCTTTTTCGGTTGTACTTTAGCGATTGGCTCGTACAATAGTCACCAATGTTTGGCGGGAACTGTTCTGGGAAGCGTTAAAAGAGGAAAGTGAGGACGCCAGTGTTTCAGATAGCCGATCTGCTCGCTATCGTTGCAGGCGCCATCGCGGGCGCAATCGCCTTTCTTCCCTTTGTTTTTACGCTCAAGCCGGTTCTTGACGATAAGCAGAATGCGGACATGCTCAAGGGCATGGTGAGTCTGGCGGTCTCGGCGGTCACCCTGCTCGTCTTTACCTTGGTTGTGTTTGCGTTGTTCGGAGAGGCATTTCGCATGTTCCTCCTGGGCGAGGCGATCGGCTTCGTGGTCTTTATGGCCGCCTGCACGGTTCGCGTCGCCAAGGCGCTGCGAGATCCTCATGAGGTCGAAAGGTAAGTCGTGGAAATTTTTGAAAAGCTGCCTGATGAGATTAATCATCTGGTCAGCGAGTTCAGCTCCACCCCCGTCGTGGGCGATCTGAGCTGCGGCATCACGCAGTACTCGTTCTGGCTGATCGTCTCCACGATCGTGCTCCTGATCGTCCTGGCCGTGTTCAAGAAGAAGCAGACCCTGGTTCCCAAGGGCTTCTTCGTCAACGGTTTCGAGTACATCATCGAGTACGTCGAGAACGATATCGGCAAGGGCGTCGTGGGTGAGAACTGGAAGAAGCACTTCCCGTTCCTGTGCTCGCTTTTCCTGTTCATCCTGATCAATAACATGATCGGCCTGATCCCGGGAATGAAGCCCGGCACCGGCGCAATCGGCTCCACCGCCGCGCTCGCCATCTTCGCCTTCGTGTACTTCATCTACTACGGATGCAAGGCTCACGGCGTGATCGGCTACATCAAGAGCCTCGCCCCGCAGGGCGTGAGCTTCCCGATGAACGTGCTTGTGTGGGTCGTCGAGCTTTTCTCGACCTTCCTGCGCCTCATCACGCTCGCCGTCCGTCTGTTCTGCAACATGTTCGCAGGACACGTGGTCATGGGCTCGTTCGCCATCATGGCGAGCATGTTCATGCAGCCGCTGCTTCAGCAGGTTTCCGCGGCCCACGCCGTCGGCGCCCTGCCTTCGCTGGCCTGGCTTGCCATCCTCATCCTGATTTATACGATTGAGCTTGTGGTCGGCGCCATCCAGGCTTACGTCTTCACGGTCCTTACCGCCGTGTACGTCTCCGAGGCAGAGGAGGTCGCGGAGGAGGAGTAGTCTTCCGTTCGCGCCTTAAAGGTAAGGCAATTCGTTAAACCGCCGGTGCCCGTACCCATGGAGCCCGGCAGTTATAAATAAGGTTATCCTGCGTGAAATAAGACACGCACGACAAAGGAGGAATCGTGGGAGTTATCGGTTACGGTCTCGGTGTTATCGGCGCTGGTCTTGCTATCGGCCTGTCTGCTCTGGGTGCTACGGGTGCTATGGCCCGTCAGCCTGAGGTCCAGGGCCGCGTGTTCACCGTCTTCATCATGGGCTCCGCCTTCGGCGAGGCTCTGGCTCTGATCGGCTTCGTTGTCGCGCTGATCGTTAAATAGCACGGAGCGTCAAGTATGAATCTTTCATCCCAGAAGAGCGCGATCGCACTCTCCGCGTCCGCGGCCGCGCTGCTCATGCCGGTTTCCGCGTTCGCCGAGGACGGCGCTGCCGGTGCGGACATCCTCATCCCTAAGATGGCGGAGTTCATCCCGGCGCTTATCGCCTTCCTGATTATCTGGATCGTGCTGGCCAAGGTCGCCCTGCCGGGCATCATGAAAACCATGGAGGAGCGCGGCAAGAAGATCGAGGAGAGCCTCGACGAGGCCGAGAAGACCAAGCAGGAGGCTATCGCCAAGCGCGCTGAGTCCGACTCGATCGTCACCGACGCCCGTCGTCAGGCTGCCGACATCGTTCTCGAGGCCCGTAAGGACGCCGAGTCCGAGCGCGCCCGTATCATCGAGGCTGCTCACAAGGAGGCCGAGGAGATCATCGCCAAGGCCCATACGACCGTCGAGGACGAGCGCAAGTCCATCTACGCCGGTGCCGCGAGCTCCATCGCCGACCTGTCCGTTGCCGTCGCCACCAAGATCGTGGGCGAGGCACTCGAGGACGAGACCGAGCAGAAGAAGCTCATCGAGCGCTACATCCAGGAAGCAGGTAGCCTGAATGCCGACTAGCCGCTATCAGGACAAGGTGCTCGAGACTTACGCGCGCTCCCTTCTGGAAGCCGCTAAGGCCGAGAACCATGTGTTCGAGGACCTCGAGATGATCGAGCGCCTGGCTTCCGCCAGCCCCGAGATCATCGCCGTGCTCGACACCATGTCCAAGCGCGACCAGCTCGACCTTCTTCCCAAGGTGGCAGCTGCCTTTAAGTATGTTGCCGAGGAAGACGAGGATGTAGTGGGCGTGACCGTCACCACGGCGATCCCGCTCGACGACGAGCTGCGTCAAACCATCACTAAGAAATGCGAGCAGGACTTCGGTCGCAAGGTATTCCTTATCGAGCAGGTCGACCCGTCTATCGTGGGCGGCCTGGTGCTCGAGGCCCGCGGCGAGCGTCGTGACATTTCCGTCAAGACGCAGCTGCGCGTTGCGCAGGAGACCCTCGCAAACTCTGCTAATTCGTACGGAGGTGAAGCCTAATGTCCGAAACCCTCAATGCCCAGGATATCGCCAAGAAACTGCAGGAGCAGCTCACGAGCCTCTCCGCGACGGTCGATACGCATGAGGTTTCAACGGTCGACGAGGTAGGCGACGGCATCGCGCGCGTCACCGGCCTCAAGAGCGCCATGGCAGGCGAGCTTCTGGAGTTCAAGAGCTCCGATACCGGTGAGACCGTCTTCGGCCTTGCCCAGAACCTTGACCGTGACGAGGTCGGCGCCGTTCTGTTTGGTGCCGTCGACTCCATCAAGGAAGGCGACGAGTGCCGCACCACTGGCCGCATTATGGATATCCCCGTGAGCCGTGCCATGCTCGGCCGCGTCGTCAATCCGCTCGGCCAGCCTATCGACGGTTTGGGTGACATTGTCGCCACGCACCGTCGTCCTATCGAGTTTAAGGCCCCCGGCGTCATCGACCGTACCCCGGTGTGCGAGCCGGTTCAGACCGGTCTGTTGGCCATCGACTCCATGGTGCCTATCGGCCGTGGTCAGCGTGAGCTCATCATCGGCGACCGTAAGACCGGTAAGACCGCCATTGCCATCGACGCTATCCTCAATCAGCGCGGCAAGGGCATGGTCTGCATCTATGTCGCCATCGGCCAGAAGGCCTCCACGGTTGCCAACATCCGCGAGACCCTCGCTCAGCACGGTGCGCTCGAGTACACCATCATCGTTTCGGCAACCGCTGCCGATTCCGCCCCTATGCAGTACATCGCGCCTATGGCCGGTGCCGCTATCGGCGAGTTCTTCATGTACAACGGCGAGGACGGCAAGCCCGCCAGCGAGACCAACCCCGGCGGCCACGTGCTCGTCATCTACGACGACCTGTCCAAGCAGGCTGTGGCCTACCGTCAGATGTCGCTGACGCTGCATCGTCCGCCCGGACGCGAGGCCTATCCTGGCGACATCTTCTACCTGCACTCTCGTCTGCTCGAGCGTGCCGTCAAGATGTCCAAGAAGAACGGTTACGGCTCCATGACGGCTCTGCCGATCATCGAGACCCAGGACGGCGACGTCTCGGCCTACATTCCGACCAACGTCATTTCCATTACCGATGGTCAGATCTACCTGCAGTCCGAGCTCTTCTTCCAGGGCCAGCGCCCGGCAGTCGACGTGGGTATCTCCGTGTCCCGCGTCGGTGGCGACGCACAGACCAAGGCCATGAAGCAGGTTGCCGGCAATCTTCGTCTTGACCTCGCTTCGTACCAGGAGCTCGCCGGCTTTACGCAGTTCGGCTCCGACCTCGACGAGGCCACGCAAAAGCAGCTTACCCACGGCGCTCGCATGACTGAGCTCCTTAAGCAGCCGCGCTACAAGCCGTTTGAGGTTGGCGAGCAGATTGCAGTTCTGTTTGCAGGCAACGAGGGCTTCCTGGACGACCTGGAGATCGCCGACGTGCTGCCTTTCCGCGCTGAGCTTATCGAGTACCTGGACAACGGCTTTGGCTCGCTGCTCGATAAGGTTCGCGCCAAGAAGATCGACGATGACACCAAGGCTGAGCTTCTGCGCGTTATCGGTGACTTCAAGCAGCAGTTCATGGCCAAGCACCATGCCGATACGACTGGATCAGAGGAGAACTAAGCCCTATGGCCAACCTTCGCGACATTAAGAAGCGAATCTCTTCGGTTACCACGACCAAGCAGATCACGCGCACGATGGAGATGGTCTCTACGGCCAAGATCCGTCGTGCCCTCGATCGCTCCAAGCAGGCCGAGCCCTATAAGGAGGCGCTGACCGACGTCATGTTGACGGTCGCCGGCGACGCCTCCTGCTCGGGCACCGATCCCATGCTACAGAAGCATGAGAGCGTCAAGCATGGCCTGATTGTCGTTATTGCCTCGGACCGCGGCCTTGCCGGCGGTTTCAATACGACGGTGGAGCGCACGGCCGAAAAGCTCGCCGCTTCTTGGGCGAACGATGGCATCGAGTGCGAGATCATTGCGTGTGGACGTAAGCCGGCCACGTATTTCCGCGACCGCGCAAACGTCGTCATGCACTTTGAGGGCAATTCCTCCGAGCCCGATTTTAATCAGGCTCGCATGATTTCCTCTCATATCTGCGATGCGTATCGTGCCGGCGAGCTTGACCGCGTCGAGCTTGTCTACCACCACGCCAAGAACCGCGTGGATCAGGAGCTTCGCGTCGAGCACTTGCTGCCGCTCGATCCCGAGATGATCGCTATGGCCCACGGTCCGCGTAAGAACGAGACCGACGCCCCTAAACGCATCTCGTCCACGTTCGAGTTCGTGCCCTCTCCCGAGCATGTTCTCGGCAAGCTTGTACCGTCGTATATCCTGACGGTCATCTACCAGGCCCTGATCGATTCGGCGGCTGCCGAGCAGGGTGCACGTCGCAAGGCCATGCACTCCGCGACGGAAAACGCCACCGCGATCATCTCGACCCTTACCCGCACGTATAGTCGCGTGCGCCAGGCTTCGATCACGACCGAGATTAACGAGATCGTCGGCGGAGCCTCAGCATTGGAGGAACAGTAATGGCTAATAACACCGTAAAGCTTGCGGTCGAGGAAGCCACCAAGAAGACGACTGCCGGTGATGGTCGCATCGTGCGTATCATCGGCCCTGTCGTCGACGTCAAGTTTGACGGTGCGGTGCCCCCGATCTACAACGCGCTCACGGTCGAGGCCGAGACCCCGATCGGTCACCTGAGCACGATCCTCGAGGTTGAGAGCCAGCTTCCGGGCGGCGTCGTCCGCACGGTCGCCATGTCCTCGACCGACGGTCTGCAGCGTGGTCTCATTGCCACCGATACCGGTGAGCCCATGAAGATGCCCGTTGGTCCCAAGACACTCGGCCGCATTTGGAACGTCATGGGCAAGCCCGTCGACGGCAAGCCTATGCCCGAGGTGGAGGAGTTCTATCCCATCCACCACGCAGCGCCCCGCTTCGACGAGCTCACCACCAAGACCGAGATCTTCGAAACCGGCATCAAGGCCGTTGACCTGCTCGAGCCCTACATCCGTGGCGGCAAGACGGGTCTGTTCGGCGGCGCCGGCGTCGGCAAGACCGTTCTGATTCAGGAACTCATTAACAACCTCGCCCAGGAGCATGGCGGCACCTCGGTGTTCACCGGTGTCGGCGAGCGTACCCGTGAGGGTACCGACCTTTATCTCGAGATGAGCGAGTCGGGCGTTATCGACAAGACCTGCTTGGTCTATGGTCAGATGAACGAGCCGCCCGGAGCGCGTCTGCGCATCGGTCTGGCCGGCCTTACCACCGCTGAGTACTTCCGCGATCGCGGCCAGGACGTTCTGCTGTTCATCGACAACATTTTCCGCTTCTCCCAGGCAGGTTCCGAGGTTTCCGCACTGCTGGGCCGTATGCCGTCCGCCGTCGGTTACCAGCCCACGCTGGCTACCGAGATGGGTGACCTCCAGGAGCGCATTACCTCGACCAAGACGGGCTCCATTACCTCCGTCCAGGCTGTCTATGTCCCTGCAGACGACCTGACCGACCCGGCGCCTGCCACGACGTTTACGCACCTCGACGCCACCACGGTTCTTTCGCGTAGCATTTCGTCGCTCGGCCTGTTCCCGGCTATCGACCCGCTCGCGTCTTCTTCGGACGCTCTCGATCCCTCGATCGTCGGCGAGGAGCACTACCGTGTTGCCGTCAAGGTCCAGGAGCTCCTGCAGGAGTACTCCGACCTTCAGGACATCATCGCCATTCTGGGTATGGACGAGCTGTCCGAGGAGCAGCGCCTTACGGTCAACCGTGCTCGTAAGATCCAGCAGTTCCTCTCGCAGTCCTTCCACGTTGCCGAGAAGTTCACCGGCAACCCCGGCGTCTACGTCCGTGTCGAGGATACCGTCCGCTCCTTCGCCGAGATTGTCGACGGCAAGGCCGATGACCTGCCCGAGCAGGCATTCCGCTATGCCTCCACGATTGAGGACGTGCGCGAGCGCGCCCGCAAGATGGAGGAGAAGTAGGTTATGCGTATCCGCATCGTGTGCCCCGTGAGCCTCGCCTATGAGGGTGACGCTGCGTTTGTGTCGATTCCGTCTACGGATGGCGAGTTTGGCGTTTTACCTGCTCACTCCAGCGAAATCTGCACGATCGACCGCGGTTACGTTCGCGTTTCCGATAAGGCCATGGGCACTGTCGACCACACGTTTGCCGTGGCCGGCGGCTATGCCCAGGTTGCGGAAGATGTCGTGACCGTCCTCGCCGAGCGCGCTTGCGATTTGGCGACCGTCGACGCCGACAAGGTTAAAGCTGATATTCAAGGTTTTGAAGAGAAGCTGGGTAATTTGTCGGAGGATGATGCACGCCGCGCCTACCTCTATAATGAAATCGCATGGTGTAAGCTCAAGCTTGCCCAATAGTCAAACGTTTTAGCGTTCGACCATTTGCGAACACATCATGCCCGGGATGGCCCAGCCACCCCGGGCATGCTTTTTGAAAGGGTAGACCTTGGATATTATCCGCGTTGAGGGTGGCCACGCCATCGGAGGTTCCGTGCCTGTCTCGGGTGCTAAGAACTCCGCGCTCAAACTTATGGCGGCAACGCTTCTGGCGCCGGGCAAGACGACGCTGCGGAACGTGCCCGATATTTCCGATGTCCACGTGATGGGCAAGGTGCTCAAGGGCATGGGCGCTACGATCGATGTTCTCGACGAGCACACGCTCGAGATCGATACCTCCCAGGTCGATTCTTGGGAGGCGCCCTACGAGCTTGTCGCCAAGATGCGCGCCTCCACGGCTGTGATGGGTCCCCTGCTGGGTCGTTTCCATCGCGCCAAGATCGCCATGCCGGGCGGCTGCAACCTGGGTGCTCGCAAGATCGATATGCATATCTTGGGTCTCGAGGCTCTGGGCGTCGAGTTCGACACCGCCCACGGCTACATCAACGCCAGTGCTCCCCAGGGTCTGCACGGCACCACCGTCACGCTCGAATTCGCGAGCGTGGGCGCCACCGAGAACCTCATCATGGCTGCCGTGCGCGCACAGGGCACCACGGTTATCGACAACGCTGCCCGCGAGCCCGAGATCGTCGACCTTGCCAACATGCTCAACGAGATGGGTGCCAAGATCGTCGGCGCAGGCACGCCCGTCGTGACCATCGAGGGCGTGGAGGAGCTGCATCCCGTTACCCATTGCGTGGTGGGTGACCGCATCGAGGCCGGCACCTTTATCGTCGCCGGCGCCCTCATGGCCGATGAGCGCGGCGTCGATGTTACGGGCTTCTGCCCCATCCACCTGGGAATGGTGCTCAAAAAGATGGAACTTATGGGCATCGAGTGCGAGCGTATCGAGAACGGTGTCCACGTCAATCGCGCCGAGCGCATCAAGCCGGTCGATATCCAGACGCTTCCGTTCCCGGGTTTCCCGACCGACATGCAGGCGCAGATCATGGTGCTTTCGGCCCTTGCCGACGGAAGCTCCGTAATTACCGAGAACATCTTCGAGAACCGCTTCATGTTCGCCTCCGAGCTCGTGCGTATGGGTGCCGATATTCGTATCGAGAGCCATCACGCCATGATTCACGGCGTCAAGGGCTTCTCGGGCGCACAGGTCACCTCACCCGACCTGCGTGGCGGCGCGGCTCTTGTGGTTGCCGGTCTTATCGCCGATGGCGTTACCGAGGTCTCGGCCATCCATCACATCAAACGTGGCTACGAGCAGTTTGTCGAAAAGCTGCAGGCGCTTGGCGCGCATGTCGAACATGCCACCGTTCCCGATCCCGTCATCTACTAATGCAGGTTGCCTATGTTTAACAAGAAGCCCCTAGCGGATAACACCCGAAGACCCTCGACTGGTGCGCAGGCCAAGATCTACAGTCGCGACAATGTCGCACGCTATTCCGAGCGCGCCCGTCAGCGCCGTCGCGGCCGCACGGTTCGCCGTGTCGCGCTCATCGCCGTGCTCGGTGTGTTGCTGAGCGCCACGACCGCTGCAGGTCTGTGGTTTGCCACTATCATGGGCAAGCTTGGCGACTCCAATGTCATTACCAACAACCTGCGCCAGATTCTGGTCGATACCGATGAGGCAAAAGATCCGTTCTACGTGTTGCTTCTTGGTACCGACGGTCGTCCGGGCGAAGATACGTATCGTGCCGACTCGATTATCCTGGCACGCATCGACCCCACGCAAAAGCAGGCGACGCTCATTTCCGTTCCGCGCGACACCAAGGTCGTGTACAAGGGCGAGACCATGAAGATCAACGCCTGCCACACCGTTGGCGGCGCCGAGGCCATGGTCCAGGCGGTCAACGAGCTGTGCGGCGTGCAGATTTCTCACTATGCCGAGGTCAGCTTTGACGGCATGCAGTCGCTTATTGATTCGGTTGGCGGTATCGACATCAACGCGACCGACGACGTCGACGATCCCGAGCACCTGGATATTAAGATTACCGCTGGTCAGCAGCATATGGACGGCGCTACTGCCCTTACCTATGCCCGCTGCCGCTACACCTATGCCGACGGCGATTACACGCGCATGCGCCATCAGCGTCAGGTGCTTGGCGCCCTTGCCAACCAGATTCTCAATAACTTCGATGCCACGAAGATCTTTGGCCTGGTTAATTCGCTGTCCGATATGCTCGTAACCGATATGAGCGTTCAGGATATCGTGTCCACGGTCAACGCCATGCGCGGCATGGATGTCGAGGGCATCTACTCGGCCAACCTGCCCTCGTACGCCGACGACAGCACTATGATCGACGGCGTGAGCTATGTCTTTGTTTACGAAGACGAGCTTAAGGAAATGATGGCCCGCGTCGACGCCGGTGAGGATCCCAAGGGCCCCAACACCATGGGCCTTTCAGACGGCTCCAGCTCCACGATCGGTGACCTCAACAACAATACGTCCGAGGACTACGCATATGGCACCGCGACCTCGTCGGGTGGCTCGGACGATTCCGACGATTCGAGCGACGGCTCCGATTACTACGAAGAGCCCACCGGTGACGGCAACGGCTACGAAGCCAACTACTAGGGTTACGCGGGCTTACCAGCCCGCGTAGCGGCTCGACGCTGCGCGACGCCCAGAGCTACAATTTGTCATTCAAAAGGCAGGGCATGACCAGAAGGTCAATGCCCTGCCTTTTTCATGCCAACTTGTTCGCTCTGGACGTCGCTCGCTGACGTTGGCTCAACCTGCGATGCCGACTACTTTTCTTGCACCAAAAAACGCCCCGTTCTCGGTTGAGGACGGGGCGATTCGTCTTTTGGCCTCATGCAGCCAGTCTTATGCGAAACGGGCGACGAGCTCCTGCAGGACGTCGGTCATCTTGACGAGCGAGCTGACCGGGACAAACTCGTTGACGCCGTGGTAACAGTAGCCGCCTGTCGAGAGGTTGGGGCAGGGCAGGCCGCGGAACGACAGCTGTGCGCCGTCGGTGCCGCCGCGAATCGGCAGTACTTGGGGCTCAACGCCGCAGGCAAGGTAGGCTTCCTTGGCAACATCAATAAGCTCGGGATAGTCACGAACGATCTCGGCCATATTTCGATACTGCTGCTTAATCTCGACCGTTACGCGCTCCTCGCCCAGTCGCTGGTTGAGCAGTGCGGCGGCGGCATTCATCAGCTCGAGTTTCTGCTGGAACTTGGCGGCATCGTGATCACGGACGATATAGCGCGCCGTGGCATGGTCGACCGTTGCCGAGACGCCCTCAAGGTGATAGAAGCCCTCGTAGCCCTCGGTGTATTCCGGGCGCTGCTCGTAGGGGAGCAGGGCGTTGAAGTCGCAGAACAGGTTGCCCGCGTTGACCATGCGCCCCTTGGCGTCGCCGGGGTGAATGGACTGGCCCTCAAAGCGAACGGTTGCCTCGGCGGCGTTGAAGCACTCCCACTCAAGCTCGCCAACCGGACCGCCGTCGACCGTGTAAGCGTACTTGCAGCCGAAGGCCTCGATATCCAACAGCTCGGCACCGTGACCGATTTCCTCGTCCGGGCAGAAGCAAATGCCGAGCGCGGGATGGGGCAGGGAGGGATCCTGCGCGATGCGTGCGACAAGCGCCATGATTTCGGCGACACCCGCCTTGTCATCGGCGCCCAGCAGCGTAGTTCCGTCGGTACAGACAAGGTCCTCACCCACCAGGTTGTTGAGGGCAGGAAGTTTGGCGGTGCTCATGGACACGGGCTTGCCGTCGACGATGCCGCAAACCAGATCGCCGCCCTCGTAGTGCACGATGTGCGGCGCTACGCCGGCGCCCGGCGCGACCTCGGTGGTATCGAGGTGCGCGATCAGGCCCAGGGCGGGCTTATTCTCGGAACCGGCGCTAGCGGGAATGTGCGCGCAGACATAGGCGTTTTCGCTTACATGGGCATCGGTTGCACCCAGCTCGCGCAGTTCTTCGGCAAGCACGTTGGCAAGGTCGAACTGTACGGTGCTCGACGGCACCTGGTCGCAGTTGGCATCCTCGGACTGCGTGTTGATCTGGACATAGCGCAAAAAACGCTCGAGGACGTCGGGGTCCGTGGTGGTGTTTTCCATAAAGATCGCTCCAATCTTGGTCGTCGTGTGCAACAAGAACTCTAGCACGGTATGCCGCGGCATACCGCGACGCTTGGATGGGGTAGAATCAGCCATTGAGTGCAGAAGGGACGGATGTTCATGGATACGACAAATAGCTCGCGCGAGCTACACCTAACGGTGGCGAACGAAGACTACTTGGAGTGCATGGTTCGCATCGAAAGCGAAGATGGGGAGACCGGCGGCGTGCGGTCGGTCGATATCGCACAGCGCCTTGGCGTCTCGAAGGCATCGGTCAACAAGGCGGTTTCGGCTCTCAAGGCATCTGAACTTGTCGAACAGTCTCACTACGGCAAAGTTATCCTGACTGACCGTGGGCGCGAGGTCGGCTCGGCTATCTGGTATCGCCATCGTCTGGTCCGCACGTTTTTGGTTCAGGAGCTCGGTGTCGAATTTGAGCGAGCCGATTCCGAGGCCTGCATGATGGAGCATGCTCTATCCGAGGACACGATGAACCGCTGGCTCGCCTATCTCGAAAAGCAGGGAATCAGCGTCGAGGAATAGCGGGATATATATGGATACGAGTTATTACAACCGCTTTGGTGCCGAGGAACTTACGCGCCGCTTGTCGAGCGAGACCTTGTTGGCGCAGGGCCCCATGGGCAGTGTTCTGTTGAGTGAGTACGATGCCGCCGACATTCCACCGGCGTTTTGGAATCTGGCAGAGCCGCAGACCGTTTCTCGTATCCATCGCTTGTATGTCGCCGCCGGCGCGCAGGTGCTCATTACCAACACCTTTCAGGCATCAAGCTATGCCCTCAAGCACGACCAGATTGCGCCGTCCGTGGCGGAGGTCAATCGCGGGGCCGTCGACGATGCTCGCCAGGCGCACCCACAGCTGCTGCTGGGCTCGATGGGCCCGATTTGTATTGAGTGGTTTGCCGAGGACTCTGCCGAGTATCGTGAAATCCGAGGCATTGCGCGCGAACAAGCGCACGCCTTGCTCAATGCTGGTGTTGACGGTCTGCTGATCGAGACGGTGACGTCTATCCGTAATTTGCAGCCCATGCTTGCCGGCGCCCGAGATGCCGCCGACGGTATGCCTGTCCTGGTGAGTTTTGTCGTTGACGATAAAGGCGACCTGTTGGGCGATGGCCTCAACATCGAGGCAGCCGTTTTGTACGCCGAAAAACACGGCGCAAACTCGGTTGGTGTTAATTGCTGTTCGCTTGCGGCCGCGAACGCGGCGGTGCCCAGGATGGTTGCATCGGCGACTACTCCCGTCACGGTGCGTCCCAATGCGGGAAATCCGGTTCAGACACAGGATGGTCCCGTGTGGCATGAGGACCCCGAAGCCTTCGCTCGCGCATGCGTCGAGTGGAAGCGGGCGGGCGCCGCAATGGTAGGCAGCTGCTGCGGAACCACGGCGGTTACGACAGCCGCTATGGCAGATGCGCTCAATATATAGAACCCGAAAATGGGAGTATCGAATCACCGCCCCCGCTGGGGCGGTTTTTTTGTTGGCGGTGCGCACCTCGACGCTTTTGCCTAAACGGTGAACGAGCGTGCCGGCGGCTTGCCGGATGCCCGTTGCGGGTATACCTCATGCGTACCATGATCCAAACACTGCGAGGTGTCTGCGCGTGTGCGCGATAATTCACTTTGGAACTGACGGTTGGCGAGCTCGCGTCGACGGAGACTTTACTATCAACAACGTCGCTCGTGTCACTGATGCTATCGGCAGGCTATGGCAAAAGACGAATCCCGGTAAAACGGTATATGTAGGATTTGATACTCGGCCGCAAGCGCGCGAGTTCGCCGAGCTCGCGGCGGGTGTGATTGCCGCCCACGGGCTCGATGCCGTGCTCGTGTCTCGACCGGTGCCGACTCCCGCTCTTACGTGGGCGGCTGCGTATGACGGCGAGGCATGCGGCGCGCTTATGGTGACGGGCTCACATCATCCGCAGGGCTATCTATGCCTCAAGCTGCGGATGGGTGATGGCTCGACGGCCAACCAGGATGTCATCGAAGAGCTCGAGGAGACGATGGCCGCCGAGCCGCTGGGGCTTGAGGGGCAATACCGCACGGCAGATATCATTCCCGACTATATGCGAGCGGTGGCATCGTTTGTCGACGCGGATGCCATTCGCGCCGCGCATATGCGTGTGGTGGTTGACCCCATGGGCGGAGCTGCGCAGGGATATCTTGCCGACTTGCTTCGAGAGCTTGGCGTCGAAGTCCATGAGATTCACGCCGACGAGACGACCGATAGGGGAGATATCTGCCCCGACCCGGTCGAGCCGTGGGTGGATGCTTGTGAGCGCGCAGTTGTCGAAGACGGGGCGTGCGCCGGTCTGGTGACTGATGGCGACGCCGATCGTATCGGCGCGGTTGATGAGCGCGGCAGATATATACATCCACATCAGATTATGGCGCTCGTTTTGGGCGATTTGGTCCAGTATCGCAATCTAAAGGGACGCGTCGTCGTCAACCTTTCATGCTCCACGCTTGTGCGTCGCATTGCCGAGGCGCTCGGTTGCCGCGTGGTCATCAAGCCCGTCGGTTTTAAATATATAGCCGCCGAGATGAAGAAGGGCGGCGTTCTCGTGGGCGGTGAAGAGGCCGGTGGTATCGGTATCGCCGCGCACATGCCCGAGCGCGACGGCATCCTTGCCTGCCTGATTTTGTGCGAGCTCATGGCCAAGACCGGCGCGCCCTTGGGCGTGCTTATCGATCAGCTCGAGGCGAGCTTTGGCAAGACGAGTTACGGACGTCGAGATTTGCGCCTTGAGGCCGAGGATGCCGAGACGTTGCGCACGCTGCTTCCCGGCGTGAATCCCAAGTCGATATGCGGCAAGGCGCCGCAGAGCGTAAGCCATATGGACGGCTTACGTCTGGCATTTGAGGATGACACCTGGCTGCTGATCCGTCCCAGCGGGACCGAACCGGTGGTGCGCGTGTACGCCGAGGGCTTTTCGGTGGAGGAGCGCGATGAACTGCTAGATGCCGGCTGCGCTTTGGCCAGGGGCGCATATCGGCTCTAGCCAAGGGGCCACTCTATATAAAGATGTGCTCGGCGAGCGGTAGCTATCAACTGGCAAGCGTCAGTTGAGGGCACAGTTGTGTAGGAAATGTGTGCGTCCAGATTCCCGCCCCCGGGGCCCCTCCGGTCTGGCAATATATCTCCTTGCCGCGCGGCCCGGTCGAACCGGATGGACCGCGCAGGCGTGCACCTTGAGAACCGGATACTGCGAGGATGGACACCTACGGGTGTCGCATCCGGGCAGACATCGAACCATTT
>DXLX01000013.1 GCA_019414515.1 Collinsella sp.
AAGGAGGCGTGGCAACCGCTCTCGTAAGCTTGCTGTTTAATGATGAGCTTTGCCGTGGTGATGGCGTCGGACATGCTCAGGGCCTCGGCGTGGCGCAGGCTCATGCCGTGCTGCGAGCGACCGGCGGCGTGGAAGGTGTACTCCACGGGCACGGACATCTTCTCGAGCGTGAGGACCGTGTTGCGGCGCAGGTCGCGGGCGGCATCGCTCACCGAAAGATCGAAGTAGCCCACGTTGTCGAGCGGCTCGGGCGTGTGCTCGTCGGGGAAGTAGTAATACTCCAGCTCGGCACCAACGTTGAGTAGGTAGCCGGCCTTCTCGGCCTTGTGGAACATGCGGCGCAGGGCATCGCGCGGGTCGCCGGCGAAGGGCTTGCAATCGGGGGTGCATACGTCGCAAAACACACGGGCGACGCCGTTGTGGCTCGGACGCCACGGCAAAATCTGGAAGGTCGAGGCATCAGGGAACGCCAGCATGTCGGCTTCCTCGGGCGTGGCAAAGCCCTCGATGGCCGAGCCGTCAAAGCCAATGCCCTCCTCAAAAGCGACCTCGAGGTCCTCGGGGCTAATAGCAAAGTTTTTGAGGCGGCCGAGAATGTCGACAAACCACAGACGCACAAAGCGAATATCACGCTGTTCTACGGAGCGGAGTACGTAATCGATGTTCTGCTGGTTCATGTCGCTCCCCTTTCTTTCGGGCGGGTTTCGACTGGTCTATATCGCAGATACTATCGCAGAAAAATGTTTCCGCAGGGTTAAAGCGTATCAAGCGCTCAAAAAACGTGCGCGCAGGCGGGTGCCAAGCACGAACAGACCGACTCGGACGGGCGGCTAGCGTGAGGTCGAAGCGCGGTGTTCGATGTGGCCGGGGATCTCGATGTGCTTGGGAGCCAGCCTTGCGGCCTCGCCCACCGTAGTGGTAACGACGTCGATGCGCTCGGACAGGCGCTCGACCACGCGCTCGGCAATGGTGAGGGTGTCCTGCGCGGCCGTGGTTACACCGCCAAAGAGCACGTGGTTCCAGGGATAGTCGTCAAACGTTGCAATCTTGAGACCCGCCGGCAACGAAGGTCCCAACTGTGCCAGCGCCTCGGTCAGGCGCAGAAAGACCAGGCCGTTGACGGCAATGAGGCCGAGCTTTTTACCCGCATAGTCACGCATGGTCTCGTCCAAGCGGCCGATGCCCGCGGCGCCACCGTCGGCCAGGGTGACGACCTCGCCGGTCAGGCCGCGACGCGAGAGCTCGTCGGCAAAGGCCTCGGCGCGCTCGCGACGCACGGGGCTGTCGTCGCTTGCCTCGGTGAGCAGGCACAGGTGCTCGCTGCCCACGGCGACCAAGGCGTCTACCAGGCCGGCGACCAACTCGCGGTTGTTAGAGGTCACCAAGTCGATACCGCCGTCGGCAACATCGCGGTCGAGCAGCACGACGGGCAGGCGTCCCGCTGCCGCGGCGATCGCCTCGTCATTGCCTCCGCAGGTGTTGACGACCAGGCCGTCCACGCCGGCATCGATAAGCCTGATGAGCGACTTCGCTTCCTTTGCGGGGTCGTTGCCGCTAATGGCCGTCATGAGCGAGCAGCCGCGCGCGGCGGCGCTGGCGGAAAGCCCTTCGAGCATGGCGCTGGAGAACGGGTTGGCGATGTCGGCTAGGATCACACCGATGAGGTTGGTGCGCGAGCTGCGCAGATTGCGCGCGGCGGCACGTGGACGATAGCCGGTGCGCTCGATAACTGCCGCGATGCGAGCACGGGTTTCCTCGGTCATCTGCCCGGGGCGGTTGTTGAGGTAGCGCGAGACCGTGGCCGGACTCACGCCCGCCTCGGCGGCAATATCCTTGATTCTCATCTGCGCCATAGCGCACCCCGTTTCCCAACTGTCGGCATTCTGAGCCATTTTAGGCATTTTTAAAAATCTCGGTTGCAAAACGCTGTAGGTGAGTATACTACAACTCGAAACGAAACCGATTTCGTAAACCGATTTCGGCAAGCGTTGGCACGGAGGTGCAAAGATGCACCCTACCGTCTTGGCACCTCCGTGCCAACGCCATATCAAAGGTGTACGCACGAGCAAGAAGGAGCTGCGCGACCATGGGTAAAACGGTTCTTACCTTCGGCGAGATCATGATGAGGCTCTCGCCCAAAGACCATCTGCGCATTGAGCAGGCGACCGAGTTTGATGTCCGCTACGGCGGCGCCGAGGCCAACACCGCGCTTTCCCTGGCCTATCAGGGCGACAAAGCCGCTTACATCTCCGTTGTCCCGGCCAACCGTCTGGGCGAGTGCGCCCTGCGTTCGCTCAAGGTTTACGACGTTGACACCACGCGCGTTGTGCGTCAGGGCGACCGTCTTGGCTCCTATGTGTTTGAGGTTGGTGCCTCGCAGCGCGGCAACGGCTGCGTCTACGACCGCAAGTATTCCGCCATCAACATGGCCAAGCGCGACGTCTTTGATTGGGACGAAATCCTCAAGGGCGTCGATGTCTTCTACTTCTCTGGCGTGACGCCCGCCGTGTCCGACGAGATGGCCGCTGCCTGCAAGGATGCCCTCACCGCTTGCCGCGCCAAGGGCATCACCACCGTGTGCGACGTGAACTATCGCGGCAAGATGTGGTCGCCCGAGAAGTCGCAGGCCACCATGAAGGAACTCCTGCCGCTCGTCGACATCTGCATCGCCAACGACGAGGACGCGCCTGCCGGCCTTGGTATGACCTGCGTCTCCGGCTCCCTTGCCCACGGAATCGAGGAGCGCGACACCTACGTCGAGATGGCCCGTCAGATCTGCGCCGAGTACGGTTGCAAGAAGGTCGCCTCGGTCGTCCGCAACATCTCCTGCGTCGAGCGCTCCATCTGGATGGGCATGCTCTTTGACGCCGAGAGCGGCGAGCACTGGTTCTCCCCTGCTCACGACGTGCATGTGCTCGAGGGCGTTGCCGCCGGCGACGCTTTCAACGCCGGCCTCGTCCATGCCCTCATCAACGACTTTGACCCGCAGGACGCCGTCAACTACGCGATTGCGGCCTCGATCCTCAAGCTCACCATCAAGGGCGATTCCAACTTGGTGACCGCAGACGAGATCGTAGCCGTCGCCAACGCCGCCGACGGTGGCACTCGCGTTGCGCGCTAAGCCGTCTCCATTCCGCGGGCCGCAGCTTTCCATACCCATACCCCTGCGGCCCGCTCCCCGATCTTTCCGGTCGGGCAAAACCACCAGTCCCATTCCGGTTTTGCCCGGCATTCCCTATACGACTGGTCGCGCAGCCGGTTTTGGAATTGCTTGAACCCCAAGCAGTGCCTCCGATAACCAATCCAAAACCGGCTCTTGACCAGCACATTTAGCAATCATGCGCCCGTGCGCGCCTCACATCGAAAGGAACACCATGTTCGATCAGTTCTACACCACGCTTGAATCCCTGGGCATCGTGCCTGTCGTCGTGCTCGACAAGGTCGAGGACGCCGCTCCGCTCGCTCACGCCCTTATGGCAGCTGGTATGAAGTCCGCCGAGGTCACCTTCCGTACCGCCTGCGCCGCCGAGTGCATCACCGCTATGGCCACCGCCGAGCCCGAGATGTGCGTTGGCGCCGGCACCGTCCTGACCGTCGAGCAGGTTGAGCAGGCCCGCGCCGCCGGTGCCAAGTTCATCGTCTCCCCGGGTTACAACGAGGACGTCGTGAAGCACTGCATCGACATCGACCTGCCCGTGCTGCCCGGCACCGTGACCCCCTCCGAGGTCACCGCCGCCGAGAACCTCGGCCTCAAGGTCACCAAGTTCTTCCCCGCGGCCCAGTATGGCGGCCTCAACACCATCAAGGCCCTCGCCGCTCCGTTTGTCGGCCATCGCTTTATGCCCACCGGCGGCGTGAGCACCGCCAACGTCGAGGAGTACCTGAGCTCCAGCGCCATCATCGCCTGCGGTGGCACCTGGATGGTCAAGCCGGCCCTGTTCGCCGACGGCGACTTCTCCAAGGTCGAGCAGATCGCCCGCGAGGCCATGGACGTCGTCAAGAAGGTCCGCGGCTAGGTTTAGCTCTCTATCGTGAAAGGGGGCGTGCCCTAGACCTCGCCCCCTTTCTTTTAAAGCGGCTCGGAAGCGCGCCGTTTCCGTCACGAACAAGAACCAAAACCGTCTTGTATGCTGATAGAACGTGACGGAAGCGACACGCCCCCGAGCCGCTTTGCCTACTCGGCTGGCAACCGCGCCCAGTTGAGCCACATCGACAAAAACCGAGCCATCAAAACAGCTGCGGCGCCGTCTGGAGGAATGGACCCTTGCTTCCGGTCTTTTCCTCCAAGCGGCGCCGCAGCTTTGTGCCCCGGTTACGCCCCAACGCAGTTGCGGTGAAATAGGGACTGTTTGCGCCACCTAGGCCGCAAAACAGTCCCTATTTCACCGCAACTTTATATGGGGATTGATTAGATGAACGAGTCTTTGGACAGCTCAAAATAGTCGGGATGCACGGCGATAACCGGGCCCTGCTCCTCGGGCATCAGGTGCAAGTGCGTCTCTGCCAGATAGCTCGCCGTGTCGGTATCGCCCCTCTTAATGGCCTCGAGAATCCGGCGATGCTGCCGACGAATCGGCTCCCAATCCAGATCCTGCGACACCATGCGCAACCAGTTGTATCGCTCAAAATGCGTGTTGATGCTCTTCATCCAATCCCACAACATGTGACGACCAGCAATCTCAAAACATGTCTCATGGAACAGGTTATCCAGGTCAAAGAAGCGGCGCGTTTCGCCATGGTCGAGCGACTCGGACTCGGTAAGAATCTGCTCAAGCCGCTGCTTTTGCTCGGGCGTGGCGGCCGAACAGCATTTAATAAGCACGCTTCTCTCGAGCTTCTCGCGCAAAAAGCAGGCGTTCTCGGCGCGCTCCATGCTGATTTTCGAGACATAGGTGCCGCTTTTGGGACGCGTTTCCACCAGCTCCTGCTCGCGCAGACGCACAAAGGACTCGCGAATGGGTGTGCGCCCGATTCCCGTCTCTTTTTCCAGACCAATCGCCGAAAGGCGCGTGCCGGGCTTGAGCTCGGCATAGATGATCTTGGAGCGCAATGCGTTGTACGCCTGGTCTTGCAGGCTCTGATAATGCTGATGCTGTTCCATAAAGCCCTCGGATGAAGCCCACGGTTTGTCGAATACCACCATGCAATACTATCGCATCCCCCGCCCCCTCATAAGTTGCGGTGGAATAGTTCCTGTTCAAGGCCTTCAGCAGCAAAAACAGGAACTATTCCACCGCAACTTCCAACAGTCTTTTTGGGACGTGGCTTTTTTGGCTACCCTGAGCCGCAGGTCGGCCCCTTGCCACAAAAGGGGCCCATCTACTACGTTAACGCGGAGAGCCCAGACCATGCTGAAAAGTGCGAAAACAAAACCGCAGGTAGACAGCTTGTCGATTTTCGAAAAAGCCGGCTATGGTTGACCTCTGCGGCTTAAACGTAGTAGATAGGCCCTATTCGTGGCACAGCACTACTCCATCCCAAATTGGCACCCTGAGCCCTCGTGAGTTGCCAACAAGCTGTTCGCCCAGCGCTTTATCCGCGCGGCATTCGGGAAATAGCACCACCGTAAGAACCCGCAAACAGCGCTATACGTTGCTATATCTCACTATACTTTGCTATATCTTGCTATATCTTGAGCAAAGGTGGCTCACATGCAAACAAACCCTTTTAAGCCCACAGCAGGTAAAACACCTCCCACGATTATCGGCCGCGAAGATGTACTCGAAGAATTCAATGAGGGCCTCGTCAACGGGCCTGGTGCCCCGGGGCGCCTAATGCGCATAGCCGGCGTCCGTGGAACGGGCAAGACGGTCCTCCTTGACGAGTGCTCACGTTTGGCGCAAAGCCGTGGCTGGACGGTCATAAAAGAGGTCGCAACCGAGGGACTTTGCCAGCGCATTCTCGAACAGCTGCAGCCCAAATTCCAGGCCAAACACGCCAGATTTGAGCCCACCGTAGCTGGCATATCCATCGGCAGCATAGATATTGAGCGAATCGGCCCATCGCTACGCGACGCCATGAGACAGACAATATCCAAGAATGGAAATGGCCTGCTCATCACTCTCGACGAGATTCAAGACGCAGAGCTCGATGAGGTCCGAACGCTCTCCATTGCGATTCAGCAGGTTATCGGCGAAGACCTTGATATCGCCTTTGTTTTTGCTGGGCTGCCTTCGATGATTGAAAGCATCATCAACGGAAAGACACTTGCGTTTTTGCGCCGTGCCCTCCCCTTTGACCTGAAGGCTGTGGCAGTAACCGAAGTGTCGTACTCCCTCGAGGAAACCATTGAAGCGTCTGGCATGGAGTTGCAGCCAGGTATTGCCGGCCAACTTGCCGAGGCAACGCAAGGCTATCCTTTCATGATCCAACTCGTTGGATACTACGCATGGCAGTTGGCAAGACGCGCACATACAGCGATTATTGGAGAAGAAGAAGCCGAGCGTGGCATTGCAACGGCACGCGAACGCTTCTGCGGCATGGTGATTGAGCCCGCGCTGCAGCGCATTCCGCCCACGTGCATCGCTTATCTGCTGAGCATGGCGTCTTTGGGGCAGACGAGCTCGACCAGCATGGTTGCCGATGCCCTAAACAAAACGCCTCAACAGGTGAGCTCCGTCCGCAGCCGCCTGTTAAGAGAATCGATTATCGAGGCTCCTTCGTACGGCAAGGTCTCATTTGCCATCCCCTACATGCGCGACTACCTCTACGAACACAAAGCCGAACTGGAAGTTGAACTGTAGAAACGGCAACTGCTCTGCAAGACGAAAACCGTTTTCATACGGTTTTTGTACCAGACGCAACACGCTTTCGTCCGGCGATGCGTCTGCAATCCAAACGAAAAAGCCCCGAGCCCGTATGAACTCGGGGCCTCTCGCGCCGGGCATCTATGAGAGGGAATCGATGCGTACGGGCGCTACTCCATGAAGCCGCCCTGGAATGGCGGCAACCTCGTCGTTCCCCGCCTGATGGGCGTGCTCAAGGCATCCGTCCCCCTCTTTATCGACGTGACCGGCAAAAAGCTCGTCGAGGAAACTATCCGCACGCACCGCGATGTGGCCGACGCCATCGCCTCACGCAATCCCACCGCGGCACACGATGCGATGTACCTACATCTGGTGTACAACCGCAACATGATCGCAGAGGGCGCGCAGGCAAAAAGCGAGTAGGGGCCCGCACGGCAAGGGCGTTTCTACCGTTCACCTTTTAAAAGTGAACGTTCACCTGTTTTTAGGGGAATAGGAGCGTTAATTCCTCCGCTTCTCCTATACTGAGCTTGTACTAAAAGCAAGACAAATATAGATGAACGTTTCTTTTGAAAGGATCGCTATGTCTGATCTTATGGACAGCTTCCGCTTGGATGGCAAGGTCGCGCTCGTGACCGGCGCCACCTATGGCATCGGCATGGCCATTGCCGAGGCACTCGGCGAGGCCGGCGCCAAGGTTGCCTTTAACGCACGTCACGCCGACAAGGTAGCCGAGGCCGAGAAGCACTACCGCGAGCTGGGCTTTGAGGCTCATGGTTACGTGGCAGACGTCACCGACGAGGCCGTCGTTGCCGAGCTCATCGCCAAGATCGAGGCCGACTTTGGCACCACGCCCGACATCCTGGTCAACAACGCCGGCGTTATCCAGCGCACCCCGATGCTCGACATGAGCGCCGAGGACTTCCGCCGCGTCGTCGATATTGACCTCAACGCACCGTTTATCGTGTCCAAGGCCTGCCTGCCCGGCATGATCGCCAAGGGCCACGGCAAGATCATCAACATCTGCTCGATGATGAGCGAGCTGGGCCGCGAGACCATCGCCGGCTATGCCGCGGCCAAGGGCGGACTCAAGATGCTCACCAAGAACATCTGCTCGGAGTTTGGCGAGGCCAATATCCAGTGCAACGGCATTGGACCCGGCTACATCGCCACGCCGCAGACCGCACCGCTGCGCGAGACGCAGCCCGACGGCAGCCGCCACCCGTTTGACCAGTTCATCATTGCCAAGACGCCAGCAGCCCGTTGGGGCACGCCCGAGGACCTGAAGGGCCCCGCCGTGTTCTTGGCTTCCGATGCATCGAACTTCGTCAACGGCCACATCCTCTATGTCGACGGTGGAATCCTCGCATACATTGGAAAGCAGCCTCAATAAGCGTCGCCGCAACTGCCCATATCAGGTTTCATCCACTCGTTTTTCATTTGAGTTGCGGTGAGATAAGGATTGGTTTTGGCTTCTATCAGGCAAAACAGTCCGTATTTCACCGCAAGTTAGAAATAGAAAGGTAATTCGCAATGAAAATCGCTCTGATCAATGAGAACTCTCAGAACTCCAAGAACCCCATGATCGAGGCTGCCCTTAAGAAGGTTGTCGAGCCCATGGGGCACACCGTCTTTAACTATGGTATGTATGCCGACGCCGACTCCAAGCCCCTCACCTACGTGCAGAACGGCATCCTTGCCGCCGTGCTGCTGAACTCCGGTGCCGCCGACTACGTCGTGACCGGCTGCGGCACCGGCGAGGGCGCCATGCTCGCCTGCAACTCCTTCCCCGGCGTGCTGTGCGGTCATGTTGCCGACCCGCTGGATGCCTACACCTTTGCCCAGGTTAACGATGGCAACGCCGTCGCCATGCCCTTCGCTCTCAAGAACGGCTGGGGCCAGGAGCTCAACCTCGAGTACACCTTCGAGAAGCTCTTTGGCTTTGGTTCGGGCAACGGCTACCCCGCGGAGCGCGTTGAGCCCGAGCAGCGCAACAAGAAGATCCTCGATGGCGTGCGCGCTGTGACCATGCGCCCGCTCGTCGACGTCCTGGGCGAGATCGATCAGGACCTGGTGAAGGGCGCACTTGCCGGCGAGCACTTCCAGGAGTACTTCTTTGCCAACGCCACCGACGAGGCCATCATCGCCAAGGTCAAGGAGATCTTGGGCCTGTAATAAGGCCCACGGGGCGCACCGAACCCCAACAAACCACCAAGCAAAAGGCGCCGCGACAATCCATGTGTCGCGGCGCCTTTTTTGATTGGCTATCGCTTGAGCCACTGCAAGGCGGTCGCTCCCCTATTTGCCAAGAGCCTACAGTTCGCAGGCAACCTTGTAGCCATCGCCGATGGCGTCGCGGATGTTGCCGCACTTGTTGGCGTCACCCAGCACGTGGGTGGTAACGCCGGCAGCGGCAAGGTCGTCTGCCAGCTTGGTGTTGGGACGATAGCCCATGGCAAGCACCAGTGTATCGGCACCGGTGATGGTGTGGACCTCGCCGTCCTTCTCGTAGCTGATGGTGTCCTCGGTGATCTCGGTCACCTTGGCCTCGGTCAGCACGTGGACGCCCTTGGAGAGCATGCGCGTGATGAGCACCGCGCGACCGGCACCGCCCTCATTGGCGGCGAGCGTCTTGGTCATCTCGATGACAGTGACGTCGCGATTGGCCGGCGACAGGTCGTTGACCAGCGGGGCCAGGTAATCGGCCGTCTCGCAGCCGACGGTGCCACCGCCCACGATGACGATCTTCTTACCCGGGAAGGCCTTGCCACCCAGCAGGTCGTCGGCCGTCATAACCTGCTTAAAGCCCTGCATGAAGGCCGGAGCGATGGGCTCGGCGCCATAAGCCAGGACAACCTCGTAACCCGCGTAGTCGCGCTGAATGTCCTCGGCCGAAAGCTCGGTACCAAAGACGCATGTGACGCCGGCCTCGGCCAGGCGACGGTACTGATACTTGATCACGCGGGTGAGTTCCTGCTTTGCCGGCGGAACGGCCGCGATGCGCATCTCGCCGCCCGGCTCGTCCTGCTTATCAACGAGCACCACGTTATGACCTCGCTTGGCGGCAATGTAGGCCGCCTCCATACCCGCGGGGCCGGCGCCCACGACGAGTACGTTCTTGGCCTCGGCGGCAGGCTCGTAACCGGCCTCGTCGCGCTCGACGTCCGGGTTGACGGTGCAGGAGATGCGCTTGCCGAACATAATGCCGTTCAGGCAGCGCAGGCAACCGATGCAGGGACGGATCTCGTCGGCGTTGCCGGCAGCCGCCTTATTGCAGAACTCGGCATCGCACAGGTTGGCGCGGCCCATCATGCAGATGTCGGCGGCGCCGTCCTCGATCAGCTCCTCGGCAATCCATGCCTCATTGATGCGGCCGACCGTGGCAACGGGAATGTTCACGTGCTTTTTGATCTCGCGCGAGCAGGCGGCGTGCGAAGCCTGCTGCGTGCCGGCGGCGGGAATGGCAGAGCCGCGCTTGATGGTGGTACCGCCCGATACGTGAATCATGTCGACGCCAGCCTTCTCCAAGCGGCGCGAGACGTAGATCATGTCGTTGAGGGTCAGACCGCCATCGGTGTACTCGTCGCCCGAGATACGGACGTCGATAATGAAGTCCTTGCCGCAGCGCTCGCGAATCTCGGCGATGACCTCGAGCAGGAAGCGCATGCGGGCGTCGAGCGAGCCACCGTACTCGTCGGTACGCTTGTTATAGAGCGGGGTCAAAAAGCCGCCGAGCATGCCATGGGCGTGCGCCGCATGGACCTCGACGCCATCGACGCCGGCCTTCTGCATGCGCACAGCAGCATCGCCGAACTGATGCGTGAGCTCGTGGATCTCGTCAACCGTGATGGGGCGCGGTGCCTCGCGGGCATAGGACGGGCCCACAAAGGACGGGGCGATGAGGCGTGGCGTGCCCGGAATGTTAAAGGCCATGTAGGCGGGGTGGAAGAGCTGCGGCATAATCTTGCAGCCATACTCATGGACGGCTGCGGCGAGCTTTTCCCAGCCGGGGATAAACGTGTCGTCGTAGCAGCACATGTCACCCGGCAGATAGGTATAGGTGGGCTCGACCGTCACGACCTCGGTGATGATCAGGCCCACGCCGCCCTTGGCACGGGCGCGATAATGATCGACCAAATCGTCGGTCACATAGCCATGATCGGCCAGGTTGGTGGATACCGGCGGCATAAAGACGCGGTTCTTGACCTCGGTCGTACCGACCTTGATCGGGCTAAAGAGCATCGGATAGGCGGAGGACTCCATACAGGCTTCCTTTCGTTTGAGCCGCTCGGCGGCAGTTGCTAACGTACCTATCGTATCAGCAACTGCCGTATCCGCACTCGCTCGCACTCTCCACCTTCAATCCCGACCCTCACAAAAAGTTGCGGTGGAATACGGAGTAGATGAGACTTTTGACAGGCAAAACAGTCCGTATTCCACCGCAACTGATGGGTGGGATGGGTTAGAGGCCCAGGTAGGCAATCATGCCTTCGACGGCGAGCTTGGCGCCGGCCACGGCATGGACCACGGTGAGCGGGCCGTTGACCACATCACCGGCGGCAAAAACGCCCGGCACCGTTGTCATGCCATACTCATCGACCGAAAGAAGGCCGCGGTGGTCGGTCTCCAGACCGCCCGTCGTAAGCACCAGCTTGTCCTTAGGCACCTGCGATGCCGCGATCACCACGGTGTCGGCGGACACATGGTCGAGCTCTTCCTCGTAGCCCACCACGTTGTCGTCCTCGTCAAAGATAGCTGTCTCGAACACCGGACCGTTATCGTCGATGGCGCAGATCGCCTTGCCGCGCACGATCTCGGCACCGTCAAGCTCGGTCAGCTCAACCTCGTCATCGATGGCCGAGACATGGCGCGATCTGGCATACACGGTAACCTTGCGAGCACCCGAACGCAGGGCCGTTCGGGCAACATCCATGGCCACGTTGCCGGCACCGATAACCGCCACGTTCTGCCCGATCGCCACGCTCGTGGGATCGACCAGGTAATCGATACCAAACAGCACGTTGCCGCGCGACTCGCCGGGAATGCCCAGCTTGCGTGCGCGCCAGGTGCCGGTACCCACAAAGACCGCATCGTAGCCGTCGCGCAGCAGGTCGTCGATATGCAGCGCACCGCCAATGGTGGTCGAGGGACGGACGCGCACGCCGAGCGAGCACATCACGTGACGATACTTTTGCACGAGCGCACGGGGCAGGCGAAACTCGGGGATGCCGTACTCCAGCACGCCGCCGATCTCGGGGCGCTGTTCAAACACCGTGACGGCACAGCCCAACTGGGCCATCTTAATGGCCACGGTAATGCCGGCAGGACCGGAACCGACCACGGCAACCTGCTTGCCGCACGACGGCGAGGGCTTCCACTCCTTGCGGTCCAAATATGCAGTCGAGATATAGTTCTCGATGCTCGAAAAATGCACCGGCGCGCCTTTACGGCCCTGAATGCATGCGCCCTCGCATTGGCCCGAATGGTTGCACACCATGGAGCAGACCGCACTCATGGGATTGTTCTGGAACAGCAGCTCGCCCGCCTCTTCAAGACGGCGCTGCTTAAACAGGTCGATGACCTGCGAAATAGGCGTCTGAACCGGGCAGCCTTTAAGCTGGCAGAACGCCTTCTTGCACCCAAGGCAACGATTCGCTTCTTCGACAATGTGGATAGCCATGCAACTCCCCTTTTTGATGTAATCCAATGGGGCGACGATAAAGATCCTTCACCGCCGCCCCCGTCAGGCAAACTCAATCGGCTGCCACGGCAAAAGCCAAGGCTATATCTCGCGATGCGAAGCCCCGCAGCGGGCGGACATACGCTCGAGCGTCGCCAGACAGCCAGCCGCCGTCGCCGGTACGCTGTTCTCGACCACGCAGGGAATCCCAGGGCAGGCGGCAGCCGCCCAGGCCACCACGGGCTCAAAGTCATATCGTCCCGTCTCGCCCACACCGTGGCACACCAGGCGCGAACCCGTACCGTCGCACCAACCAGCCTCGTCCTCGTTGTCGACGGCCTCAAAATCCTTGGCGTGCAGCACGCGAATCTTACTGCCGCACAAGTAGAGCATACGCGCTGTGATTTCCTGCGCCTCGTTAACGACGCTGGGGTGCAGCAGCGACACCGGGTCGTAGATCACGCCGAGCGCTGGGCTCGAGACGCGCTCCAATACCTCGCGGCAGCGATCCGGTGTGTTGACCGTCTCGTTCCAGCCGGGCTCAATCAGTATTTGCCCACCAACGGCCTCGGCGCGCTCGCAGACACGTGCGAGTCCGTCCATAAACGCATCGAGTGCCTCGTCGGTCATACGGTCGTCAGCAACGCGGTTCTGCGCATTGGGACGACCGGTCTCGGTGCCAACAGGACATCCGCCGAGCATCTGGGCAAAGTTCAAGCACGCCTCATACTCGGCATAGTTATCCATGAGCTGCTGGCGATCGGGCGTCGCCAGATTCTTATAGCAGCCGAGCACGGCAATCGAAATGCCCGCCTCGTCGAGCACCGCACGCAAATGGTCGGCAAGCTCGCGGGTCAGGCCGCCTCGATCGATTCCCATCGATGCGTAGAGCACCTTGCTCGGCAGCTGAATGCACGAAAAGCCCAGCTCTCCCGCCATGCGAATGCGTTCCTCGACGGTTCCCTGCGGAAGGTCGTGCAAACGTACGCCCGGAGTAATAGCCCCCACGTTATTCACATCCCTTATGAGCGTTGATGCCCGGGGTGTATCCGCCAAACGGGTCCTCGATGGAGCACACGCCCGAGGGGGCGAGCGGATCGCGCTTACCGGCCAGCTTGTCGTGATGCATGGTCTCGATATAGGCAAGCACCAGCGGCGCCACACCCTTTGCATCATTTTTGACCACGGGCTCGCTCATGTAGTAATCAAACGTGCCCTCGCGGTGCGCGGTGTTGCCCAGGCCCGCAACCAGGCAGATGTTGTCGAGCGCCAGCTGCCCGTCATACTCGGACAGGCAGGTCTCGCAGATGCCGTCGAAGGCGCGACGGCCGTACTGGTAGTAACGCTCGCCCAGCACGCCCAGACGCACGCCCTTCATGATGGCGTTGGCAAAGATGGCGCTGCCCGACTCCTCCAGGTAGTTGGGGGCGATATTGGGCAGGTTGATGACCTGGTGCCACATGCCGGTCTTCTCGTCCTGATACGGCAGCATGGCGTCGATCAGATTGTGGAACATCTTGCGGATCTCGTCCTTCTCGGCCGACATCGAAGGCGGCATAAGCTCCCAGGTGTCGATGAGCGCCATGGCAAACCAGCCCTCGGCGCGCAGCCAGAAGTTAGCCGAAAGGCCGGTGACCGGGTCGCACCAGAACTGTTTGCGGCTCGCGTCGTAAGCGTGATAGTACAGACCGTTGAGGGGGTTGCGCATCAGGTCATGCACAACCTGGAACATATGGAAGCTGTCCGAGCAGGCACGACGGTTGTGGAAGCTCAGCTCATACTGCATGTAGAACGGCTGCGCCATATACATGCCGTCGAGCCAGATCTGGTTGGGATAGACGGCCTTGTGCCAAAACACGCCCTCTTTGGTACGCGGCTGGGTTTCGAGCTGACGATAGATGGTATCCATGGCGGCGCGATACTTGGGCTTGCCCACCAGGTCATAGAGCTTGTAGAGGGTCTTGCCCGCATTGACGTTATCGAGGTTGTACTCCTGCGGGTTGTAATGCTTGATGGTGCCGTCGTCCTGGACAAAGAAATCGATATAGTCGTCGGCAAAGGTCAGGTAGCGCTGCTCGCCCGTGATCTCGTACAGTTCGATGAGCGCCTTGATCATGCAGCCGTCGATATAGTTCCAGGTGTTCTCCTTACCGGCACGAATCTTTTCGATATTCCAAGCCGGCGCCTGCGGCGTAGAGGTTTCGATCAACTGCTCGATATAACGGTCCAGGATTTGATTGCAACCCATTGCTGTCCCCTCTGACGTTAATGATAGGTGAACGTTACCCCTAGTGTAACGCGAACGGGGAATATAGGGTGAACGTTAACCCTATATTCCCCGCAAACGGCAGACTTTTAGCGGCAAACGGCGGCTAAGCCCGCGGCGATGCGATGCGCCAGGCGCTCATAGCCGGCAGGACTGTAATGCAGACCGTCCGGCATATAGAGCTCGCGGTGCTCCGGCAAAAACGGGCTGATGCCGCTTTGCGCATACAGGTCAATCACCGGCACGGAGTAGCGGTCGCAGACTTCAAGCATCGCTCGCACGTAGGCGGCCTGCGTCAACCCCAGGTGGTTGAGCTCGTCGCTTGCCGGGATATCCTTCTCGTGCTTACCACTCGTCTTGCATGGCGTCATAAACACGAGCTTTGCCTGAGGTGAGCGCGCCGTGATGGTTCGGATCAGATAGTCGACCGCACCATAGAACTCATGCACATCGGTGCTGCCCAACTCGCCAAGCGGCACGTTGCGGCTAAAGTCGTTAACGCCGCCAAAGACAACATAGACATCGGCCGCATCGTCGATGCCGTCCAAGCGCTCGACAAATGAATCGCTGCGGTCGGCCTTGATGGCGATACGCGAACCCTTGATGCCAAAGTTCTCGACGACTGCACCTCCCAGCAACGCGCCCAGATGCGAAGTCCAAGAGATGTCGTTGCCGCCTGCGCCGCATCCGTTATCCCCCCATGTGGTCGAATCGCCAAAGCAGCAAATGGTCGATTCACTCAAGTTCTTCGTTTCCATAATCTTCTCCTCATCCGCCCATTGGCGGCCATACAGGTACGTACCGTTTATTTGCAGCATGCCGAGGGGCTATGCACGGTCGCATTTCGCAACGTGCGAATCGAGCCATTCGATATCCTCGACAAGATGTGTCACTCCCAGATGGTGTTCACCCGGACACACCTCGTGCCGCAGGCCATCTCTGCGACTCAGCAACTTGTAGGCATCGAGCACGATCTCGAGCTGTTCATCGACATTTTTCAGCCCGCGCGAACCGTTCAGATGATCTTCTTCGCAGCTCTGCACTAACAACGGGCGCGGCGCAATAAGCGAGGCAATATCGCCCATGTCGAGCAAGCGCCAAAGTCCGGGTGTGTAGTTGCAGCTGCAATTGCCATTGAGATGCAGCGGCGAATCACCGACACCGTACAGATAGCCCGAGACAAACGCCTTGCGCACACGCGGGTCGAGTGCGGCCAGGTACAACGTCATGTAGCCGCCACCCGAAAAACCAAAGCAACCCAGGGCATCCATGGCAATGTCGCCGCGCGCCTCCAAGTAATCGATCAAGCGCATGTTATCCCAGGCGTTGAGGCCCGCGACCGTAAGACCCAGTGGCTCGGCCATACGTGCCTGGTTTAGGCACGTCCCTCGCAAGTAGCTGTTCTCGTCATCGCCCTGACCCTTCCAGTCACGACGGTATCCCCAACCGCGCGCATCAGGGCAGACGGTCACGTAACCCATGCGTGCCAAACGCAGACCGTAGTCGTAATTGAACTTACGCACGGCATCATCGACAGCCGGCACGCCCGTCACGCCCGCAACACTTGCGGCGCCTGCTCCCTGATGGCCATGCGGGCAGATATAGCAACACTTGCGGCCGCGCGCATCGAGCTTAGGCGACTGCGGCTCGAGCAGGTAGAACGGCATCCAAACGTCGCGCTCCACCTGCAGCATCGCATGGGTGCGCACGATACCGCCGGCAACCCGCACGCGGCTGAGCTCACGAATCTCAGCCGGGACGCGGTCCATAAGCGAAAGGCCCAAAACATCGCACAGGCGAGTCCTGGTCGCAATCTTCCATGCCTCAAAGTCTGCAGGAGTCTTGCCCGTAAAAGCAGCCGAACGCCCCTCGCGCTTCAGCCGGGCACGCAACGCAGGCTCGTCTTCGCAGTACGTCTCGATGTGCACGGTGCGACCGTTGTCAGACAGTTCAGCCGTCTCCACTGCATCACCGTCGCCGCCCTCGGGATCCCAGCCATCCGCACCGGCAAGCACCTGTTCGCGGGCGTACCCGGCAGCAGCCATCACATCGAGTTCATTCGCCCACGGCACCCAGCCGGTAGTATCGCCCGCCGGCCCATGCAGGATCGCGCCAGCATACTGCACGCAGTTGTGCGCTGCCGGCTTATTCCAATCCCACCAGCCTTCGCGCTTGATATGTCGCCCCAGCCAACAATCGATCAGCACAGTTTGCGCCCATTCGCGCCAAGGACGACCCAGGTAGACCGAATCCGGCGCCACGCCATCCGGAGCTGTAAACGAACAACCATGAAACACAAATCCGTACGGCTCGCCTTTAGGCGTGGAGGCTGCCGTTACATACCCGTTGACATCCATATCGCGGTTGAGCGAGCGAATCTCGCACCCCTCAAAGTAGGCACGCGCGCCGCCAAAGATAAAGTCGACATCGCCCTCGATCCGGCAACGTCGGAAATACTGGCGCCCCACCCGGCGCGGCGCATACTGTTTGGGTCCTATAAACCCGCCCGGTTTGGCCTCATGCGGCGGCAGCGGACCCAAAAACAGTGTGTCCTGGTGCCCCTTAATGCAGCAGGCATCGACAACCAGACGGTCACCATCGGCATACAGGGCAATCGCCTGCCCCACCTCGCGACCGTCGCCGGCATCGTTGACGATTGTGAGGTTCTCGAGCCGCACGTCGTCGGCATCGACCAAAACGGTATAGGTCCTAAACGTGCCGAGCGTGCCGTCCACGCCCGAGCCGTCCTCCGAAGGCATCTTGGCACCCAGGCCGCCCACGATACGCACGCTGTCGGCCGTCTCTCCCTCAATCGTCACATGCGAGCGACGAATCTCGACCCGTTCGCGGTACTCACCCGGCTCGATATGGATTGTCACTGGCCTTTCGTCATTCGGACAGGATTCGTCAATTGCCTCCAAGGCCTTAGAGATACTGTGATATGCCCCCGCACGCTCGGGCGAAACCTCAAAAAATCGTCTCTCACTCATCATCAGTCACCGCGTCCTTTCGTCGTAGACCGTCTACGTTGCAGTTTCGGCATATAAAAAGTTCGCGCAATGGGTCGGGAAGGCCCTGCCCATCGCGCGTCGCGACATACCGAATTTAATTATTTAGGAGCAAACGCCTACGCGCGGATAACCTTGTCGACGTTCTGGAGCTGCAGCTCCTCGCCGTCCTGGCCCTCGATCACCACATTTTGCAGGTCGAGCACCTTGACGTTTTGCGCAATGATGCCCTGACGCACCATGGGCTCAACGCCGCAGGCCATGGCCGGAACAAAGGGCTCAGCATCGTCGGCAAAGGTCACGTGGACATCCTGGAACGTCAGACGTGTCACCTTGCTCTCGGGCAGGCCCGTGATGTAGGCAGCGGCAGCATGGCAGTTGGTGGCCTCGATATCGCAAAACGTCGTGGCACCAAAGCCGGGCGTGCGGTCGTCGACAGGCAAAGCCTCGCGAGACTGCACGTAATCGGTCTTGCCGTCCTTGTCACAGAAGTAGAAGGAGTTGACCACGAAGGGCGTGAGCACCTCGTCCATGCGAATGTGCTCAAAGGTAATGCCCTCGTTGACGGCATCCTTGCCGCGCCCGCGGCGGGTCTTGACGCGCAGGCCGCGGTCGGTGCGCTCAAAGAGGCACTTGCTCACGGTAAGGTCCTTGATGCCGCCGGCAGCCTCTGAACCCAGGACCACGGCGCCGTGACCATCGTGCATGTAGCAGTGAGAGATCAGCACGTCGTGCGTGGCGGGACGAAGCTCGGGCTCAATGCCCAGCTTGCCGCTCTTGATGGCAATGCAGTCGTCACCCACTGAGAACTGACAACCAAGGATGCGAACAAAACCGCAGCTCTCGGGATCGAAGCCGTCGGTGTTGTGGGAGTTCTTGGGGCCCTCGATGGACAGGCAGAGCGCATCGACGTGCTCGCACAGGATGGGGTGGATGTTCCACGCCGGGCTGTTGCGGACGGTGAAGCCGGCCAAGCTCACGTTCTCACACTCGGATAGGAAGATCATGCGCGGGCGGGCGACCTCGCGGCCCTCCTCCGGGCGAAAGATGTTCTTAAAGTCCTTGTTCCACCAGTTGTCCTCGGCAAAATCGGTCTGACCGTCGATCGCGCCGCGACCATAGATGCACACGTCGTGCACGCTCAGACCCGTAAAGGTAGAGCAGTAGGTCGAGAAGCTCTCGCCCTCCCAGCGGCCCAGGGGCAGCATATCGGTGCCAGCATACCCAGCACCCTCGTCGCCCGTGACCGTACCGGGGATGTAGGCAAGCGCCGCACGATCGTGGCGAGCCAGCAGCACCGCTCCCTCGGCGAGCTCGATGTTGATATTGCTCTTAAGGAAGAGGGACTTGATACGATAGCTGCCGGCGGGAATCAGCACGCGCCCGTCCTTGGGACAGGCCATGATGGCAGCCTGGATGTTGGTGGTGTCATCATGCTCGGCATCGCCCTTGGCGCCACAGTCGCGAACGTTGATGGTAAAAGGCTCAGCCGGCGTGGTGACACCTACGCTCAGCTCACGCTCGCCACAAACAAAACGAACCAGGTTGCGCTTGCCGGGGGTCAGGCCGTCGACATAGGTCTCGACCGTATTCGTGGTACCGGCGGGCTCGTCGTTGACAAAGATCTCCCACGTATCGGCACAGGTAAAGTAGCCGCCGTCGTCAAGCTCGATAACCGCCGCGCGCGCGTTGCGCCAGATAACGTTCGTCTCCATGGATTTCTCCCTCAAAAAGATGCTCTAAAGGCAAATTGTACGCTGTTGAAAAAGGGCCGTGCCTGCCGGCGGAATTCCGGTGGCACGGCCCTGTGATTTGGACGATATGTCGGCCTTACTCGGCGGGGGTTACGCTACCGTCCTGGAAGCCAACGTTGTTGTGGGCAAAGCAGTCCTCGTACTTAAAGCCGGAGAGCTCCTCGCAAAGCGCCTTGACCTCGGGCTTGACGTCGGCCATCTTGCCGCCCTCCTTGACGCGGCGGATCTCGTCGCAAAGGACGTCGCACTGCTCCTTGTCAATCTTGATGCCGCGGGCAAGGACAGCCGCAAGCAGGAAGAAGCCGGCGCAGCCGATGAGCATGTAGCCGCAGATGTACAGAGGCACGGTGGCGGGCTGGGTCACGGCGTCGCTGTTGCCGGCGGTCTGAATGAAGCCGGAGGCAGCAAGGACGATGGCCCATGCGTTAACGGCGATAGCCTGGGCGATCTGCTGGCAGAGCTGCTGAGCGGAGCTGTAGATGCCCTCGCGACGACGCAGGGTGATGAGCTCATCGACATCGGGGATGTAGTTGAGCAGAACATCGGGCAGGTACTGGAAGCCGACGTAGAAGAACTTCCAGATGGCGAAGATGATGGGGTAGGCGATCATGGCGATGGCGACCGTGGAGGTGCCATTGATCTGACCAAAGGCGAAGTAGTTGTAGGCGATGATGCACGCAGCGCAACCGACGTTGGCCAGGTACCAAGACTTGTGGAAGCCCTTCTTGGCCATGAGGGCGACCCAGATGGCGGTGCAGACGATAGCGACGACCTTGCCGGGCATCTCCATCACGGACTCGTAGGACTTAGGAATCTGCAGGCAGTAGACGATGAAGAAGGACAGGCAGGCAGACCAGCAGGCAGCAGCAAGCTTCGTGGAGACCTGTGCATACAGGACCTTGCGGAAGGACTTGTTGCGGAAGGTGGAGATAACGTCCACAAAGAACTTCTTGATGCCCTCGCCGACGCTCTCGATCTTCTCCTGAGCGACCTCCTCGGGGGTGTGCTCCCACGTGGACAGGTACACGCAGAGCAGCGAGATTGCCATGACCGAAGCGTTGACCGTAGCGATGATGAAGTAGCTGAACGGGTTGGTCTCGCCGAAGGTGCCAAAGCCGAAGCCCACAAGTGCAGCCATCAGGAAGCCGGCGGCGTTACCAAAGAGATGCTTGTAGCCGGTGAGGTACGTACGCTCCTTAAAGTCGTCGGTCATCTCGATGGTAAGCGGCGACAGGTTGGCGGTGCAGAACGTGTACGCGACGTTGTAGATCAGGTACAGCACAAAGTAGTACGGGAAGCCAAACGGCGTAGCCACGAAGATGAGCGGCTCGGCGATCATCATCGGGATGGCCAGCAAGATCCAGAAACGACGACGACCAAAGATGCGGCCAATCTTGGTGGCATAGAAGTTATCGGCCACAAAGCCCATCAGCGGGCAAAGAATGGCGTTGACATAGATGGCAAACGAGCTGATCAGTGCAGCCTCGCCTGCGGACAAGCCACACTCCGTGGACAGGAACAGCACCATGTAACTGTGCGTAAAGGTCAGGGCACCGGAATTGAGCATACCGCCCATACCAAAGCCCAAGCGCGTCCAGAATGTGATCTTACGCTTTTTTCCGATCTTATTAGTCATCGAGCTCCCTCTCTTTTCTCGATTGTCTTGTAACAAGACATTTGAGTCCACACTGACATCTGTCTGCTTGGCGTTCAGGGTGAACGTTTAGCTAGATTATGCGCGATTGCTTATGATAGGTGAACGTTCACTTGTATATTATCCTTGAACGGTCGTTTTTTGCCGTTGAACGGGCCTGAAAATGAAAAAATCCCTGCATTTTTGATTATCAAGTCGATTCAGCACCACGCAACAACTAGGTGAACGTTCATTGTTCTCTGGAGATGAGGGAGGTGCCGGGCACCCTTCCCAAAAAAGCCGTGCACGACAACGCAACGAGAAACGAAAAACGACCCCGCCGAGATTGTCCTCGGCGGGGTCGCTCAGTCTTTGCAGCAGCTTATTCAATCACGCGCTCAACGTGTCATCGCTACAGGCAGACTCCGTCCTTCCAGATGCTGATCTCGTGACAGCCGCGACGCTCGGCGCTGGTAAGCTTGCCGCTCGCCGTGTCCAGCACCAGCTGATACAGATCGCCGGCAGCCTCATCGAGCGTACGCTCGCCCGTAGCCACCACACCGGCGTTAAAGTCCATCCAGTTGGCCTTGTGGTCGCACAGGCGCTGGTTGGTGAACACCTTGAGCGTAGGCGCCGGCGCGCCAAACGGTGTGCCGCGGCCGGTCGAGAACAGAATCACGTGGCAGCCGGCAGCCGTCAACGCCGTGGTGGATACCATGTCGTTGCCCGGACCGCACAGCATGTTCAGGCCGTGTTTATTTGCCTGGCCGGCATACGGCAGCACGTCGACGATGGGGGCAGATCCGCCCTTTTGCACGCAGCCGCAGCTCTTGTCCTCGAGCGTGGTAATACCGCCGTCCTTGTTGCCGGGACTCGGGTTCTCATAAACGACCTCGCCGTGGCTAATAAAGTAGTCCTTAAATCCATTGAGCATGTCGGAGGCAGCGTTAAAGACCTGCTCGTTCTCGCAACGATCGAGCAGGATGCTCTCCGCGCCAAACATCTCGGGCACCTCGGTAAGCACCGACGTGCCGCCACGGGCGACGAGCATATCGCTCACGCGACCGATCGTGGGGTTGGCGGTAATGCCCGAAAGACCGTCGGAGCCGCCACACTTAAGACCAATGACCAGCTCGGAGGCCGGAATGGGCTCGCGCTTGGACTGCTTTGCCAGGTCTGCCAGCTCGGCCAGAATCTTGTGGCCCTCGATTTGCTCGTCGGCTACATCCTGGCAGGTGAGAAAGCGAACGCGCTCGTGATCGAAGTCACCGAGCTCGTCGAGCACCTGCTGGTGTGTGCAGTTCTCGCAACCGAGCGACAGGAACAGCACGCCGGCCGCATTAGGGTGACGCGAGAGCGCCACCAGCAGACGACGCGTCTGGACATGGTCGGCGCCGGTCTGCGAGCAACCGAACGGATGCGGGAAGTAGTAGACGCCCTCCAGCGAGCCATCGACCAGATCCTGGGCCTGCTCGCACATGGCACGGGCGACTTCGTTGACACAGCCGACCGTGGGGATGATCCACAGCTCGTTGCGCGTCGCGGCACGACCGTCGGCGCGGCGGAACCCCATAAAGGTCTCGGGCTCAACCGACTCAACGACCGGATGCGTGGGGTTGTAGGTGTACTCGACCTCGCCCGAAAGGTTGGTCTTGACATTATGTGTATGAAGCCACTGACCGGGCTGGACATCGCCCGTCACATGGCCGATAGGAAGGCCGTACTTGATGACGTCCTCCCCCGCGGCAATCGAGCGCACGGCCATCTTATGACCCTGCGGAATATCCTCCGCGGCCACGACCTCGCCCACCCCGGGAACCGCGACGGCGGTGCCCTTGGCAAGCAGCGACAGCGCGACGATCACGTTGTCGGCCGGATTGATCTGGATAGTGTTCATTGCAAATGGTCCTAACCCTACAGGTTGAGCAGAAGTCGAGACGCGGGCACGCCGTCCCGCGCCCGCGTCTGCGCCGGGAATTTACGCTTGAGCGTTGGCGAAGGCCTGCTTGGCGCCCTCGACACGCACGACGGTGAGCGCGTTGACGACAAACTCCTCGAGACCGGTGATCTGCGTAAGGTCCTCGCCCCACATCTGCTCATTGGTGAGCACGTCGTGCACCAGCTCGGTATCGTCTGCACCGGCGTGGGCGGCGTAGAAATCGAGCACGAAGGCATCGTCCTGAGCGGTGTACTCGGTGCCGTCGGCGCGGCGCAGGTGCAGGCCATCGCCCTCGCGAGCAACGAGCTCCTGAGTATAGAAGGCAATGAGCGTAGCGAGGCTCGTCGCCAGGCACTTGGGCAGGTTGCCGGTCTCGGCAACATAGTCCTTGAGCGTGGGCAGGTCGCGAGCACGCCATTTGGCCGTGGAGTTGAGGCAAATGGAGAGCAGCGCGTGGTCGATAAACGGGTTGTCGAAGCGGTTCTCGACGGCGGCAGCAAAGGCCTTGCAGTCCTCGACGTCCAGGTCGGCGGCAAGCGTCGGGATGACCTCGTCGTAGAGCATGGTGTTCATGAAGCCGCGGACGGTCTCGTCGTGCATGCAATCGCGCACGATGTCAAAGCCGGCAACCCAGGAGCCCGGGACGAAGGCGGTGTGGGCGCCATTGAGGATGCGAACCTTGCGCTTCTTGTACGGGGTGACATCGGGGGTAACAAAGACACCCGGCAGGCCGGCCTTCACGAAGGGGAGCTTCTCGGCAAGCGACTCGTCGCCCTGGATGCCCCACATCTGGAAGGGCTCGCGCACGGCCAGGAAGGGATCCTCGTAGCCCAGGCGCTCGGCCACGGCAGCGGCCTCCTTGGGGTCGCGGATGCGGCCGGGGACGATAGTGTCGACAAGCGTGGTGCAGACGGTGCAGTCGTTGGCCATCCACTGCGAGAACTCGTCCTCCCAGCCCCAGTCGCTCACGTACTGGTTCATGATGCGCAGCAGCTCCTCGCCGTTGTGATCGATGAGCTCGCAGGCGAGCACGATGACGCCCGGCTTGCCGGCGGCCCAGCGGGTGTGGAGCACCTGGGCAAGCTTGGCGGGGAAGCTCGCAGGTGGCATGTCGTCGGCCTTGCAGGACGGGTCGTAGGCGATACCGGCCTCGGTGGTGTTGGAGACGATAATCTCCAAATCGTCGGAGACGGCGACCTCCATCATGGCGCGGTAGTCGTCCTCGCGGTACGGGTTGATGCAGCGGCTGCAGGCGCTGATCACGCGGGACTCGTCAACCGTGTTGCCGTTCTCCTTGCCGCGCACCAACACGGTGTACAGGTCGTCCTGAGCATTGATGCCATCGGCAAAGCCAAAGGCGCCGCTGATGGGCTGCACCATGACAACCTTGCCGTTCCAGCCGGTGGCCTCGTTGCCCATGTCAAAGAAACGGTCGACGAAGGCGCGCAGGAAATTGCCCTCGCCAAACTGTAGAACCTTCTCGGGAGCGTCCTTGGGCAGCAGATAGCCCTTGTAACCGATCTCCTCGAGCGCATCGTAGCTGATGTTCTCCATCTGTGTCTCTCCTTAGATAGCTGTTAGCGTGCAGGCAAAACGGGGGCGCCGTGTGTGGCAACGGCGCTCCCGTGTTCAATGTGATTCGATGCAGGCTTATGCCTCGACGGTATCCAGATCAAAGCCAAAGTAGCGGACCGCATTGTTGTAGCTGATGTCGCGCACGATACTGCCCAGCAGCTCCATGTCGGCCGGGTACTTGCCCTGCTCGACCCACTCGCCGATCACGCTGCACAGCACGCGACGGAAATACTCGTGGCGCGGATAGGACAGGAAAGAGCGGGAGTCGGTAAGCATGCCCACAAAGTTGCCCAGCACGCCCTCGTTTGCCAGGGCCGTGAGCTGCTCGCGCATACCGACCTCGTTGTCGTTGAACCACCAGGCAGAACCGTTCTGGATCTTACCGGCGGTCGGAGCCTCCTGGAAGCAGCCCATCACGGTATCGATCATGGTGTTATCGATGGGGTTCAGGCTGTACAGGATGGTCTTGGGCAAGCCGCAGGTCTCCTGAATGGAGTTGAGGAAATCGGCAAGCTGGTCGGACGGCGTGTAGTTGGAGATGCAATCGTAGCCGGTATCGGGGCCGAGCTTGGCAAACATGGCGCGGTTGTTGTCGCGCTTGCAGCCAAAGTGCAGCTGCATGGCCCAGCCCAGACGGACATACTCGCCGGCAACGAACTGCATAAAGGCAGTCTTGTACTTGAGGATCTCTTCCTCGGTAAGCGGCTTGGCAGCCAGACCCTTGGCAAAGATGGCCTCGATCTCGTCGGCGGTAGCCGGGGCGTACATAACGTAGTCGAGTGCATGGTCGGATGCGCGACATCCCAGCTCGTGAGCAACGTCGTAGCGCTTGGAGATGGCGGCCTTCATGCCCTCGAAGTCGCTTACCTCAACGCCGGCAACCTCGGAGAGGTGCTTGCAGTAGTCGGCAAACTCCTGGCCGCGCTCGATGCGCAGAGCGGCATCGGGGCGCATGGCGGGAACGACCTGAACGTCAAAGCTGTCGTCGGCGGCAATCTTCTTGTGCCACTCAAAGCTGTCGGCGGGATCGTCGGTAGTGCAGATCATGCGGACGTTGGACTGCTTGATCAGGTTGCGGCAGGTAAAGCTGGCCTCGGCGAGCTTAGCGTTGGCAAGGTCCCAGACCTCCTGGGCGGTCTTGCCGTTGAGGACGCCCTCGTAGCCAAAGTAGCGCTTAAGCTCCAGGTGGCTCCACTCAAAGACGGGGTTGCCAACGCAGCGACCCAGAGTCTCGGCCCACTTTTGAAACTTCTCGCGAGCAGGGGCGTCGCCAGTGATAAAACGCTCGTCGACGCCGTTGGCGCGCATCAGGCGCCACTTGTAGTGGTCGCCGCCCAGCCAAACCTCGGTGATGTTCTCGAAACGCTTGTCCTCCCAGATCTCCTTGGGAGAAATGTGGCAGTGGTAGTCGACGATGGGCATGCCCTTGGCAAAGTTGTGGAACAGCTCCTCGCCGGTCTTGGTGCTCAGCAGGAAATCCTGATCGTCCATAAAGTTTTTCATCAAACAGCCCCTTTGCTGGCAAGGCGGGCGCACGGCGCGCTCGTTATCCTTTAGGTGAACGTTCACTATACTAATCCATTGCAACTCAAAAGGTGAACGTTCACCTAACCACCATGGGGTGAACGGTCGATTTTGTCCGTTCAACGGTTGCCGGAGCTGTGACTTGCATGTATTGCGGACCGGTTGGCGTCCCCGAACACCGAACTTGAGCGCTTTTGCTCAGGTGGGTCATATCCCGCCGTGCATTTTTGGGAGTATTCAGCATCGAAGCGCGCCGCGCGCCGTCCTCGGCGCCCCATTTGATGCGCACATTGCGTCCGATCGGCATAAAAAGTGCCGCCGATGGCGAAATACGCCACCGGCGGCACTTAAAACAGTCGTTCTGCGCCTCATTCAGGGCATGCCAATGCTGAATACTCCCAAAAATGCACGTCGCAAGAGGGGGTACCTGCCCAATCGACTAAATTCCCGCAAGTTCGCAGTAGCGGTCGACGTTGCTGCCAAACACCATCTCGACGGCGCCCTTCTGGACGGGCACCGTCGGGGTCCTTCCCCACAGCAGATAATCGCCCAGCGTCTTAGCGCCGCGATACGCCAGGCTCGTCGGGTCCTTATAGACAATATTGGTAAAGATACCGCGGCGCAAGGCCAGAGCACTTTCGGGAAACAGGTCGTTGCCGATCACCATGACCTGACCGGCCTTGCCGGTCGAGACGAGCGCGTCGGCAACCACTTCGGAACCAACGGCAAAAACGCTACAGATAAGTTCGGGGGCGTCCGGCGCACTCAAGCGCTTTTCGAGCTCATGCTCGAGTTGTTTGACTTGCGCATGGGCACCTGCAAGATCCTCAACCTGCCATGGAATATCACGTTCGCGCAGGTAATTGTGGAAGGCGCGGGCGGTTAGATAGTGCGAATCGGTATATGGGTCGCCTGTCAAAAGGAGCACGCGGGCGTCGGCCCCAGAAGCATGGACCAGGTTTGCCGCCTGCTCGGCCATAAGGCTGCCTGCCGTCGAATAATCGGCCAAGCTCGCACCCAAACGATTCAAATGCGGACGGTCGCCGTCGACAAGCTCAATCGTCACGCCCGCCTCGGCGATCTGCCCCAAAAGCTCAGTCGCACGATCGTCGCCCGGCGCATAGGCGAGCAAGCCATCAATCTTCTCGCCCACCTGCAGACGCTCGTCGATTTGCTCGAGTGCATCAGCGTAGCCGCCCACGCCAAATTCAACGCGCTCAACCGTAATGCCCCGGTCGATGACCTCCCGTTCAAAGCGATTGCAGCCTTCCCACAGGTAACGGAAAAAGTACGCTCCCTCGCGCGATGCGCGGGGCAGGCAAAACACCAGATTGATATCCTTGCGGCGCAGGCTTGAGGCACTTGTGTTGCGGTGATAGCCCATGGCCTCGGCCTTAGCGTTCACCTTGGCGCGCACGGATTCGCTCACGCCGGCCTTTCCCGTCAGAGCCTTGTGCACGGTATTGATGGAAACGCCAAGCTCGGCGGCTATGTCCTTCATGGTTACGCGAGCGCTCATGCGGTTACTCCGTTATAGATAAGTTGCCAATTAATAGTCCAGTTAACGATACCCCAAAAATACTCTTCGACTCGCCGTGCTCTCCCTCAAATGCACAAAGCGCCCCGCGAACGGATGCTCGCGGGGCGCTTGGATATCTGGACCTTATTTGATACCGCGGCCCAAGTCTTCGGCGATTTTGTCCACGCCCTTAAGTGCGGCGCACGTCTTTTTGTTGGAGCAATGCCCCGTGCAAACGCCACCCTGAGCGCAGTCGGCGCAGGTGCCCTTGCGGTAGACGCGCACGCATACC
>DXLX01000014.1 GCA_019414515.1 Collinsella sp.
GCATGGGAGCCTCCCAACCTCGTTGCGGCGCGGCTGCGCCTATGGCACTTCAACATCATTGTCGCAGCCCCGACCCGCGGCCACGAGCGGGGGCTCCTATCTTTTTAGTGCCCTCGGATTGGGTCATAGTGTCTGTCGTTGCCAAAACATCGGCGTTGTGGCAGATGCCAACGACTACCCCCTTTATGTTGCGATGGAATAGGGACTAAATGGGAGCCTCAGAGGCCAAAACAGTCCCTATTCCACCGCAACTTCATGGGGGCGTGCGACAATGCCCATCGGAAAACGTTTGCCATCTGGGGGTCTATCTATGCTGTACGAGTTTTGTGCCGAGAACTTTGAGCGGGTGCCGGCGGCTATCGATGCCGGTGCAAAGCGCATCGAGCTGTGCGACAACCTTGCCGTCGGTGGCACTACGCCCTCGGCTGGTGTTATCAGCGCTACGGTCAGCTATGCTCACGAGCATGACGCACGAGCGATGTGCATGATTCGCCCGCGTGGCGGTGACTTTCACTACAACCAGGACGAGCTGCGCATGATGGAGATGGACTTGGGTCTTGCCGTGAGCGCCGGCGCCGATGGCTTGGTCTTTGGCTGCTGCAAGCCTTGTGCCGGCGGCTGGGCGCTCGACGAGCTTACGTTGGGCGCCCTCGTGATGGCCGCGGGCTGCGCGACCGAGGAGTGCAAGCGCGAGTCCCTTGACATCACCTTCCACATGGCGTTTGACCAGCTCTCGCCCGAGGCTCAGCTCGATGCCGTCGACACACTCGCCGACTGCGGCATCACGCGTATCCTGACGCATGGTGGTGCTGCCGGAACGCCGATCGAGGACAATCTGGAGCACCTATCGCGTCTTGTCGAGTATGCGGGCGACCGCCTGACCATCCTTCCCGGCGGCGGCATTTCCACGGCCAACCGCGATACCGTGGCGGCGGCATTGGGCGTCTCCGAGCTCCATGGCACCAAGATCGTGCCGCTGGAGGCGTAACCCGTGGCGCTGGTATTTGACGTTCAGCAGGCGAGCGGCAAGCCCGACGACAACCGGCGCCCTGGCACCGCGTGCCCCTTTTGCGATACCGAGGGACTCGCCAATATCATCCGGCGCGACGGCGACTGCATCTGGCTCGAGAATAAGTTCAAAACCCTGCGCGCCACCCGTCAAACCGTGCTGATCGAGTCAGCCGATCACGATGCCGACCTGGTGACCTATGAGCCAGATGAACTCCACCATGTGATGAGGTTTGCCCTGGATTGCTGGCAGCAGATGATCGATTCACGGCAGTATCGAAGCGTGCTCATGTACAAGAACAAGGGTCCTCTCTCGGGCGGTAGTCTCGTTCATCCGCACATGCAGATTGTGGGTTTGGAGCAGGAAGACGGCTATGCTTCGTTGACTTCCGCCAATTTCGAAGGCATCAATGTCTGGCAACAGGGGAGAATCGCGGCCAACATCTCAACCGAACCGATCATGGGGTTCTTTGAGGTCAACGTTTCAGCCCCGCAGGGAATCGCCGCCAGCGATGACACAAGAGACCAAGCCGAGGCAGATCTCTTCGCCGATGCGATCCAGGTGGCTCTGCGCTATATCCTGAACGAGCACCACGGTGGTCGCGCAGAGTCGTACAACTTGTTCTTCTATCACCTGGGCGGTCGGACCATTGCCAAGGCGCTGCCGCGTTGGGTGGTTTCGCCCTACTTTGTCGGCTATCGTTTGGCCCAGGTCAATGCCGAGACAACGCTCGATATCGATGCTGAGCGCTTGCGTGCGCATCTGGAAACGCTCGTATAGCAAGATTAACACCCGTGTAATGCGGACAGTCTAGCGCGCCATGGCGTCGCGGCCGGCCTCGACACGCTTGCGCTGGGCGGCGCGCTCCTCGCCGGTCAGACGCTCAAAGAGATGCCCGATAAACGAGGCGAGTATCTGCTGAAACAGCGTTCCGCACATGACGGGAAACACGACTTCGCCTGGAAAGTACTGTGTGGCGATGACGGCGCCCGAAGAGATGTTACGCATGCCGCAGGTAAAGCACATGGTAGTCGTCTCGCTATATGGCAGATGCAGCGCACGGGCGACCAGAAAACCGACGACAAAGCCGCTGATGGCGAAGGTCAAAATAAAGAGGGCGACTTCCAGACGCATCGCGTTCATGTGCAGGACGTACTCGCTCATGGCGGTGGAGTTGGAGGCGATAATGCCCATCATCATGAACTTGCAGGCGGGCGAGAGCGCGGGGGAGAGCTTCTCGTGTCCCCATCCACGTGTGAGCTCGTTGATCACGATGCCGAGCACGGCGGGGATGGCGATCATAAAGGCCATGTCCTGCATCATGCTCGGCACATCGATCGAGACGGTGGCACCCAGCAAGAGCTTCAGCGTGAGCGGAATCGTCACAGGCGAGATAACCGAGGACGTCAGGATGATGGTGAGCGCGAGCGGGCCGTTGCCGCCGAACATGCTAATCCACATAAAGGCAGTGACCGCCACGGGTACGCTGTACTCGAGCACGATGCCGCAGACAAGGTTGGGATTGGAGCCAAAGAACAGCGATCCCATGGCATAGGCTGCTATGGGAATAAGCACCGCCGAGACGAGCAGCGCCAAAATCAGGTGCAGGGGACGGCGGAACACCTCAGCGACCTGGTGGAAGGTGTTGCTGAGCGCACCTTGGAACGTCATAAAGGCGAAGAGGGCGGGAACGATGGGCTTGAGTACGCCGATCTGCTGGGGAAAGAGCACGCCGAGCGTTACGCAAATCGGAACGATGACCTGCATATGCCCCGCGAGGAACTTTCCCAGTCCAACCCATTGCTTCATATGCCCCGTGACTCCCTTTATCCGCGAACTCGTTTGAATGGATATGCTAGACGCTCGCATGCGTCCGTGCGTCAGAAACGCTCGATTATTTCGAGGCTATTACCGGCCTCGTTTACCGAAACCAGGGCGTGCCGCGAGGCTCTGCGTCCGTGCCGCACGGTATAATAAATCCGTTCAACAGATCTGCCTGCCGAAGCGGGCATACACAGAGGACTCATCGCTATGAACCGTGAGAGGTATCGCGGCGACCTGCCCCTATCGGGGGTGGGCGCCTATGTCATCGCTTAAGACGACGCATCGCTGGGCGGTCGCTCAGCAAAATCCCGAGCTCGAAAAGGAGCTTTCGGCTGGTCTGGGCATACCCGGGCTGGTGGCGCGCATTATGGTTGCGCACGGCATTACATCCATCGAGGAAGGCCAGCTGTTTTTGACGCCTTCGCTCGATCGCGACTGGGCGGACCCGCTTGTTATTCCGGGCATGGCGGTCGTCGCCGACCGCGTTGAGCGTGCTATTCGCAACCACGAGCGTATCGCCGTCTTTGGCGATTTTGACGTCGACGGCATTACGTCGACTTGTCTGTTGACCGAGGCGCTACGTTCGTTTGGCGCCAACGTCACGCCGTTTATTCCGCACCGCTTTGACGAGGGCTACGGCCTGTCGCGTGCGGCGCTCGACCGCGTCAACGAGCTTGCTCAACCCAACCTGATTGTGACCGTCGATAACGGTATTGCTGCCAAGGAAGAGGTCTCCTACCTGGAGAGCCTGGGGATTGATTTGGTGGTCACGGACCATCACGAGCCGTCCGACCAGGTGCCGCAGGGCGTGCCCCTGACCGACCCCAAGCTCGAGGACGAGGGCCCCTCGCGCGAGCTTGCCGGTGCCGGTGTGGCGCTTAAGCTGGTACAGGTCCTGGGCGAGCGTTTGGGCAAGCCGTCGTATTGGCGTTCGCTGATAGAGGTCGCGGCGCTGGGCACCGTGTCCGACATGATGCCGCTCACGCCCGAGAATCGCGCACTGGTCGCCGAGGGCATCCAGCAGATGCGCGTGACGGCCCGCCCCGGTTATATCGCGCTTGCCGCACTTGCCAAGGCCGACCTTTCTACCATTACGGCCGACGGCCTGTCGTTTTCGCTCATCCCTCGTCTGAATGCTGCCGGCCGCATGGCTGATCCCAAGCTGGCGCTCGACCTGCTGCTTGCCCGCGACCCCATCGAAGCGAGCGCGCTTGCCGCCGAGCTCGAGGAAATCAATCGCCAACGCCGCGAGATCGAGGCCGAGCTTACGCGCGATGCCATGGCGAAGGTCGAGGAGACTTATGACGGCGGGCGCGCGATTGTCGTGGGCGGCGAAGGTTGGCACGAGGGCGTCAAGGGCATCGTGGCGAGCCGCCTGACCAACCGTTATCACGTGCCGGCGCTGCTGTTCTCGATCGAGGACGGTATCGCTCGCGGTTCGGGTCGCTCGGTGGGCAAAGTCAACCTGTTCGACGCCGTAGAACGCTGCTCCGACCTGCTGATTCGTCGCGGCGGGCATGCCGGTGCGGTGGGCGTGACCATCGAGGCATCCAAGCTCGATGAGTTCCGCCGTCGCCTTTCGGCCGTGCTATCGGAGCTTCCTGCCGATGACTTTGAGGACACTGACGAGGTTGCCGCCACCGTTGACCTCTCCGAGCTGAATATCGAGACCATCGAGCAGATTTCCCGTCTTGAGCCGTTTGGCCAGGGCAATAAGGTGCCGCTTCTGGCCGCCGAGGGCGTGACGATGTGCGATCGCGCCGTGGTGGGCAAAACCGGCGAGCACATGCGCTTTGTGGCGACCGATGGCGCCGCGAGCGTGCCGGCCATCATGTTCCGCGTGCCGCAGATCGATAAACTCATCAATTGCGACAGTGCCGTCGACTTGGTGTTCGAGGCCGTGGCCGAACATTGGCAGGGACGTGTGAAGCCCAAGCTCATGATTAAAGATGTCTTGGTGCGCGATACCGCGGCGCCCAATATCGACGATCCGGCATGTGAGCTTCGCCGCGGCGTGCAACCAGCGGATTCTGGCCTGCGCCTGGAGTCGCGTAAACGTGAGACGCTCGCCCAGCTTTCTTATACCGAGCTCACGCGCTCGCTTATCCATAGCTTTATCGGCTCGAACCAGCCGCATCGCGCGCAGGTCGAGGCACTCGACGCGCTCGCCGACCACCAGAGCGTCTTGGCCGTTATGGGGACGGGGCGCGGCAAGTCGCTCATCTTCCATGTGCACGCCGCGCGCGAGGCGGTCCTTCGTGGGCGGGCGAGCATCTTTGTCTATCCGCTGCGCGCGCTCGTTGCCGACCAGGCTTATCACCTCTCGTCGACGATGGCTGCGCTCGGCATTGGCGTGGGCGTGTTGACCGGCGAGACCGTGGAGGCAGCGCGCGATGACGTGTTTGCCGGCCTGGCTTCGGGCCGCACCGGCATCGTTCTCACGACGCCGGAGTTCCTGTCTATCCATCGCGATCGCTTTGCACGTTCTGGACGTATTGGCTTTGTCGTTATCGATGAGGCACACCATGCCGGTCTTGCCAAAGGCGGCGACCGGAGCGCCTACCTCGACATGCCCGATATTCTCAAAGCCCTGGGCGACCCCGTTGTCATGGCGGCAACGGCTACCGCGACGGCCCCGGTCGTGGCGGAGCTTGCTCGTGTATTGCCGATTACCAGGACGGTGGTCGACGAGACCGTTCGCGAGAACCTGCAACTCGAGGACGACCGTGACCTTGCGAGCCGCGAAAATCGCCTGGTGTCAATCGTGGCGACGGGGGAGAAGACCGTCATCTACGTCAACTCGCGCGACCAGTCCGTGGCGCTTGCCAAGACGTTGCGCAAACGCGTGCCCGACTGCGCGACCCATATTGCGTTCTATAACGCCGGGCTTGCGCGCTCCGATCGCCGCCGTGTCGAGGAAGCGTTTCGCGACGGAAGCCTCAGTTGCATCGTTTCGACCTCTGCCTTCGGTGAGGGCGTCAACCTGCCCGATATCCGTCATGTCGTGCTCTACCACATGCCGTTTGGTGCGATTGAGTTTAACCAGATGAGTGGCCGTGCCGGCCGCGATGGACAGCCCGCCGTGATTCACCTGCTCTATTCGTCGCGTGACGCTCGTATTAATGAGCGCCTGCTCGATTGTTACGCGCCCGAGCGCGATGAGCTTGTCACTCTCTATCGAGCGCTGCAGACCATGTGGCGCTCCAACCGTGGCAAGACGGGGGACGATTCATTCTGCGCGAGCGATATCGACATTGCGCAGATGTGTCTTGCCATCGATGCCCGCACGCCGGTCGACGAGCGCTCGGTGGAAAGCGGCCTGGGAATCTTCGAAGAACTCGGTTTCTGCCGCGTTTCGGGGTTTGACGATACGCGTCGCATCGCGATGGCGGAAAACCCCGGTCGCGTGCAATTAAGCAGGTCAATTCGCTATTTGGAGGGCTTGCGCTCGCGCATGGAGTTCACGGCTTTTCGGAGCTGGGCACTCGATTCGTGCGCTTCTGATATGCTAGCCAAAGTTAACCGCCCGATCGTACCGCGGGCCTAGGGGAAGGGGACCTCGATGGACGCCGCAGCCCGTACCGCCCATGATTCCACCCTCCAGCCGTTTTCGGAGATGGAGCACTATAAACATGCCGATGAGCTGCCGCCCGAGATTATGGCGGACAGCTACGACAAGCTGGAGCGTCTGTGCCTCAAATATATGAACGAGGACGACTTCTCCAATGTGGAGCAGGCCTACTGCTTTGCTGCCGAGAAGCACTGCAACCAAAAGCGGCGCTCGGGTGAGATGTACATTAACCATCCCGTCGAGGTAGCTATCATTCTGGCTGACCTCAAGATGGACTGCGATGTGGTGTGCGCCGCGTTGCTGCACGATACCGTCGAGGACACCGAGACCTCGCTTGCCGATGTTTCGGGTCTGTTTGGCGAAACCGTGGCAGGGCTCGTCGACGGCGTGACCAAGCTCACCAACATTGAAGTCGACAGCATGGACGAGAAGCAGGCGCTTACGCTGCGCAAGATGTTCCTCGCCATGTCCAAGGACATCCGCGTCATCATCGTCAAGCTCGCCGACCGCCTGCATAACATGCGCACGCTTGCCGCTCTGCGCGAGGACCGCCGCCTGTTTAAGGCACGCGAGACCATGGACGTGTACGCGCCTTTGGCCGACCGCCTGGGCATGAGTTCAATCAAGTGGGAGCTCGAGGACCTGTCCTTTTTCTACTTGGAGCCCGATGCCTACCAGCGCATCGCGCGCATGGTATCCGAGTCGCGCGAGGTTCGCGAGCGTTATCTGGCCGAGACCATCAAGACGCTCACCGATGAGCTCAATCGCATTGGTCTTGAGGGCTTTCAGATCAACGGTCGTTCCAAGCACTATTGGTCCATCTATCAAAAGATGAAGCGCAAGGGCAAGGAGTTCTCCGAGATTTACGACCTGGTGGCGCTGCGCGTCATCACTCATTCGGTGCGCGATTGCTATTCCACGCTTGGTGCCGTGCATACCCTGTGGCATCCCATGCCCGGTCGTTTTAAAGACTATATCGCCATGCCCAAGGTCAATAACTACCAATCGCTTCACACGACGGTTATCGGCCCCACGGCCCGTCCGCTCGAGATTCAGATTCGAACCTACGAAATGCACGAGCAGGCCGAGTATGGCATCGCTGCCCACTGGCTGTATAAGAAGTCGGGCGGATCGTCTGCCTCCAAGACTAACGATGCGCAGCGTCTGGACGACCAGATCAACTGGCTCAAGCACTCACTCGACTGGGCGGCGTCTGACGAGATCACCGATGCCAAGGAATACCTGCATTCGCTGAAGGTCGACTTGTTCGACCAGGAAATTTTTGTCTTTACGCCCAAGGGCGAGGTCATGGCGCTTCGTGCCGGCTCTACACCGCTCGACTTTGCCTACGCCGTTCATACCGAGGTCGGTAACCACTGTGTCGGCGCCAAAATCAACGGTGCGGTGGCGCCGCTCACGCACGAGATCAAGACGGGTGACCGTGTCGAGATTCTGACTAACAAGAGCTCTAAGCCGTCGCGCGATTGGCTCAAGATCGTCAAGACACCTTCGGCCAAGTCAAAGATTCGCCGTTATTTCACCGCCGCGACCAAGGATGACGACGCTGCCGCCGGCCGCGATATACTGGCCAAGGACCTGCGTAAGCGCGGGTATGGCATCTCTACGCCACGATCCACGCGTGCGCTCAACGCCGTGGCGGAGCAGTTTAACTTCAAGCAGCTCGAGGACCTTTTTGCAGCCGTTGGCGCGGGCAAGGTCGCCCCGCGCGCTGTGGGCAATAAGGTCGAGCAAATCTTGGACCCCAAGCCCGAGGAACAGCTCACCAAGGCCGAGGCTATCGCCGAGGTCGTAAAGCAGCCCGCTCGCGGCTCCAACCGCAAGCCGCAAAAGCGCGGTAAGAGCGCCAGTAACGGCATTATCGTCAAGGGCGAGAGCAACAGCGGCCTGCTGGTCCGTCTGGCTCATTGCTGCAACCCCGTGACGGGCGACGACATCGTCGGCTTCATCACGCGCGGTCGTGGCGTTTCGGTGCATCGCGCCAACTGCCCCAACGTCAAGGGCCTTATGGAACATCCCGAGCGCATGATTGACGTAGAGTGGGATGGTGCTGCCGATACGCTTTTCCAGGTCGAGATTGTGGTCGAGTGCCTGGACCGCATGGGCCTGCTCAAGGACGTCACCATCGCCATTGGCGATGCAGGCGGCAATATTCTTTCCGCCGCCACGTCGACCAACCGCGAGGGTATTGCAACCTTGCGCTTTATGGTCGAGATCTCGGACGCGAGTGGTCTGGATCCGCTGCTGGCCTCTATCAGCAGCGTCGACTCGGTCTACGACGCGCGCCGCCTGATGCCCGGCGAGGGTGGAGCCCAGCTTAAGCGCCGCGTTTAGTCGCGACGAACGTGTCACATTATCGATATTCGCTACACTCGAGGCATCGTTTGATGCCTCGAGTTCTATAGAGAGGAGAGGGACATGAGTGCTGTGTCCTTGGATTTAACTCCCAAGGGATCGGTCGAGATTGAGACGCTCGTAAACGGTCCCATTCAGACCAATAGCTATGCTGTTATTTCGGACAATGAGTGCGTGATTATCGACCCCGCATGGGAAGGCGAGCGTTTGGTGGAGCATATTCGAGCCGAACATGCCGGTGTACGCGTGCTTGGCGCCGTATGCACTCATGGCCATGCCGATCATGTTGGTGGTGTTGCCGGCGTGCGAACCACCGTTGGCGAGGGCTGCCAGTATGAGCTGTGTGCCAAGGATGTGGCGGTGCCGCATGCGAACATCGAGGAACAGCGAGCTATGTGGGGCATTGAGACGCCTGACCCCGGGGAGCCGACGCGCCTGCTCGCCGAAGGCGATGCTATCGAGGTGGGCGATATCTGCCTGCAGGTGATCGAGACGCCAGGGCATACGCCGGGCGGGATCGTCTTGTTTGCTGCCACCGAGCAGGGGAACATTGCCTTTGTGGGCGACACACTATTCCCGGGCAGCCACGGCCGCACCGATCTTTCTGGAGGAGACGAGGCGGCGATTCTGCGCTCGCTCTCCAAGCTCGCCCGGCTTCTCCCGCCCGATACCGTTTGCCTAACCGGCCATGGCGATTCGACCACCATGGCACGCGAGCTCATGCAGAACCCTTTCATGCAGGTGTAGCTTTATAGTCAGCTCCTGAAGCACGAGAAGCGTCCAAACGTCAAGCTATTTTTCCCCAACGGGTCGATTCCGTAGGGCAAACGGTCAAAAAAAGTCTGTTTGGACGATATTCGTGAACAAACGAACGTTTATGCTCGGGTACGCCGTGGTAAAATCTCAGGCGTTATCGGAGCAACCTTACAGGAGGTTTCTTTTATGCTCGTCAACGCAGCAGACATGCTCAAGAAGGCCGAGGCCGGCAAGTACGCTCTCGGTGCCTTCAACACCAACAACCTCGAGTGGACCCTGGCTATTCTCCAGGCCGCCGAGGAGGCCAAGTCTCCGCTGATCCTTCAGTGCACCGCTGGTGCCGCTAAGTGGATGGGCGGTTTCAAGGTCTGCGCCGACATGGTCAAGGCTGCCGTCGAGGCCACGGGCGTTACCGTTCCCGTCGCCCTTCACCTCGATCACGGTTCTTACGAGGACTGCTTCAAGTGCATCGAGGCCGGCTTCACGTCCATCATGTATGACGGCTCTCACGAGGAGACCTTCCAGCTTAACCTCGACCGCACCAAGGAGCTCGTTGAGCTTGCCCACTCCAAGGGCATGTCCATCGAGGCCGAGGTCGGCGGCATCGGCGGCACCGAGGACGGCGTGACCTCCAACGGCGAGCTCGCTGACCCTGCTGAGTGCAAGCAGATTGCTGACCTGGGCGTCGACTTCCTCGCCTGCGGCATCGGCAACATCCACGGCGTGTATCCCGCCGACTGGGCTGGCCTTTCCTTCGAGCGTCTGGGCGAGATCAAGGCTCAGACCGGCGACCTGCCCCTCGTTCTGCACGGTGGTACCGGCATCCCCGAGGATCAGATCAAGAAGGCCATCTCCCTGGGCATCTCCAAGATCAACGTCAACACCGACCTGCAGCTCGTCTTCGCCAAGGGCGTCCGCGAGTACATCGAGGCTGGCAAGGATCAGCAGGGCAAGGGCTTTGATCCCCGCAAGCTCCTCAAGCCTGGTCGCGACAACATCGTTGCCCGCACCAAGGAGCTCATGGAGGAGTTTGGCTCCGTCAACAAGGCGTAAGCGTCGTTAAACTTCCCGCCGGAAGCCCCGTCCCCCTACACTGTTTCCTTTGCGCTCACCTGGCTTTGCCAGAAGTCACGCCAAGGAAACAGTTCCGGGGGACGGGGCTTCCTTCGTTTAACGCCGCAGGGTTACGAGTCTGAATTAAGGTGGCTACTGGCTTCGCCAGAAGTCGCGCAATGGGAAAAGCTCCGGGTGAACGGGGCCTCCTTTGTTAACTCGCTACAGGGTTACTGGGCTGAATTCATTTTTATAGGTACCGTTCAGCGGCGTTGATGGCTCCCTTGTTGGGGCTTTCTTTCTATCTCGTTACAATGGACTCCAGGAGTTCGAATGACTTGGAGTTTGGTGTGGCTGTTATTGATGTGCTGCCTTCGGATGGGAAGGTTATTGACGAGGGTCCTGTTGGTTGCTCTGTTGATGTTTGCTGTGATGATTTTCGCCATCTCGATATTGGGCTACCGCCTGAGATTCTTCGTCTTAAGGATGCCGGGTATTTGACGCAGGCTGTTGCCGCCTGCGATCGCCTTTTGGAGCAGAACCCTGAGCCTTCGCTGGCTGCCTGCGTTCGCGCCGAGCGGTATCGCATGATCGAGACGCCGCTTCATTTTTCGGTGTCGCGTGATCGGGCTATCGAGATGATCCGCGAGGAGTGGCCTGAGTTTACCGAAGAGCAGTTTGACGACCTGATTGACCGCAAGCGTATCGATTGGCGCTTTATCGATGGCGAGCTGTTCGTTCTTGACAACTTCCTTGATTCTTTGCGCGTGTATCCCAAGGAGGTTCCGGGTCTGCGTCCCGATTCTGCGGATGGAATTGCGCTGCGCAACCAGATGCTCGAGGAGATGGAGTCGCAGGGCGGGCTGTCTCGCACCATTACGCTTAAGGCATGCGTGTCTGTCCCCGGTGCTTTGGAGGGGGAGACCGTTCGCGCGTGGCTTCCCGTTGCCGCCGCCTGCCGCCAGCAGTCCCAGGTCGAGATACTTGATATGACGCCGGAGGGGGCCATTGCTCCTGCGAGCGCCTCGGCGCGTACTGCCTCGTGGGTCTCCTCGACCGATCGCACATTCTCGGTGACCTATCGCTATCAAATCGATGCCGCTTATCGCGATATCTATGGGGGTGCACTTCCAGCGCATCCCTGTATGGACGCGCCGTTGCCCGAAGATATTTCCGAGGACCGTCCGCACATTGCATTCACGCCGTATCTGCAGCAGCTGACGGCCGGTGTTGTTGACGGACTCGAGGATCCGCTCGATCGCGCCCGTGCTATCTATGATTACCTGACGCAGCATATCGACTATCGCTATCAGCCGCCGTACCTGCTTTTGGGATCTATTGCCGATGACTGCGCGCATTCGCTCCGTGGCGATTGCGGCGTTATGGCGCTCACGTTCATCACCATGTGCCGTATCGCGGGCGTGCCTGCCCGTTGGCAGAGCGGCCTGTATGTTGCGCCCGATTCGGTGGGGCCGCACGACTGGGCAGAGTTCTATACGCCGCAGACCGGTTGGCTCAACGCCGACGTGTCATTTGGATCTTCTGCTCGCAGGATGGGGGAGGAGTGGCGCCGCCATCACTACTTTGGCAATCTCGACCCGTGGCGTATGGTGGCCAACAATCGATTCCAGGCAGAGTTTGAGCCCTCTTTCGACGGCATGCGCGAGGACCCTTACGATAACCAGATGGGTGAGGCTTCGGTCGACGGTCGCGGATGCCGTCAGCGTGAGATGCTCCGCACGGTCGAACTCATCGAAATGCTCGAAGTTCCATTTTCGGACTAATCAACAGAAAGCTGTGATAAACTAACTCACGCATTACGTGCCCGAGTGGCGGAATTGGCAGACGCAGTGGACTCAAAATCCACCGTTGGCAACAACGTGCGAGTTCGAGTCTCGCCTCGGGCACCATACATGCAACTGAGCGTTCAAGGGGGTCAAGACCCCCTTTTTCGTGTACGTAATGTGATAGCGCACTATACGTGTTATTATTCGCAAGGCGTTGTTCCCGCAATGCCCTAAAGAGGAACCCGAGGGTTCCCACCTTTTGGCGCCAATGAGCAGCTGACTGGTCATACAACTTAGATTCCCTTCCTCGTATCGAGGATGTCTATGTGTACGACCTGGTTGCAAAGAAGCGCCGGGTTATTTTTTTATGAATGGAGGTAGGGAAAATAGCTAAGTCTGATGACACCCGCATCAACGACGAGATCACTGCATCTTCGTGCCGTTTGATTGGCGTCGATGGCTCTCAGCTCGGCCTGTTCGCCATCCGCGATGCCCAGCGCGTCGCTGACGATCAGGGTCTCGACCTGGTCGAGATCGCTCCCAACGCGGAGCCGCCGGTCTGCAAGGTCATGGACTACGGTAAGTTCAAGTACCAGCAGGCCATGAAGGCCAAGGCCGCTCGTAAGAACCAGTCTAAGGTCGAGGTCAAGGAAATGAAGTTCCGACCCAAGATCGACGTTGGCGATTACGAGACCAAGAAGGGCCACGTTCTGCGTTTCCTCAAGAAGGGCGCACGCGTTAAGATCACCATCATGTTCCGCGGCCGTGAGATGGCTCACCCGGAGCAGGGTCTTAACGTTCTCGAGCGTCTCGCCGAGGATCTCAAGCCTTACGCTACGGTCGAGTCCAAGCCTAAGATGGAAGGCCGTAACATGCTTATGCTGCTCGCCCCGATTAAGGGCGCCTTCGATGAGGATAAAGCGGCAAGCGATACCAAGTAACTAGTGTTCTGTAACCGATTAAGGAGTATTTCATGCCTAAGATGAAGTCCCACAGCGGCACCAAGAAGCGTTTCCGCAAGACTGGCACCGGCAAGCTTATGCGCGCCAAGGCTTTCAAGAGCCACATCCTGAGCAAGAAGTCCACCAAGCGTAAGCGTGGCTTCCGTCAGGAGACCGAGATCGCCGCTGCCGACCGCAAGGTCATCAAGTCGCGTCTCGCCTAAGTTCGCGTTCCCGTTTTTCGTTTTACCGTCTAGGAGTTGATAGAACATGGCACGTATTAAGCGCGCTGTTGCCGCCAAGAAGAAGCGCCGTACCGTTATGCACCGTGCGAAGGGTTACTACGGTGCCGCTTCGCGTACTTACAAGCATGCTAAAGAGCAGGTCCAGCACTCCCTGCAGTATCAGTATCGTGATCGCCGCAACAAGAAGCGCGAGATCCGCTCTCTCTGGATCACCCGCATCAACGCTGCCGCTCGCCTGAACGACATCTCTTACTCTCAGTTCATGCACGGCCTGAAGGTTGCCGGCATCGAGCTCGACCGCAAGGTTCTGGCTCAGATGGCTTACGAGGACATCGAGTCCTTCAACGAGCTGGCTGCCATTGCCAAGAAGGCTCTCGAGGCTTAATTGCTTCTTGCATCTTAAAGGGGCGCTTCCAATCCGGAAGCGCCCCTTTTTGATTGATTAGGGATGTGATCGATTTGGGACGTAGCCAAACCGATCAATTCGATAGCGTCCGAGTTGCAAGAAAGAGCAGGTAGCGTATGTGTCAAAGATTTTTGACACTCTAATCTGCGCGCAGCCATCCGTATGGGTTTGATTTTGGGATTACGCTTTGCTTGCCGGCTTCTGTTGTGTAGCCGCCCAATAAGAGTTGAGATGCATTCGAAGGGAACGCCATGCAGCTGCCAAAACACCTTAAACAGTATCGACTCGATGCTGGTTTGTCCCAGGAGGATCTTGCAAGGCGCATTTTTGTAACACGTCAGACCATCAGTAATTGGGAGCGCGGTAAAACGTACCCCGACATCCAGAGTCTCCTACTGCTGTCTGAACAACTGGATGTAACGATTGACGAGCTTGTTAAAGGCGACATTTCAATAATTAGAGAAAGGGTTGAACGCGATAGGGGCACGCTCTATCGCTTGGGTGCGGGGATGTTGGCTGGGCTTCTTGCGTTTACCGTCTCTATGGCCTGGCTCATGTGGCAACAAAACCACGGGTGGGGGATGGTCCAGTGCGTTCCGACGATGGTGTTGGCAGGCGTCTTTGGTGCTGGCGCAATGTGCTGCGCGCTTGCAGCGGAACATATCAAGAAGAAGAATGATTTGGTGACGTATCAAGAGATATCCGACTTCTTGGACGGAAAGAAGGCGGACAGCGAAGAGACGAGGACGGGCTGGGCTTACGAGCATCCACAGCTTGCGAATGCCATCAAGTTTGCCGCAGCGGCTCTTATTGGACTAATCGTTTTTGAACTCGTTAACGCTGCTATGTCCCATTTCTAATGGGTATACAGCCATTAATGCGGCCGAAGCTTAACCGTTGGAAAACCGAAGGGCCGCTCTAATAGGGGGGCCGCGGCCCTGTTCTTTCTAGTCTCTCACAGAGAAGGTCCCATCCTCATTTGTGTAGGAACCGTGGAGGCCCAGATTCCCGCCACCGGGGCCCCTCCGGTCTGGCAATATATCTCCTTGCCGCGCGGCCCGGTGGAACCGGATGAGCCGCAAGGCGTGCACCTTGAGAACCGGATACTGCGAGGATGGACACAATCAGTGTCGCATCCGGGCAGACATCGAACCATTTGAAATGGTCTAACTTGGATTTGTTTTTCGCAAGGCCGCCGAGAGGCGGCCCCGAGAAATTCCTT
>DXLX01000015.1 GCA_019414515.1 Collinsella sp.
CGCAAAGGAAAGCACTTAATGTGCTTTCCGTCTTGCGCAGGACTGTAGAGCAGCAAACTCAACCCGCGCCCGCCGGCCCCGGAGACCCTCCCGGAGGGACCGAAAAATTTTTTCAAAAAAGTTGTTGCGCGCCGGACAGACTTCTGTGTATACTAATCCCCGCAGCGCACGCGAGCGGAAACAAACGCGAACGTCTGCCTGGGGAGTTAGCTCAGTTTGGTTAGAGCGCCGGCCTGTCACGTCGGAGGTCGCGGGTTCGAGCCCCGTACTTCCCGCCAACGCAATTAAAGCCACGTCTTCGGACGTGGCTTTTTGCGTTTGATGCACTTTGTTTCGATAGAACGATCGCCCTGGTGCATCTTCGCCCAGAATCCCCGCGCCTTCGGGAACGCAAGTAAAATCTAATAAGTATATCTGTCTGAACAACAGCTTTGTTGCGCAACACCTGTTCTACGAGACAGGGGTTAGGTTATACTAAATTGCACCGTGCGCCGCATCTGATGCATTTCGCTCCAAGCGCGGCACTCAGTGGATATCCGATTTACCATTTGGATGTCCTGGCGGTCATTTAGCGTCTCGACACAAGCTCGGCCCCGGAGCTCGTTCGAGCTGTTCGTATTCCTTGAAAGGGGAAAAATGGACATATCGAGGAAGACTGATTACGCCCTTCGCATGCTGGCGATGCTTGCCGAGGATCCGGAGCGTTTGCTTTCTGTTCGCACCGCTGCCGAAGAGGTCAATGTCCCGTATTCGTTTGCCCGCTCGATTCAGCACGGTTTGGTCCAGGCCGGTATTGTGGAGAGCCTGCGTGGCGTCCACGGTGGCATGCGTCTCAAGGTCAGTCCGGACGACGTCACTATCCGCCAGGTCGTCGAGGCCGTTCAGGGTCCTATGGTTATGAACGATTGCACCGCGCCCGATGGTGACTGTGCGCGCATGGGCGCGTGCTGCTATCATCCCCTGTGGGCCGGAGCCCAGGCGTTGATGCGCGACTACCTCGATTCCGTTTCGCTCGGCGACATCGTCGCTCACCGCCAGTTCCCGGCCGTCGATCCCAAGTTCGCCGACCGCGAAGCGTTTCCCGAGTACGCCACCTGCGCGTGCGCTTACCGGGAGGAATAGCGCCGCATAAGGAGCATAGCCATGATTCAGGACCCCTTTCGTTCGATGATTCGTTCGGAAGGGGTCCTGCGTTATCGCGACCTTCCGTGGCGCCGCACACGCGATCCGTACATCATTTGGCTTTCTGAGGTCATGCTGCAGCAAACGCAGGTGCCGCGTGTGGAGGCGCGCATGCCGGTGTGGCTCGATCGTTTTCCGACTGTGCAGGCGCTTGCCCAGGCCGCGCCTTCCGATGTTTTGGACGCTTGGCAGGGCATGGGCTACAACCGACGCGCTCTGGCGCTTCATGGGGCCGCTCAGCGCGTTGTAGAGGACTGGGACGGGGAGTTTCCGCGTGAGACGCGTGACTTGGTCGCTCTGCCCGGCATTGGCCCGGCAACGGCGCAGGGCATCCGTTCGTTTGCGTTTGATCTTCCAGGCGTGTATCTAGAGACCAATGTGCGCACGGTCTTTTTGCATCATTTCTTTCCCGATGTGCCGGCCGTTCCCGATCGCGAGCTGGTGCCGCTGATTCAAGCCGCCTGTCCGGCGGCCCCTGGTGCGGCGGCGGATGAGATTGCGCCCTTTGCCGTGCCTCAAGACGATGCCGACACGCCGCGCGCATGGTATTACGCGTTGCTGGATTACGGCGCGTATCTTAAAAAGACGCTGCCCAATCCGTCCAGGCGGTCGGCGGGCTATAGTCGTCAGTCCAAGTTTGAGGGCTCGCGTCGCCAAAAGCGCGCCCACATTGTGCGCATGCTGCTGGCGGCGCGCGATGGACAACCGGCAGGTATTACGCTCGATGAAGCCGTTGCAGGCGTTAACGAGATGGAGACGGCAGCCGGCCGAGAGCCGGTCGAGCGCGAGCTGGTCGCAAGCATTCTTGCCGATCTGGAGCGCGAGGGCTTTTGCGGCTCCGAGGGCGATCGTTGGCTGAGTGTGTAGCTCACTCGAATCTGAAGAACGGGATTGTAAGGTTTAAATTCTCGGCATGAGGGCATCCTTAAAGCAAGGCCGCTCAAAGTCTGTGGGCGGCATGCGTTGAAGGGAAGTACACCTATGGATTTTGAGAATTCCCAAACCAAGAAGAACCTCGAGACCGCTTTTGCCGGTGAGTCCCAGGCACACACCAAGTATCGCTACTATGCATCCAAGGCCAAAAAGGACGGCTACGTTCAGATCTCGAATATTTTTGCCGAGACGGCGGGCAACGAGTCCGAGCACGCCAAGCTGTGGTTTAAGTATCTGCACGACGGCGCCGTTCCGGGCACTCTGGACAACCTGCGCGACGCCGCTGCGGGCGAGAACTACGAGTGGACCACGATGTACGACGAGTTCGCCAAGACCGCCGAGGAGGAGGGCTTTGTCGAGATCGCCGAGAAGTTCCGTGGCGTTGCCGCCGTCGAGAAGGCCCACGAGGAGCGCTACAACAAACTCGTCGAGCGCATCGAGTCGGGCGAGGTGTTTGAGCGCGAGGGCGTAAAGGTGTGGAAGTGCCTGAACTGCGGGCACTTGCATGTTGGTGCCGAGGCGCCTGAGGTGTGCCCGGTGTGCAACCACCCGAAAGCGTACTTTGAGGAGCAGGTGGTGAACTACTAGCGCTTGGCGCTGGCTGCTGCGGAGCGCAGGGCGGGGAAATACCTTTCCCTCTCGCTCACGGCTTCGCAGGGTCGCGCGAGGCAAAGGTATTTCCCCGCCCTGCGCTCCGGCGTTGGGTCGTCGCGTGCTCGCTACAGAAAAGCTGATAAGAAGTTTGTGTGCCGCCCCTATCGGGGCGGCACGTTTTTGTATGGGGACTGGTTGGGACGGCACCGTTCATGGGTGGGGTACACTGGGTGGCGACTTTTAGTTTATCTACTACCTGATGGGGTGTTTTTGTATGGGTAAGAAGTCTCGGGCTCGGGTTGCTGCGGCGGGAACTCGCAAGGATCCTGGTCGTCGGGTTGCCGAGGGTAAAAAGGTCGATCGTGTCGAGAAGGACAAGAAGGTTGGCGCGCATGCTCATCCTGAGTGGGCGCCTCACCTCAATACGGCTAGCGAGGATCTGACTGCTAAGTTGTTTACTCTGGTCGAGGTTATCTTGGGCGTGGTGCCCGTGGTGGTCATTGGCTTGTTCTTGGCTTCGAAAGATGCCACGAGTGTCGATAAACTCACCGATGTCTTTTCTCAGGACCCCTCGATGGTGGTTACGTTTATCTCTGCGTGCCTGCAGCCGTTTGTGGCGTACATGTTGTACATGATTTATCGCAAATACTGCGAGGGCGACGCTGGTTTTGCCGCCGGCAACCTGATCGGTCTTTTGTGCTCCGAGATCCTACTGCTCAATATCCCAGGCGTCATCGGTATGGGCATCTTGCTGTGGCGTGTTTGGCGCAACGTCGCCCCGCACTTTGAGAGCTGGTTGTTTGAGCGTCGTGCAATGGGCGTGCTGGCAGACATTGCGGGCTCGCTCGTGATTTTAGCCTTGGCGTTTATGTGCGCCACCGCCGCCCGCGGTCTCGCGGGCATGTAGTCTGTCCTCACCGACCACGGAGCGCAGGGCAATTGCTGGTTTCACCGCTCCGGACGTCAGACCCGCGGCGCATCCCTTTCCCTCTCGCTCACGGCTTCGCAGAGTCACGCGAGGCAAAGGCATGCGCCGCGGGTCTGACGACGCGGGCTTGCCAACGAGTTTTGGCTAATAGATTGGTTTGTGTGCCGCCCCTTTGGGGCGGCACTTTTTGTGTGGGGTCCCGGTCTCCACAATTTTCGTCAAGCTTTTGGTTAGATTTTGGTCAGTTGGCGTAAGGGTGGAAGGCCAAAAGATTGCTGGCGAAAAAAGCTCAGAGAAAGTGCTGGTAGGGGAGTTGTTGAGCTTTTCGACAGCTTTTGAGCAGAAGAAACTTTGTGGCTATTGCCGGCGATTGCGTTGTCGCGGTCATGGCGGTGCGGGATGCTGGTCGTAAGCGTCGAATGCTCCGATTTTGGAGGCCAGCATGGATCTGTTTCTTGAGACTCCGCAGCAACAAGCCGAGCGCATGTTGCGCCAACAGCAACGGCTTATGGAGATGCAAATGCAAGGGGTAGCCGCCCAGCCCCCTGCGCAAAATGCCACGCCTGCGGTTTCGCCTGCGGGCGGATCGGCGCCAGAGAACTATTCCGTACAACAAGATTCATATGCGCAGGAGCTTGCGTTCGACAAACGCCGCACGCGTCGTCGCCGCGTGGGCCAGCGCCTGCGCACATTGGCGATGATCGTGCTCATTCCGCTAGGACTTGCGGCGATTTTCTTGGTCTCGTATGCGCTCACCTGCATCCTCAACGGTGCTTCGCCCGGCGAAGTGCTCCAACATCTGTCAGCCCTGGGCCAGCGCCTAGGCGACGTCATGACAACCATTCGCACCGGCTGGGAGAGCTAGCGTTTTAGCGTCCGCGGCTCTAAGAGAAATTTGTCTGCAAGGCAGTGGGTGATCCGTGCGTGTGGCGGGGTAAGATTGATCGCGGTTTTGATTGATGACCGATTGAGTTTGTTGGGCGGAGTCTATGTCTGCTATTGATATCGTGCTTGTTGTGATCGCCTTGGTGGCGGTGGGGGTTGCTGTGGCTTGCGCCCTCCAGCTCAAGAGCCTGCGTGCCGAGTTGCGGGAGCGTGGCGACAGTAGCGCGGAAACGCTGGCAGCACTCGAGCAGGCCAACAACGCGCTCGATGCCCTGAACGTCGCGCTGGCCGAAACTCGCCGCACGGCCAACGCCATCGCGCAGCAGCAGACGACAGATGCGGCCGTGGGGCAGCAACGTTACCTGACCATTGCACGTGAGTTTTCGCAAGCTGGTGACCGGATGGATGACCTTCGCCGCGAGACGGCCCAACAGCTCGGTGCCAACCGCGAGGGCATCGAGCACCGCCTGGACAAGGTGCGCGAGACGGTCGATGCCCAGCTGGGTGCTATCCGCAAAGACAACAACGTGCAACTCGATCAGATGCGCGCGACGGTGGACGAGAAACTCTCCCGCACGCTCAACGATCGCCTGTCGGCATCGTTTAAGCAGGTGAGCGACCAGCTCGAGGCCGTGTACAAGGGCCTGGGCGACATGCAGTCCATCGCCACCGGCGTGGGCGACCTTAAGCGCGTGCTGGGCAACGTGAAGGCGCGTGGTATTTTGGGCGAGGTGCAGCTGGGTGCAATTCTGGCGGACATTCTTACACCCGACCAGTATCTGGAAAACGTCGCCACCAAGCCCGGCGCCTCGGAGCGCGTTGAGTTTGCCGTCAAGCTGCCGGTGGACGAGGGCGATCCCGTGCTGCTGCCGATTGACTCCAAGTTTCCGGGCGACGCGTACGAGCATTTGCTCGACGCGCAGGAGTCGGGCGATGCGGAGACCGTGGCGGCTGCGCGCAAGACGCTCGACACCATGGTCAAGCGCGAGGCCAAGGATATCTGCGAAAAGTACCTGAGTGTGCCGGCAACGACCAACTTTGGCATCATGTTCGTGCCGTTTGAAGGACTGTACGCCGAGGTCGTCAGCCGCCCCGGGCTTATCGAGACCCTGGGCCGCGACTATCACGTCAACGTTGCCGGCCCCAGCACCATGGCGGCCATTCTCAACAGCCTGCAGATGAGTTACCAAACGTTTAAGCTGCAAAAACGCACCGACGATGTACTGCGCGTGCTCTCCGCTGTCAAGGCCGAGCTGCCGCGCTATCAAAAGGCGCTGCGCCGCGCCCAGCAGCAGATCGAGACCGCGGGCAAAACGGTCGAGGGCATCATCACCACGCGCACCAACGTCATGGAGCGCAAGCTCAAGGACATCGACGCCCTGGAAGATGCCGAGGAGGCCGACGAGATCTTGGGGCTTACGTCTGCGAGCTTGCTCGCAGACCAAAAAGACGAGGACTAGCTTCATCTGACGGCGGGGCGCCTGCGCAAGCGCGGGGCGCGGGCGCTTTTCGCGTCGCACTTGCCTGAAGTGCGCTTTAGTGTGCAACAATGGCGTTTCGCCCTATCAGACGCGAAAGGAAGCCCATGTCTCAGAGAAACACCAGTCCGCTCAAACGCTCCACCGTGCGTCGCACGCTGCAGCGTTTTTGGGACGTCACGCGCACGCAGCCGCTGATCGTCTTTCTCTCGGTGTTCTCGTCGGCGGGCTACATCTTTTTGCTCACGTTTGCCAACACCTATGTGATGGCCCTCATCGTCGACCGCGTCCAGGCCGGTCCCGTGGCAGGCGACCAGGTGTTTGAGGTCTTTGGTCCTTACATTCTGGCGCTCGTGCTCGTTAACCTAGTGGGCCAAATCCTCTCCAAGCTGCAGGACTACACCGTCTACAAGCTCGAGATTGCGGGCAACTATCACCTGGCGCGCCTGTGCTTCGACACGCTCTCCAATCAATCCATGACATTTCACACCAGCCGCTTTGGCGGATCGCTTGTGAGCCAGACAAGCCGTTTTATGAGCGGCTACACGGGTCTGGTCGACGTGACGGTGTATTCGCTCATCCCCACCATCACCTCGGTCATCTGCACCGTGGCCGCACTCGCCCCGGTGGTACCGACGTTTACCGTGATCCTGGTGTGCATCATGGTCGTCTACATTGCGTTTGTCTGGCTTATGTACAAGCGCATCATGCCGCTTTCGGCCGCGACGTCCGCCGCGCAGAACAAGCTCTCGGGCGTGCTCTCCGACGCGGTCACGAACATCTTGGCCGTCAAGACCTGCGGGCGCGAGGACTTTGAACGCGATCTGTTCGACGCCGCCGATCGTGCCGCGCGCGACGCCGAGACGGTCTCGATGCACGCCATGATGCAGCGCAACTTTACGACCTCGGGCCTCATCGTCATCACCATGGCCGTGGTGAGTGTGTTCGTGGCGGGCGGCAACGCGTGGTTTGGCATTTCGGCCGGCTCGCTCGTCATGATCTTTACCTACACCTATAACCTCACCATGCGCCTGAACTACGTAAGCTCCATGATGCAGCGCATTAACCGCGCGCTGGGCGATGCGGCCGAGATGACGCGCGTGCTGGACGAGCCACGTTTGGTGGCAGATGACCCGGACGCCCCTGAGCTCAAAGTGACCGAGGGCGCGATTGATTTTGAGCACCTGAGTTTTGCGTACCGTGACGCTGCGGCGGGCGAGAGCGTGTTCGATGACCTGACACTTCATGTGGCGGCGGGCCAGCGCGTGGGCCTGGTGGGCAAATCGGGTTCGGGTAAGACGACGCTCACCAAGCTGCTGCTGCGCCTGGACGATGTTCAGGGCGGCCGCGTGCTCGTGGACGGTCAGGATGTCTCGCGCTGTACGCAGCAGAGCCTGCGCCGCCAGGTTGCCTACGTGCCGCAGGAGGCGCTGCTGTTCCACCGCTCCATTCGAGAGAATATTGCCTACGGCCGCCCCGACGCCACTGATGAGCAGATTCGCGAGGCCGCGCGCCTGGCCAACGCCCTGGAGTTTATCGACCGCTTGCCCCGTGGCTTTGACACCATGGTGGGCGAGCGCGGCGTCAAGCTCTCGGGCGGCCAGCGTCAGCGCGTGGCTATCGCCCGCGCCATCCTAACCGACGCGCCGATTCTGGTGCTCGACGAGGCGACCTCTGCCCTCGACAGCGAGTCCGAGGCGCTGGTGCAGGAGGCGCTCGAAAACCTGATGCGTGGACGTACCTCCATTGTGGTGGCGCACCGCCTGTCCACCGTGGCGGCGCTCGACCGCATTGTGGTGCTGGCCGATGGCGAGATCGTCGAGGACGGCACGCATGCGCAGCTCGTCGAGGCGGGTGGCGAGTACGCGAGCCTGTGGAGCCGTCAGACCGGCGCATTCTTGGAGGCGTAAGCGTCTCGGACGTGGGACAATTGTGCCCATAAGTTTATTGTGCCGTTGAGCCGAGGAGTCGTTATGCCACGCGAGACCAATGCCGCCAAGCGCGAGCGCGCCATCGAGGTGTGTGAGCGCCTCAACCGTCGCTATGGCCCGGTCGAGTGCTTTTTGGACCACGAGAATCCCTTCCGCCTGCTGATCGCGGTGCTGCTTTCGGCGCAAACGACCGATGCACAGGTCAACAAGGTGACGCCGCGGCTGTTTGCCCAGTGGCCCACGCCCGAGGCCATGGCCGGGGCGAGCGTGGCTGACGTGGCAGACACCATCAAGTCACTCGGCTTCTACAAGAGCAAAGCCAAGCATGCCGTCGAGGCCGCGCAGATGATCGTCGCCGACTATGGCGGCGAGGTGCCGGCCGACATGAAGGAACTCGTGAAGCTGCCGGGCGTGGGACGCAAGACGGCGAACATCGTGCTCAACGTGGGGTATGGCATCGTGGAGGGCATTGCGGTGGACACGCATGTCAACCGCATTGCGCACCGCCTGATGCTGAGTCCCAAGACGCATGCAAAGGAGCCGCTCAAGACCGAGCAGGATTTGCTCAAGATTTTGCCGCACGAGTATTGGGAGTCGGTTAACCATCAGTGGATCACCTTCGGTCGCGAGATCTGCGACGCCCGCAAACCCAAGTGTGACGAGTGCCCGCTGGCAGATTTGTGCCCCAGCGTGCGCGTAGCGGGGTAGGGCGGAACGCATCTTCGTCTGGCGTTTTTTGCGGGGCTGGGTTTGCCCTTGAGCCGGAGTCCTCTCCATGCGCTACCATGACAGACAATGTATTTGACGTACGACCCGCCGAGCTTGCCCCGGCGGGCTTTTGGCGTTGCAATGCCGGAGGAACAGCATGCTCATTCACCGTATAGCCGCGCAGCTCTACACTGCCGAGGCGCTGCAGACCGTCGAGGCCGGACTCGATGCCGGCGAGGACGTGACGCTGGCTGTGTCGCAGTCGGGCCGCACGCTTATGGCGGCCGCCCAGTTTGCGCGCCGCCCGCGTCCCACGGTCTACATTGTGAGTGGCGAGGATGCGGCCGATCGCGCCGCGCGCAGCCTTGCCGCCTACGTGGGCCTAGCGCACGTGTGCCGTTTTCCCGAGCGCAAGGACTATCCGTGGCGCGAGCAGGCGCCCGACGATGCCGTGGTGGCGCAGCGCTGCGAGGCACTGGGACGCATCGTGCGCGGAGACAATTGCATCATGGTCGCCTCGGCTCGCGCGCTGCTGCGTTGTGTGCCGCCGGTCGAGAGCCACTATTGGGAGTCCACGACCTTTGCGGTGGGCGAGGAGATTCCCTTTGACGAGGTGCCGCAGCGCCTGGTGGGCATGGGCTACACCAATGCCGGTGCCGCCGATGCGCCCGGTCTGTTCCGCGTGCACGGTGACACCGTCGAGGTGTTTCCCGCGCAGGAAAAGGCGCCCGTGCGCATTGAGTTTTTCGGCGATGAGATTGACCGCATCCGCCGTATGGTGAGCTCCACGGGCCAAACCATCGGCAACGAGGACAGTATCGAGATCTTCCCCTGCCGCGAGCTGGCGCTTACCGACGATGCCGTCCACAACATGCACGTGGCGCTCTACCGTGCCAGCCAGGACGACAGCAAGCTGGCGGCGCTGCTCGAGATGGTGGATACGCGCATCGTCACGCCCGAGCTCGACCGCTTTTTGCCGGTGATGTACGGCCAGACCGTAAGCCCGCTGGCGCACGTGAGCGGCAAGGCGCTCGTGGTTTTGTCCGAGCCGCGCTCGCTGTTCGACGATTGCCTGCGCGCCTACGAGGATATCGAGGCGCGTGCCGGCGAGGCGGGGGTCGACCGCCTGGACGGCCTGTACGTGCGTGCCCAGCAACTCGACTTTGGCGCTCAACAGCGCCTGAACTACGTGAGCCTCATCCGTGCCGGCGGTGCGGTGACGGCCGAGCTCAAGATTGAGCAGCCTGCCATCGCAGGCTCGGACAACCGTTTTATGACGCGCATCCAGGAGGTCGTGGGCAAGCGCTATGCCTGCGTGTTTGCCATCCCCGACCGCGGTGCGCGCGAGTCGATGGAGCTCACCTTTGGCGACGAGGGCATTACCTTTGAGGAATCGCTGACCGCGGCGCCCGAAAATACCGGCGCTATCGGCGACCGCGTGCGCGTGGCAGCGGCGGATTCCGCCGACCGTGCCGCACGCCAGGAGGCCCATGCTTCCATTCGCGAGCGTCGCGCCGACGCGCTCAACGCCCGCTCGCTCGAGGCGGGCGCCGCGCAGGCTGCCGCCGGCGCCGCCGTGCCCACCATCTCGCGCGGGCGCGTGACCTTTGTGGACGCTGCCCTGCCGCAGGGCGTGGTGGTGCCCGACGCCAATTTTGCCGTGTTCTCGATCGCCGACCTCAACGCTCGCATGGATGCCAACCGCGCGCGCAGCCGCCGCAAGGTTGACATTACACAGATCACCTTCCCGTTTAAGCCGGGCGACTACGTGGTGCACGCTACCCACGGTATCGCGCTCTTTAGCGAGATCGCGCGCCAGGAAGTGGGCGGCAAGGAACGCGACTACTTTTTGCTGGAATACGCCGATGGCGACAAGCTCTACGTGCCGCTGGAGCAGGTTGACCGCATTACGCGCTACGTTGGTCCCGACGGCGATAAACCGCGCTTGACCAGGCTCAACACCGCCGACTGGACGCGGGCCACCAACAAGGCGCGCAAGAATGCCAAAAAGCTGGCGTTTGACCTGGTCGACCTGTATACGCGCCGCTCGTCGATTACCGGTATCGCCTGTCCGCCCGACACGCCCGAGCAGATCGAGATGGAGGAAAGCTTCCCCTACGACGAGACGCGCGACCAGCTGGAGGCTATCGCCGACATCAAGGCCGACATGGAGGCGCCCAAGCCCATGGACCGCCTGCTGTGCGGCGACGTGGGCTTTGGCAAGACCGAGGTCGCCCTGCGCGCGGCGTTTAAGTGCGTGGACTCCGGCCGCCAAGTCATGGTGCTCTGCCCCACGACCATTCTGGCCCAGCAGCACTACGAGACGTTCTTTGAGCGCTTTGTCCCGTTTGGCCTCGAGGTCGAGGTGCTCAGCCGCTTCCGCACCCCGGCGCAGCAAAAGCGCGCGCTCAAGGCGTTTGCCGAGGGCACGATCGACGTGCTCATCGGCACGCATCGTCTGCTTTCGGCCGACGTGAACCCCAAGAACCTGGGCCTGGTGATCATCGACGAGGAGCAGCGCTTTGGCGTGCAGCACAAGGAGCAGCTCAAGAACCTGCGCGAGCAGATTGACGTGCTCACGCTTTCGGCCACGCCGATTCCGCGAACCATGCAGATGGCTACGAGCGGCGTTCGGGACATGAGCCTGATCACCACGCCGCCGACCGGGCGTCGTCCCGTGATCGTGCACGTGGGGGAGTACGACCCCGACGTGGTGAGCGCGGCGATTCGCCTGGAGGTGGGTCGCGGCGGACAGGTGTACTACGTGTCCAACCGCGTCAAGACCATCGACGACGCCGTGGCGCGCGTGCACGAGGCCGCGCCCGAGGCGCGCGTGGGCGTGGCGCACGGCAAGATGAGCCCGCGCGAGGTCGAGGACGTGATGATCGAGTTTGCGACCAAAAAGATCGACGTGCTTATCGCCACGACCATCGTGGAGAGCGGCATCGATAACGCGACCGCCAACACGCTCATCATCGAGGATTCGCAACGCCTTGGCCTGGCGCAGCTCTACCAGCTCAAGGGCCGTGTGGGCCGCTCTGCCACGCAGGCCTACGCGTACTTTATGTTCCCGGGCGAGTTGCCGCTCACCGAGGAGGCAACGGCGCGCCTGACCGCACTTTCCGAGTTCCAGGACCTGGGCAGCGGCATGCGCATCGCCATGCGCGATCTAGAGATTCGCGGCGCCGGCTCGCTTATGGGAGCCGAGCAGCACGGCAACCTGTCGAGCGTGGGCTTTGACCTGTTTACGCAGATGCTGGGCCAGGCGGTAGCCGAGGCGCGCGGCGATGACGACGCCGGCGTGGAGGCGGCGAGCGTGGGCATTAACCTGCCTGCCGATTACTTCTTGTCCGAGGAGTACCTGCCGGCGGTGGATCAGCGCATGCTCGTGTACCGTAAGCTCGCAGCGGCCGAGGACCTGGAGAGCATTGACGAGGTGCAGGAAGAGACCGAGGCCGCGCATGGTGAGCTGCCGTTGGCGGGACTCAACCTGTTCAATCGCGCGCGCATCCGCATTCGCGGCGAGCGCCTGGGGCTCGAGAGCGTCACGCTCAGCGGCGGTCGCATCACGTTTTTGGGCGTCGACGTGCCCAAGAAGGTGGCCTTTGAGCTTAAGACCCGCTATGGCGCGGTGAACTTCCCCAAGAGCCGCAAGTTGTCGGTGCCCTACAAGGCGGGCGCCGGCGCGGGCAGCGGCCTGGGTCGCGGTCTCGACGCCAACGACGGCACCGGCCCCGTGGCCGCGGCACTCATGCTGCTGCAACAGCTGGGTGCCAGCGACGACGACTAACGGGTCGACGCTGCAAACGCCCCATTTGGGCAATCTGGCTCCATCGAAAGGAAAGCATGTTCGGATACATCTATAAGAAAGATGTCGCCATTATCGCGGTTGTCCTGTGTCTTTGTCTGGGCGTGGGCAGCTTCTTCGATTATCAGATCTCGAGCGCGCTGTTCAATATCGGCAGCATGTACGGTCGCTTTATCGAGGCGGCCGGCGAGCTGCCGTTTGAGCTGACGGCGAGCATCGCGGGCGTTATGCTCGTGCGCGCGGTGCGTCCCGACTCCAGGGGGAGCAAATGGCTCGCCGTGCTCGGCATCCTCATCAACGTGGGCCTGCTCGGCTACGAGATCGTTTCGTCCCTGAGGGTTGGCGGCAAACTCATCGCGGCTCAGTTGGTGCTGACGTTTGTGCTGGTCATCGCCGCCAATCTTATCGTCTATCGTCTCACGCGCACGACCGAGCCCGACGAGCTCACGCGCTGGGCGTTGATGGTGCTTGTCGTGTGGGTCGCTCAGGCCATCATCCTCAACGTGATTGTCAAGCCGCTGTGGTCGCGCCCACGCATGCGCGTGATCGAGGTGACGCAGGGACTCGAGTTTCAGCCGTGGTGGGTGATCGGCAACCCTGACAAGTGGGCCTATATTGCCGCCGGTGTAGTCAAGGACGGCTTTAAGTCGTTTGCGAGCGGACACACGGCGCATGCGGCGATTGGCCTTATGCTCGCCGGGCTTCCCGCGGCAGCCTTTAAGGAAAAATCTTCGCGTCGCCGCGTGATCTTTTGGGCGGCGGCTGTGGTCGCGGCGCTCGTCGCGCTTGGCCGCATCGTGATCGGTGCACACTTTTTGAGCGACGTGAGCTGCGGTTTTGCCCTGGTACTGGCGCTTGAGTGCCTTGCCGCGCGCATTGCCTATCCCAACGGCGTACAATAGCTCCGTTTGAATCATCTGGCCGATACCCGGTAAGAGAGGATTGCCATGCTCGCGTTCAACAACGACTATTCCCACGGCGCACACCCAGCGGTGCTGCAGGCGCTCGTCGATACCAACATGGAGCCGCAGCCCGGCTACGGTACCGATGCGCATACCGAGCGTGCCAAGCAACTTATTCGCGAGGCCTGCCAGGCCCCCGATGCCGACGTGTTTTTTCTGGTGGGCGGCACGCAGGCCAACGCGACGGTGATTGACATGCTGCTCGCGCCGTACGAGGGCGTCGTTGCTGCCGAGACTGGCCACGTCGCCTGCCACGAGGCGGGCGCCATCGAGTTTGGCGGCCACAAGGTACTCACCATCCCCGGCTACGAGGGCAAGATGCATGCCGAGGACCTCGAGAACTATATCCAGGTGTTCTACGAAAACGAGAGCTACGAGCACACGGTGTTCCCGGGCGCCGTGTACGTGAGTCTATCGACCGAGTACGGCACGCTGTACTCCAAGGCCGAGCTCGCGGCGATTCATGCGGTATGCCAGAAGCGCGAGATTCCGCTGTTTGTGGACGGTGCTCGCCTGGCCTATGCGCTGGCGGCCGATGAGTGCGACATTACCCTGCCCGAGCTGGCGCAGCTGTGCGACGTGTTCTACATCGGCGGCACCAAGTGCGGCGCGCTCTGCGGCGAGGCTGTGGTGTTCTGCGGCATGCACGCTCCGGCACATCCCATTCCGCGCATTAAGCAGCACGGCGCGCTGTTGGCCAAGGGCCGCCTGACGGGCGTGCAGTTTGAGGCACTCTTTACCGATGGCTTGTATTTTGAGATTGGTCGACAGGCGATCGAGACGGCCCAGACGCTACGTCGTGTGCTGCACGAGCGCGGTTACCAGTTCTTTTTGGAGACGCCCACGAACCAGCAGTTTGTGATTCTGCCCAACGAGGATATGGCCCGCATTCGCGAGCATGCCTCGATCGAGTACTGGGAAAAGTACGACGATACTCACACGGTGGTGCGCTTTTGCACCAGCTGGGCCACGACGCAGGAGGACATCGACGCGTTGGCGGCTGTTCTGTAGCCTGATGTAATGACAAGGGGCCGCCTTGCGCTGGGTTTGGCGCAAGGTGGCCTTTGTTTTTGAGGGGGAAGGGTTGTATGACCGAGATGTCCGATCCGACGATTCGTCTGGCGACGCCCGATGATGCGCCGGCGTTGCTTGCCATCTATGAGCCGTATGTGCGCCAGACGGCGATTACCTGCGAATACGAGGTGCCGAGCGTTGAGGAGTTCGCCGGGCGCATCGAGCGCACGCTCAAGCGCTATCCGTATCTGGTGATGGAACTGGACGGGCGTCCGGTAGGCTATGCCTATGTGAGTCCGCTCAACAGCCGCGAGGCATACGACTGGTCGGTCGAGACATCGATCTACCTGGCGCGTGATGTGCGCCACGGCGGGCTGGGCCGCAAGCTGCATGACGCGCTTAAGCAATGCCTGATCGCGATGGGTATCACCAACATGTGCGCCCTCATCGCCGTGCCGCACGACAAGGACGATGAGTACCTGACGCACAACAGCCAGGACTTCCATGCCCATATGGGGTATCGCCTGGTGGGCGCCTTCGATCGCTGCGCCCAAAAGTTCGGCCGCTGGTACGACATGTGCTGGATGGAGTTGGTCCTAGCCGAGCGCGTCCCCAACCAACCCAAACCAACCTGGTTCCCCGACCTCCTCAAACCTACCATTTAGGGACAGGTTTATTTTGGCAGGTTAGCCGATGGGCTCGGTGTATTTGGCACGGTCGGTGCGCTGGATGCGCTTGGAGACATGGAGCGGTCGGCCGTCGGTGTCGTACACGTAGTCGGTGATCAGGATCAGCGCCTGCCCGCGCCCAACGTTGAGCAAAAACGCCTCGTTTTGCGAGGCATAGCACACCTCAAAGGTCTTATGTCCCTGTGCCGGCGCGCGATGGAATTCCTGGCGCAGCGTGGCGTAGAGCGAACCGTTGATATCGCGATCGATGAGTGCTTCAAAGCTCGGTGGTAGATAGGTGGTCTCCAGGCACAGCGGCGCATCGTCCAGATAACGCAGGCGGACAAGTTTGACGAGCTTGCTGCCCACGGCGACATCGAAGAACTTGGCCGCATTGCCCGCGGCCTTGGCAAAGCCCGAGTCCACCGTGCGCGTGGTGGGCTTCATACCCTGACCCTGGACCTGTGTCGTGTAGCTCGAAAACACCAGGTTGTTCTCGTGGAGTGCCGGCGTGTCGGCCACAAAGGCGCCACGCCCGCGCTCGGTGCGCACCAGGCCCTCGTCAACGAGCACCTTAAGGGCGTGGCGTACGGTGCTGCGCGACAGCCCCGATTCGTCCATGAGTTCCATCTCGGACGGCAGCTTGTCTCCGCGCGCGTAGGTGCCGGAGGCGATGCGGTCGCGCAGCATGCCCGCCAAGCGCTCGTATTGGGTCAGTCTCTTTTTAGATGAAGCGTTCATGCGATCAACCTGTATCTAACCTGTATGCGTATCTAATCAAGCATGTATTCAATACAACAACAAAACCGCTGGTATCAAGTTATCGAAAACCTTACCAGCAAAATTTCTAAGATAAATATAGCATACAACTAGTCGACATAACCAAAACATGTATGTAACTTGTATGCCTGTGATGAGCATCAAACGAGAAGAAAGGCTGATGCACGATGACTACTCAGGAACAGGTTAAGGATGTCGTCTCCCAGGTTTTGGCTGACAAGGCAGACAAGGGCGGCATCAAGCGCGTCGTGTGGATTGGCGCCGGCGGATCCAACGGCGGCAACTATCCTGCCCAGTACTTTATGGAGCACGAGGCCACGCAGGTCGTGAGCTCCAGCTACACCAGCAATGAGTTCGTGCACGCCACGCCCGCCTATGTCAACGAGAACACCCTGGCCGTCGTCGTGTCCATGCGCGGCACCAAGGAGACCATCGTCGCCGCCCAGGTCGCCAAGGACCACGGCGCCAGCACCATCGCCATCTATGTTGACGAGTCCGGCCTCACCGAGGTCTGCGACTACAAGATTCAGTATGACAGCCTGGCCGTCGACGAGTCCTGCATGGGCCGTACCAACTCCGCCGTCGTGACCATGATCGCCATGGAGCTCACGCAGCAGACCGAGGGCTATGCCGAGTACGAGACCGCTATGGCCGCGTTCGACTTGGTCGACCCCATCTATCGCAAGGCCGTCGAGTACACCCGTCCGCTCGCTGCCAAGTGGGCCGAGCAGAATGCCGACAAGCCCTGCATCAACGTCATGGCTCAGGGCCCGCTCTTTGGTGCCGCCTACGTCTTTAGCATCTGCAACGTGCAGGAGATGCTGCAGATCGATTCCTGCACCATCAACACCTGCGACTTCTTCCACGGCCCCTTCGAGATTCTGGACAAGCGCACCTCGCTGTTCCAGCTCATCAGCGTCGGCCGCAGCCGCTGCAACGACGAGCGCGGTATCCGCTTCGTCAACCAGTACGGTGGCGAGCGCGTCTATCAGCTCGACGCCAAGGAGCTCGGCCTCAACGACATCAAGGACAGCGTGAGCGAGTACTTCAACCACCTGATCTTTGCCCCGATTCTCAACAACGTGTACATGCGCGCGCTCTCTGCCGTCACCCACAAGGACTACATGACGCGCCGCTACATGTGGAAGCTGGACTACTAGGGGATAGAGCGGCCTAACAGCTCGATGTCCTCATAAGTTGCGGTGGAATAGTTCCTGCTTGGGGGCTTGAAGCCTCTATTTAGGAACTATTTCACCGCAACCGCCCAGTAATCCGCTGGGGGCGGAGGAAAACGGATCACTTATCCGCTCGCCGATTTGTGTCTTGAAAAATGTATATAACGACTATAACGTAGTGTGAAACATATTGGAAACAATACCGAGGAGGCTGCGTTGAAGAAAAGCAATCTGGGCTATGTGCTGGTGCTGATCGCCGCGCTTATGTGGGGCAGCATCGGAATCTATGTAAACGGCATCTCGGCCATGGGTGTTTCGTCTCAGAGCATGGCGGCCTTTCGCCTGTTGTCGGGTGCCGTCTTAATGGCTCCGGTCTTGGCGTTCATGGGTTGCCAGGGAGGCGATCGTGAGGGAAAGGCATCGGGTCCCCTGGCACTGTTCAAGGCAAGTCCTAAAGAGCTTGTTCCCTGTGCGCTTCTTGGCATTATCGGCCTCGCCACCGCTAACACGCTTTATTACGAGTGCATGGGCGAGGTGGGCATGTCCACGGCCTCGGTGCTGCTCTACACCTCGCCGGTGTTTGGCGTCATGCTCGGCCGCGTGCTTTATCGCGAGGATGTGACTCCCAACAAGCTCGTTGCCATCGCTTTTAATATCGGTGGCTGTGTACTTGCAGTGACCAATGGCGACCTTTCCGGTTTCCATTTTTCGGTTTGGGGCGTCACGTCGGGCGTGATCGCGGGCTTTTGCGGCGCGTCGCTCGCGGTGTTTAGCCGGATAGCAACCAAGACGGTCCACCCGCTGGCTGTCACGTTTTGGGGCCTTGTTTTTGGCGGTGCGGTTATGGCGGCTATCGCGGCTCCGTGGCCAGATGTCGCCGCGGCAATGTCGCCACAGCTGCTGCTGCTGTTCTTTGGTTTTGGACTCATCCCCACAGCCGTGGCCTATGTCTTATATATGCAGGGTCTGTCCATGGGGCTCGAGACGTCGAAAGTTCCCGTCGTAATGTCATTCGAGACGGTCGTCACCGTACTGGTGGGCATTGGTGTCTACGCCGAGCCCGCCGGCGCGATTAAAGTCCTGGGCATCGTGCTGGTGCTCGCGTCCATCCTGATTATGAATACCGACTTCTCCAAGCTGCGCAACAGTGTGTTTGTCGGTCATGTCATTGAGAGCATGACCTTTAAGCCCAACGCGTGGTGGACCGAAAAATCTCAGGACATGGATCTGTTTAAGGAACGCACCGGCATTGCGCTGGAACCCACCGTACAGGAAAGCCCCTGGTACTTCGTGCGATAGGGGATTGCGCGCAGGGTCTGACCTGGGGTTATCCAGCTAGCGCCGGCCTACCTAGCCAAACGTTTCGAGTACGTTAAACCCGTCAACGGTCGATTTTCACCCGCGAACGGTCTTTATACTAATTAGCAATATAAGCAACGTATAAGACGTTATAATGACCATAACGAAAAGGAGGAGGCAAGATGAATCAGATCATTCTCGCATCTCATGGCGGCCTGGCCGCAGGCGCCAAAGACACGCTCGAGATGGTTCTCGGCGACGTGTCGAACGTCCACGTCGTGTCGCTTGCTCGTGACGACAAGGAGCCCATCACCAATAAGGTTGAGGCTATGATCGCCACGTTCAACGCGGACGACACCGTCTATGTTCTGACCGATATGCTCGGCAGCTCGGTCAACAACAACATGGTCGAGCTTTCCAAGAACGGCACGAAGTTCACGGTTGTCAGCGGTTTCAACATCCCGCTGGCGCTCACGCTCGCTATGAGCCCCGTCCCCGTCAAGGGTGCCGAGCTCGCAGCCCTCATCAACGAGGCCCGCACCGGTCTGACCAACCCCAACGCACCGGTCGAGGCTGCCGCGGCTCCCGCCAAGAAGGCCAAGGCGTCCCGTCACAGCTCCGGTCCCGCCAAGATCGTCCTCGCACGTCTTGACTACCGTCTGCTGCACGGCCAGGTCGTCTTTACCTGGACCACCAAGGTTCAGGCCGAGCGCATCATCGTCGTCGACAACGCCGCCGCCAACGATGACATCAAGAAGGGCGCTCTTAAGCTGGCCAAGCCCCAGGGCGTGCGCCTGAACGTCTTCACCGTCGAGCGTGCCCTCGCCAAGATGGACAAGCTCAACACCCTCGGCGAGCGCGTCATGTTCGTCTTTGGCAACACTGCCGAGATGCTGCAGTTCTGCCAGGGCTACAAGCTCGACGCCATCAACCTGGGCGCCACCGCCAACCACGACGGTGCCGATCAGGTCGGCGGCAAGGACAGCTCCGTCTTCCTCGACGCCAACCAGAAGGCCGACGTCAACCAACTGCTCGACATGGGCATCAAGCTCTACGTCCAGCAGACCCCTACGTATCAGAGCGTCGACATCGACGCCAAGCTGTAATCAACCAGGCTTTTGCCTGACTGAAAGGAGAAGGGTATGAATACGTTCATCAGTGCGGTGCTCGTCGGCCTCGTCGGCGTGTTCTGCATGTGGGACTCCCGCCTGCTCGGTCGTCTTAACTTCGAGCAGCCCCTCGTTGGCGCTACGCTCGTCGGTCTGCTGCTGGGCGATGTGCCCACCGGCCTTGCCGTCGGTGCCGCCGTCGAGCTCGTGTCCATGGGCCTGGTGCAGGTCGGCGCCGCCGTTCCGCCCGATATGGTCCTGGGCGGCATCGTGGCCGCTGCCTTTGCGTGCCTGACCGATGCTTCCGCCGAGACCGCCATGACGATCGCCATCCCGGTCGCCGTCCTGGGTCAGCTCCTCGGCATCGTGTTCCGTTCCATCATCGCCGCCCTCACCCATGTGGCAGATAGCGCGATCGATAACGGAAAGTTCAAGACCGCCTACCGCATGCACATCTGCGCCGGCTCCGGTCTGTACGCCGTCATGTACTTCCTGCCGATCTTCCTCGCCGTCTTTGTTGGCACCGACCTGGTTCAGGCCATCGTCAACATGGTTCCCGAGTGGCTGTCCACTGGTCTTAACGTTTCGACCAAGATCATGACCGCCTACGGCTTGGCCCTGCTGCTCACCATGATGATCAAGAAGGGTATGACTCCGTTCCTGTTCATCGGTTTCCTGCTCGCCGCTTACCTCAACCTGTCCGTCATCGCGGTCGCTCTGATCGGTGTGTGCCTGGCTGTCGTCTTCATGGGCTTCAAGTTCAACGGTTCCCATGCAGCCGCCGGTGTCGATTCCGACTACGATCCGCTCGAAGACGACGAAGACTAAGGAGGAACACACTATGGCAACCGCAACCAAGGACGTGTCCCTGAACAAGAAGGTCAGCCAGTTCTTCTGGCGCTCCTGGGCCATCCAGGCCTCTTGGAACTACGAGCGTCAGATGAACATGGGCTTCCTCTACGGCATGGTTCCCACGCTCGATCGCCTCTATCCGGATGAGTCCGACCCCAAGCAGCTCGCTGCTAAGAAAGAGGCTTACCACCGTCACATGGCGTTCTACAACTGCACCCCGCAGACGAGCGCTTTCATCCTGGGCCTCTCCGCCTCCATGGAGGAGGAGTACGCCAAGGATCCCGAGAACTTCGATCCCGATTCGATCAACGCGGTCAAGACCTCCCTCATGGGTCCGCTTTCCGGCATCGGTGACTCCTTCTTCCAGGGCACCATCCGCGTTATCGCCTTTGGCCTGGGCGTTCAGCTGGCTCAGCAGGGCTCCATCATGGGCCCGATTCTGGCTATGCTCATCTCCATCGTCCCCTCTGTGCTGATCACTTGGTTCGCAGCCAAGATGGGTTATCAGGGCGGCCACGAGTACCTGAGCAAGCTTCAGGGCGGCGACCTCATGGAGAAGCTCATGTATGTCTGCGGCATCGTGGGTCTTATGTCCGTGGGCGGCATGATCGCTACGCTGATCGGCGCCACCACCCCGCTGCAGTTCGCTGAGGGCACCGTCGTGATCCAGGACATCCTGGACGGCATGATGCCCCAGATGATCTCCCTCGGCCTCACTGGCCTTATGTACTGGCTCATCAAGAAGAACGTCAACACCGGTTGGCTTCTCGTGATCGCCATTGTGGGCGGCATCGCCCTCTCCGCGGTCGGCATCCTGGCTTAGTCGCGACTAAGCGCCTAACCGCTTTCCCCCGGGGGCCTGCCTGGCATCCCATACCCCAGGCAGGCTTCCATCCCCAAAATGCGACAATGGGACAGTCCCCTTGTCGCATCCTCAACGGGCCGGCGACTCGGTCCAAACCACGGTAACCCTGCGAGCGCCCGGCAATGTGGCGCCGCAAAAATCGAAAGGAATGTGTCAGATGTACGAGATCGACCTTAACCTCCCTAAGCAGATCGTCGCTGACGTCCTGTCCAACCACGAGATCCACAGCGTCGCCTTCGTCGGCTGCGGCGCTTCCATGTCCGACCTTTACCCCGCCAAGTACTTCCTGGCCAACAACACGGACAAGCTGAACGTTCAGATCTTCACCGCTAACGAGTTCAACTACGACACGCCCTCCTGGGTCAACGAGCACACCTTCGTGATCACCTGCTCCCTCGGTGGCTCCACGCCCGAGACCGTCGAGGCCAACAAGACCGCCAAGAAGCACAACTGCCCGGTCGTCTCCCTCACCAACAAGGCTGGCTCCGCTCTGACCGTCGACGCTGACTACGTTATCGTTCACGGCTTCCACGCCAACTTCGCTGCCAAGTGCGAGAAGCCCGGCTACGCCATCGCTCTTGCTGTCGAGATCCTTCAGCAGACCGAGGGCTATGACCACTACGAGGACATGATCACCGGCCTCACCAACGTCTTCGAGCTCTGCGAGAACGCCGCTCAGTCCTGCAAGAAGCTCGCCAAGAAGTTCGCCGAGGACTTCAAGGACGACAAGATGATCTACTTCATGGCTTCCGGTGCCTCCGAGAAGATGGCTTACTCTCACGCCGCCTTCCTGTTCACCGAGATGCAGTGGATCGACGCCGCCGCCTACAACACCGGCGAGTACTTCCACGGCCCGTTCGAGGTTTCCACCGAGGGTAAGCCCTACGTCTTCTTCATGTCCGATGGCGCTACCCGTCCGATGGACGCCCGCGCCCTCACCTTCCTTGAGCGCATGGGCGCCAAGGTCGCTCTGATCGACTCCAAGGACTACGGCCTGGCTGACGCCGTGCCCGCGAGCGTCGTCACCTACTTCAACCCGCTGCTGCACCTTGCCGTTATGCGCGAGTACGGCAACCAGATCGCCGAGGCCCGTCAGCACCCGCTGACCATGCGTCGCTACATGTGGAAGCTTTCCTACTAATCACAAGTAAGTAGACCTTACGGGTTGATTGAGAGGGGATGGGGTTTGCGCCCCATCCCCTTTTTTGCTCTGGGGAGGGCGTGTCTGTCGCGTCATAAAACCCCAGATAAAACCTACCAAAATAAACCTGTCCCTTTTTGGCAGGTGGGAGGAGATGCGTATGATCAAGGCAGTGCTGTTTGACATGGACGGAGTGCTGGTCGATACCGAGTGGTTCTACAACCGTCGTCGCGTGGCGTTTATGGAGGAGAAGGGCTTCCACTTTGATGAGATTCCCGATCTTTCGGGGTCTAACGAGCCTGCCATTTGGGAGGCGCTGGTGCCCGACGATGTTGAGCTGCGCGAGCGTCTGCGCGTGGAGTACAAGCAGGTCTACAGCCCGGACCATCCCGTTCCGTATGCCGAGTTGCTCAACGAGCAGACGGAGCCGGTGATGCGTGAGCTGCACGAGCGCGGCGTGAAGTGCGCCATCGCGAGCTCGTCCTATCGCGAGCTCATTGACGAGCTGGTGGAGATTGCCGGCATCGCCGACGTGCTGGACTACACCATCAGCGGTCACGAGTGCAGTGCGTTTAAGCCCGACCCCGAGATCTACCTGCGCGCCATGGAGGCGCTGGGGGTGGAGCCTGCCGAGTGCCTGGTTATCGAGGATTCGCCTTTGGGCATCGAGGCCGGCAAGCGTTCCGGCGCCCGCGTCCTGGCACTGCGTCCGCACGAGGGCGTCAACCTCGATCAATCGCGAGCCGATGCCGTTATTGATAATCTGACCGACATTTTGGCCGCTTTGTAGTGTCAATCCGCCGCGAGAAGCACTGATTCACGCGTCTTTTGCTGCGGATTGGCTTAATTTGTCATCTATTTGGATCCGTTTGGCTTCGATTCGGGCTAAGTGAGTAGACTTTTTGGCGCAGGCCGAGCACAAAGTGCATCCGCTCTAGTAAAACCGCAGGTCACAGGGGTGGCGGTTTTGGGTGTGCTCTGCAGGTCGCGTAAAGTCTACTCACTTGTACTTTGGGCCTTTGGTCGTGGGGGTTGCTGGTCCCGTTTTGGTCGTCGAGAGAGGGCGAATTGAAGCGCCTCTTCTCGCTCCATGCTACAATCGCGGGCACGCCCCACAACTATATCTGCCTTCGAAAGGAGCCTACGTGGCGAACGCCATCGATCAGCTCACGGACCGCGTGCTCGTGCTCGGCCGCCTCACTATCGTCCGCCGCGCCATCACCGCTGTGGCAGTCACCATTTCCGCCGTTCTCCAGACATTCCTGATTCAGGCGTTCATTCGGCCCGCCGACCTGCTTCCGAGCGGTCTTACCGGCGTCGCGGTCCTGCTCGATCGCGTTACCTCGCTGGGCGGCGTTCACATCGACATCTCGCTCGGTATGCTCGCGCTCAACATCCCTGTGGCGCTCCTATGCTGGAGCGGCATTAGCAAGCGCTTCGTCATCTTCTCGATGATGCAGGTCGTGCTCTCGTCGCTGTTCCTCAACATCTTTCACTTTTCCCCGTTTTTGGGCGACAAGATCATGCTCATCATTTTTGGCGGCGTGGTCTCGGGTCTGGGCGCTGCCATCGCGCTAAAGTCCGGCGCATCCACCGGCGGCACCGACTTTATCGCGCTGTGGGTCTCCAACCACACGGGCAAGACTATCTGGGGTGTCATCTTTGGTTTCAACTGCTTTATCCTGGCGATCTTTGGCTTTATGTTTGGCTGGGACAATGCGGCGTACTCCATCGTGTTCCAGTTTATTTCGACCAAGACCATCGACAGTTTCTATCGTCGCTACGACCGCGTGACGCTGCAGATCACGACGCGCAAGGCAGACGAGGTCATGACCGCCTATGTTGACCATTTTCAGCACGGCATTAGCTGTGCCGAGGTCATCGGCGGATACAGCCGCGAAAAGATGTACCTGCTGCACGCCGTTGTCTCGACCTACGAGAGCCAGGACATTATCAAGCTGGTGTGCGACATTGATCCCGGTGCCGTGATCAACGTGTTCCACACGCTCAACTTTGTGGGCGGCTGGTGGGGCGGTCATGTCGACGAGCCCATGCCCACGGCCGTACCCGATCCCGACAAGCCCGCGCGCATGGCCAGCAGGCAGGCGCGCCTCAGCGAGCAGGACAGCCTGCAGCAGGACGACGGCAAGTAGGGTATTGGCATTTTGCCGGCCCGGCGCAACCCTTCCGCATGAGCCCCTCGAAAGCCCCGTTGCTTTCGAGGGACTTTCGTTTGCCCAGATAAAACCTACCAAAATGAAGCTGTCGCTTTTTGGTAGGGATGGTGTATCGTTTTATCAATATGAGATAATATGAAACTAGACGTTATATACGTATTAGTTATTTCGATATTTCGATAAGAGTGATCAGATATGCCTGCACCCAAAAATGCACCGCTTTACCAGCAGATTTATGACGAAATCAAAGATGCGATCGAGAAAGGTGTTTATGCACCCAAGGAGCGTATTCCGTCCGAGCTTGAGCTAGCCGAGCAGTACGACGTGAGCCGAATAACGGTGCGCCGCGCCGTCGAGGAGTTGTGCTCCGATGGCTACCTGGTTAAGCAGCAGGGCCGCGGCACCTTTGTTTCCACGCCGCACATCAATCGCCAGTTTCACGCCTCGACGCTGCAGACGTTTACCGCGCTGTGTGCCAACAACGGCATGAAGGCCGGTGCGCATGTGATCGATCGCCAGATCGTTCCGGCGCGCCAAAACGAGATGGAGTTCTTTGGCCTGCAGAAGGATGCGCTGCTGCTGCATATCAAGCGCGTGCGTACGGCCGACGGCGAGCCCATCTTTGAGGAGAACATCTTTGTGCCGTTTGATGCCTACCGTGAGCTGTTGAGGGCCGATCTTGAGGACAAGTCGATTTTTGCCGAGGTCGAGCGTGTTGGCGGAATCCCGATTGTCTCGGTTGGCTACCGTACGGTCGAGGCCGTTCGAGCTAATGCCGAGCAGGCGGCCGAGCTGGGCATTGCCCCGCATGATCCGCTGCTCAACCTGCGCGCCGGCTTTACCGGTCCCAACGATGAGCCGGTCCTGATGGGTAAGCAGTACTACGTGGGATCGCGCTACGTCATGGTCATGTAGCTCTAGTTGCGCCTTTGGTTACGGCGTTTTACCAAACGCCGTAACGGCTCGACGCTGCAAACGCCCCTAAGCGGCAATCTGACGTTCAATCGTCGGTCGCGTACCGAAGTACGCTTCCCTCCTCTTTCACGTCACCTTGCTCGCTTAGGGGCGTTTTCGCTGACTTATGCTCAACCAGCGACGTTTCCGTGCTTGTCAAGAGATAAAACATCGACGTTGCCGGGCCGGCACTGGGGACACTCCTTAGCCGTTGGGAACGTTCTTAAACGACTGGTCATTCAGGTGTGTCCCCAATGACTACCCGTAGAATGAGCGTGGATAATCTCCCGTTTTTGGCTCAACGGCGTGCTCAAAGTGGGAGATTATCCACGCTCATCCGGAAAGTGTCCAAAAATCCGCGCTCGTTCCCTTCGGATTGCATCGCCCGTGGCCGGCAGCGGCGCGGCACCGGTCCGCGTGGCGGCGTATAATCGGCGGCAGATGACTTGAACGTTAGGAAACCATGACCGATAGCATGCAGCAGATGGCGCTCGACACGCTCGGCGCCTATTTTGGCTACACCTCGTTTCGCCCGGGACAGGACCGCATGGTCGATGCGATCCTTGCCGGTCGCGATGCGCTGGGCGTTATGCCCACGGGCGCCGGCAAGTCCATTTGCTACCAGGTGCCCGCGCTCATGCTGCCCGGCATCACCTTTGTGGTGAGTCCGCTGCTGTCGCTTATGGAGGACCAGACCCGCGCGTTGCTCGCGGCGGGTGCGCGACCCAGCTATCTCAACTCCAGTCTTACTCCGGCCCAGCAAAACACCGTGCTCAAGCGGGCGCGCGAGGGCCGCTACCAGCTTATGTACGTGGCGCCCGAGCGCCTGCTCGAGCCGCGCTTTTTAGCCTTTGCCCAGGAGGCCGCGGGTTCCGCCGGCATTGGCGTGCCGCTCGTGGCTATTGACGAGGCCCACTGCGTGAGCCAATGGGGCCAGGATTTCCGCCCCGCCTACCTGCAGATTCGCGAGTTCATCGATTCCCTGCCGCAGCGCCCCATCGTGGCGGCCTTTACCGCCACGGCGACTGAGCGCGTGCGCGCGGACATTCAGCAGATGCTCGGACTGCAAAACCCCGCGACCGTGGTGACGGGCTTCGATCGCAAGAACCTCTACTTTGGCTGCGAGGAGATGGGCGACAAGGCCAAGGCCGCGTGGGTGCGCGACTATGTGATCGCGCATTCGAGCGAGAGCGGCATCGTGTATTGCTCGACTCGCAAGACGGTCGATGCGCTGGCCGCGGAGCTTGCCGAGGCACTGGGCCCCAGCGGCATTCGTGTGGGGCGCTACCATGCCGGCATGGGCAACGACGCCCGCCGCCAGAGCCAGCGTGCCTTTATCGACGACGATATCCAGGTGATGGTCGCCACCAACGCCTTTGGCATGGGCATCGACAAGCCCAACGTGCGCTACGTGATTCACAACAACGTGCCCGAGAGCATCGAGGCCTACTACCAGGAGGCAGGCCGCGCCGGCCGCGACGGCGACCCGGCCAGCTGCCACTTGCTGTGGAACGGCAACGATTTTCGCATGCGCCGCTTTTTGATCGACCGCGGCGATGCTGCCGATGAGGCGCTCGACGACGAGCAGCGCGCATGGGCGCTCCAGAACCGCTATCGCCTGCTCAGCCAGATGGAGGGCTACTGCAATACCACCGGCTGTCTGCGCGAATACATGCTGCGCTACTTTGGCGACGAGGCCGCGGCCGAGCATGCTGCCGCGGCTGGTGCGGGCGCCACCGCCACGGATGACGCCGAGGGTTGCGGCAACTGCAGCAACTGCCTCACACAGTTCGAGGTCGAGGACGTCACCGACATGGCCCGCGCCGCCGTGCAATATGTGGCCACGCGCCCCATGCGCTTTGGCAAGTCGCTGATCGCCGACGTGCTTCACGGCGGCAACACCGAGCGCATTCGCCAGATGCATCTGGACGAGGATCGCGGCTACGGTGAGCTGTCGAGCGAATCGGTCGGGCGCATCAAGGACATCATCGGCCAGCTGTGCGGGCGGGGCTACCTGGCCACCTCGCAGGGCCAGTATCCGGTCGTGGGTCTGGGCCCGCGTGCCGGCGAGGTCGAGGACGAGACGTTCGCCTTTACCGTTAAGCGTCGCGCGTCCAAGCGCAAGGCCTCGGCCCGTGCCCGCCGTGCGGTGGATTTGCTGCGCGAGGAGGCCGAGCTGGATCAGCGACCGCGCGTGGGCGACGACGCCGAGCTGTTTGAGCGCCTACGGGCACTCCGCAAGGAGATCTCGACCGAGCTGGAGATGGCACCGTACATGGTCTTCTCTGACAAGGCCCTGCGCGGCCTGTGCCGTCTACGTCCTCAGACGCGCGACGAGCTTATCCAGGTCAACGGCATCGGCGAGAAAAAGGCCGACGCCTTTGGCGAGCAGTTTATGGCGGCGATAGAAGAGTTTGAATCCGAGCATGCACGGGATGGAGCGTAACGATGGCGACCGATAACAAGACCGACCGTACTGACGTGCCCGCCGTGCCGCTATACCAGCAGGTCATGGACGACCTAAAGGGCGAGATCGCACGCGGCGTGTACGCGGCCGGCTCGCGCATTCCTTCCGAGATGGAGCTCGCGAAGTCTTACGGCGTGGGGCGCATCACCGTGCGCCGTGCCATCGAGGAGCTGTCGCGCGCGGGCTACCTCAACCGCCAGCAGGGGAGGGGCACCTTTGTGTGCGCTCCCAAGCTCAAACGCAAGATTCGCCAGAAGGGCGACGTCCAGAGTTTCACCGAGGGTTGTGCCGCCAACGACATGGTGGCCGGAGCGCGCCTGGTGTCGCGCACGGTGGTTGCGGCGACGCGTGAGGACGCGGCATTTTTTGGCGTGGAGCCCGGCTGCGAGCTCATCGTGGTCGAGCGCGTGCGCACGGCAGATGGCGTGCCCGTCATGCTCGAGAACAACGCCTTTGTGCTTGCCGACCATCCCTACCTGCAGACGTTGGCCGATGAGGACCTCACCGATAACTCAATCTTTGCGCTCGTTGCCGAGCATTCGGGCCGCGCGCCGCTCAAGTCCGACCCCTGCACCGTGGAGATTGCGCTTGCCGATGCTCAGGCGGCCCCGCTGCTGGAGGTGCCGGTCGGCGAGCCGCTCTTCTATATGGAGGCATACTTTACCGATGAGGACGAGCGGCCCCTGCTGCTCGGTCGTCAAAAGATCGTGGGCTCGCGCTACGTGTTCGACATCTAACGTTCACGAATAGAACAACATGGAACAAATTTATCGCAATGGCTTCCACCGTGGCTGCATGCGTGGTATATATAGAACAACATAGAACGACAGCAGGTACGAGCAGCCGTCGCCAAAAGCCGCCACACAAGGAGGGGCATCAGCATGAACGCACATGATCTGATTCAGGAAATTATCGAGCGCAAGGGCAAGGTCGAGAACGTCTTTTGGATCGCCTGCGGTGGTTCGATGATCGACCTCATGCCGGCCAACGAACTGCTCAAGCGCGAGGCCACCACGTTTACCTCGACGGTCTACACGGCGCGCGAGTTTTGCCTGATGACTCCCAAGAGTCTTGGCGAGAAGTCACTCGTCATCGCCTGCAGCCACAGCGGTAACACGCAAGAGGTCGTCGACGGCTGCGAGATGGCGTTGGCTGCCGGCGCCGAGGTCATTGCCCTTACCGACTGCGAGGGCTCAAAGATCGACAACGGCAAGTGGACCACCTGGGTCTATCCGTGGGGCGAGGGCGTGTTGCAGGCCGAGGTGCCGCAGGGCATCGGCGCTCTGATCGCCGCCGAACTGCTCGACCAGCAGGAGGGCTACGAAGCGCTCGCCGACATGTACGAAGGCCTTAAGCAGATGGATGCGCTGCTGCCCGCCGCGCGCGAGAAGGTCAACGCCGAGCTAGGTGCCCGTTTTGCCGAGCTCTGCCAGCAGCACAAGTTCTTCTACATCCTGGGCTCCGGCCCCAACTTTAGCCAGACCTACGCCATGGCAATCTGCTCGCTCATGGAGATGCAGTGGCAGCACTGCTGCTACATCCACTCCGGCGAGTACTTCCATGGCCCGTTCGAAGCCACCGAGCCCGGCGTGTTCTACTTTGTGCAGCTCGGATCGGGCGAGTGCCGCCCCATGGAGGAGCGCGCTCTTGCGTTCCTCAACACGCACACCGATACGATCATGGTGCTCGACGCGCTCGAGTACGGCGTGGGCGACGTGCCCGCCAGCGTGCGTTCGTACTTGGAGCCGATCTTCTTCTACAACATGAGCTGCGAGCTGCGCGCCGCCCGCGGCAAGGTGTTTGACCACAGCCCCGAGGTTCGTCGCTACATGGGCATCGAGCAGTACTAGGTAACGGGAAAAGCATTAACCTTCGATTCGCAAGCGGGCCACATGAGTCAAAAAGCGGGCCGCGCCGGGGATTTCCGGCGCGGCCCGCTTAGTATCGCGCATAGATTCGCAAGGTTGCGGTAGCCAGCGGCCTACTTTGCGTCGTAGGCCTCGGCGTCCCACCAGTCGAGCTGGGCGATGTTGTCGCGGATGTGCTGGCAGCTCTTGTGGAAGCCCTCGAGCTCGTGCTCGGACAGGTCCAGCGTGTAGACCTCCTCGACGCCCTCGGCACCGATCGCGCACGGCAGGGAGGTGAAGATGCCCTCCTCGCCATACTGGCCGGTCATGAGCGTGGAGGCGGAAAGCACGGCGTGCTCGTTATGCAGCACGGCGGCGCAAACGCGCGCGGCGGAGTTGGCGACGGCGTACTCGGTGCACTGTTTGCCCTGGTAGGTTACGTAGCCGCCCTTGCGCGCGAGCTCCTCGACCTCCATGTGGTCAAAGGCGTACTTGTCGGGGTTCTCGGCCTGAAGCTCGTTAAGGCTCTTGCCGGCGATGGTTGCGGCCTTAAAGGCGGCCAACTGGCTAAAGCCGTGCTCGCCGATCATGTAGGCGTCGATGGACTTGGGGCTCACGCCGACCTTCTTGGAGATCTCGGTGCGCAGGCGGGCGGAGTCCAGGCCGCAGCCCGAGCCGATGATCTTCTTGGGATCGTAGCCGGTCAGGTGCCACAGCTCGGTGCACACGACGTCGCAGGGGTTGGAGATGCTCACGAAGATGCCGTCAAAGCCGGCGTCGACGATGCGCTTGGCAAAGGTGCGGGCGGCGTCGGTGGTAAAGAACAGCTCGCCGTCGCGGTTGCCGGCGGCCAGCGCGACCTTGCCGGCGGCGTTGACGATGACGTCGCAGCAGGCAAGCTCCTCGTAGTGGTCGTAGCAGTTGACGATCTTGGTGTTGTACGGGACAAACGAAAGGGAGTCGCGCAGGTCCTGGACCTCGGACGTCACCTTGGCCTCGTTGATATCGCACAGGTACAGCTCATCGGCAATGCCCTGCATGAGCAGGCTGTTGGCGACATGTGCTCCTACGTGGCCCTGGCCGACCACACCGATCTTACGCGTCTGGTACATATATGTATCCTTTCGGCCGAGTTTTTCGCGTCGAACCATTGTAGCGTCCTGTTGCCACTTTGCTAGGCTAAAGCGCTATAGATTTTTGGGCATGCCTTAATCTCTACTTTTGGAGCGATTTGGGCCGCTGACGGTATCGCTGGGCGATGTGCTCGCGCGGATGGCGCTGGTCGTTGTACCATAGCTGCAACTGACTCGTAAGGAGCATCCATGCCCATTCGCATCCCCGACGCCCTCCCTGCCGCCGCGCAGCTCGAGAGCGAGAACATCTTTGTCATGACCGAGTACCGGGCGCTGCACCAGGACATCCGTCCGCTGCGCGTGCTCATCCTCAACCTCATGCCCACCAAAATCGCTACCGAGACGCAGATCATGCGCAAGCTCTCCAACACGCCGCTGCAGGTGGAGGTGGACCTGCTGCGCACCAAAACACACGAGGCCACGCACGTGAGCGCCGGCCACCTGGAGACGTTCTACCGCACGTTCGACGACATCCGCGACATCCACTACGACGGCCTGATTATCACGGGCGCCCCGGTGGAACAGATGCCGTTCGAAGAGGTCGACTACTGGCCCGAGCTCTGCCAGATCATGGATTGGTCCACCACGCACGTGCACTCTACGCTGCACATTTGTTGGGGCGCGCAGGCCGGCCTGTACCATCATTACGGTATCCAGAAGCACGACCTGCCGGCAAAGGCGAGTGGCGTGTTTGAGCATTATCTGGTGAAGCCGCAAAGCCCGCTGGTTCGCGGCTTTGACGACCGTTTCTATGCCGTGCATTCGCGCAACACCGATGTGCGCCGCGAGGACGTGGAGGCCGAGCCGCAGCTTGAGGTCGTGGCCGTGTCCGACGAGGTGGGCCTGTACATCGTCAAGTCGACCGACAGCCGTCGCTTCTTTGTCTTTGGCCATCCCGAGTACGACACCGATACGCTGCGCCTGGAGTACGAGCGCGATGTGAAGCGCGGGCTCAACCCGGAGGTGCCGGCGCATTACTTCCCGGGCGACGACCCCTCCGCCGAGCCGCGCAACGTCTGGCGCAGCCAAGCTCAGCTGTTCTACACCAACTGGCTCAACTACTACGTCTACCAGACCACGCCCTACGACCTGGCCCGCGCCGGCGAGGAGCACTAGGCTGTAGCTGTGGTTGCTGCTGCGGCCGTTGCTGTGCTCGCGGCGTGACGAACGTGGATTTTCGGACACACGAGCGTGGATTTTCGGACGTTTACAAATCGAGCGTGGATAATCTCCCACTTTTGGCCGAGGAAGGGGCCAAAAACGGGAGATTTTCCACGCTCGATTTTTCTGTAGCTGTCATGCCGGCGGCCTCATTACACGTCGAGTGCATACGGGCCACGTTGCAAACAAGGTAGTTTTGAGCCACAGCATATTTTCTTTAAAAGAAATCGACGGCTTTAGAGGCGCCAAATTGTGGAGACAGGGACCTCTCGACAACTACCCTACCTGCAGATATAAGCCATCAGCCTAAAACGTCCAAAACCGTCAAGTATTTGGTCAGCGCCCGGACAGCATTTGGTCAGACTTCGCATGAAACCGTCTGGTACGTTTGCGCCGTTCCAAGAGTTGGGAGGCGACATGGGAAACATGACGGCGAATCAAAGACTTACAAGCCACATTAAAGCGTGCGAACAGCAGATGAGCTGCGTGTACGCACGCACGGCGGCGGAGGCAAAGCAGATTGAGCGGCGTGTGGCGGCGGGAAGTCTAGAGGCGGTCATGCCGGGGCTGTATGCGCGTCCGGATTATTGGTCCGAGCTCAAGTTTCGGCAACGTTATCTGCATCGGGTGCGGGCCCTTGCGCAAAAGCATCCCGACTGGACGTTTTGCTCCTATACGGCGGCTGTTATCTATGGCCTTTCGGTTTCGCATGCCAATTTGACGCACATCCATATCGCCGCGGCGCCGGCGCAATCGACGACGCCGGGCTCTCGGGTGATTCGCCATCGTTATGCTCGTCAAACGCGGGCAATCCAGATGGATATTGCCGTGACCGATATCGACCAAACGATTACGGATTGCCTGGTCGATGCATCGTTTGTCGAGGGACTGATCATTGCGGACTCGGCGCTTCATGAGCAGCTGTTGTCGAAGGAGCATCTCGTTGAGGCAATCAACAAGCTTGGCTTAAATCGTCGCGGTGTTGTGACGGCGCGAAGTGTTGCGCGGTGTGCCGATGGCCTATCGGAAAGCGGTGGCGAGTCCAAGGCGCGTGCTCTGATGATTGAGCGCGGCTGGCAGACGCCGGAGCTGCAAGTTGAGCTGTTCGACCCGGTTGAGCCGGGGCGGCCGTATCGAGTTGACTACTTGTGGCGTGTGGGCGACCGGCTGATTATCGGGGAGTTCGACGGATTCGTTAAAAGCGAGAAGGCGGCGGAGGAGGGCAAGCTCGCGAAGGCGCAGTTTGATGAGCGCCAGCGCGAGTCGAGGCTTTCGCTGCTTGATAACTGCAAGATCGTGCGCTTGTGCTGGGATGATCTAAGGGATCCGACAAAGCTCGATCGCAAGCTCAAGGTCGCCGGCGTGCCGCGTGCGTGCTGAGGCAGTTGCAGGGCGTTTGGCTGCACAAGCGTGGAAAATCGGACGGACGAGCGTGGAAATCTGGACGCTTGTTGAATGAGCGTGGATAATCTCCCACTTTTGGCTCGTAAGGGGGCCCAAAGTGGGAGATTTTCCACGCTCATCTTGCGGGTGCGAAACAGCGGCGATCAGGCGCTGATGATGTGGGGTAGCGGCAGGTCGTGGGTATCGGTGGGAACGCCGTCGACGCGTTGCTCGTCAAAGGCAATGCCGATGATTTGACATGCGGGTGAGAGCATGGGCAGGTAGCGGTCATAGCAGCCGCCGCCGTAGCCCAAGCGCGCACCGGTGCGGTCGAAGGCTACGAGCGGCACGACGATCATGTCGAGAGCTTCGGCAGGCACGATAGGGAAGCGGCTACTGTCGATGTCCGTGGCCGTGAAGGCTCGCGTGGGGTGGCCGATAAACGGAGCCGAGGACGCATCGGCAGCAGCAACTGCCCGCATGCACATGCGCTGGTCACAAGCCATGGCGTCTGTTGCCGAGAGCATGCACGGATAGGTCACGCGCCAGCTGCGTTTGGCGGCCGCTGCGGCAAACGCGGCAGGATCGACTTCGGAACCCATCGCGGCATAGACGGCAACGGTGTGCGGGGCTGCGGGATCCGAGCGGCCCAGTAGCTCAACGAGCCGCACGCAGATATCAGCGGACTTTGCCGCCCGCACATCCAAATCAAGAGCATCGCGCCGGGCAATCACCGCCTGCCGCAATCCAGCCTTGTCCATCCCAACCTCCTCTAGCAAACCTGCCAAAAAGGGACAGGTTTATTTTGGCAGGTTTTATCTGGGCAAACACCCAAACCATCACACAAACCATCGCAAGGGGGGGGGCAGTTCATGGACACCTTCGTGGGTTTTGACGAAGAGCGGATGTTTGCGGCGGTTTGTCTCGATCTGTAACAGTAGCTCGGCAAAATCGGACCTAGATGTTACAGATTGAGACAAAGGGCCGGCGTCATCCGAAAACGTCTCGATTTGTAACATCTGGAGCTAATATTGCCGTCTTAGCGTTACAGATCGAGACAAACCGGCAGACTGCGGCAAAAGAAAAAGGTAGATTTTCAGGCATGTCCCAAAAATCTACCTTTGCCGTGCCTTAGCCCAGCAGGTCGATGACGTTGAAGCCGGCGTTGCTCTTGGCGATGACGTCGCGGCCGCCAAAGACGCAGGTGGGTGACTCGGCTGCGATGCGCGTTACGTCGGCGCCGAGCGAGCGAAGCTCACCGGGCGTGGCGGCGAGCATCTGGGCGCGGCGCTCCTCGCGCGCATGCGGATCGAGCCCGGCCAGGTAGGTCGTGTTGCGGCGCTTGGTGAGCGCGTACGGCTTCACCGGCGCGTCCATGCCGCTCACGCAGCTCACGATAAAGCCCTCAAAGGCGGCCTCGTCGGGATCAAAGCTGCCGAGCCATTCGCCCGCGCGCGCCACGCGCTCAATCGAGGGGTCGATTGCCGGGTCGCGGTAGGTGTAGAACGCCGCCTGACGCTCGCCGGCCGCGCGGAATCCGCAGCCGTACGCGCCGCCCTTAACGCGGATCTCGTTCCACAGATAGTCGTAGGAGAGCGCGTTGGCGGCAACCGCCCAGGCGCCCGTCACGTCGATGCCCAAGCGACGCGGGTCGCACGCGCTTGCCGCAAAACAGATGTCGCTGGGGATGACAAAGGCCTCGTGGCGGTCGCACGGCGTCGGCACCACGAGCGCGTTGCGGCCGGCATCGGCGCCGTCGCCAGCGCCCAGCTCCAGGTCGCCCGCGGCGGCCCAGTATGCGTTAAAGTCCTCGTCGCTGCCGGTAAAGCTCGCCAGGCAGCCATCGGCCACAAAGATGCGGCCTGCCAGCTCGGCAAGCTTGGTACGCAACCCGTTCACGCGCTCGTCAAAGTGGTCGAGCAGGTCGCGCAGGAACAGATAGAAGTCCACGCCCGAAAGCTGCTCGCGCACCACGGCCGAAGGCGAGCTGTAGCTCATCGCGCGACCGAGCGCCGCCGAGTGGCCGTTGTTGATAAAGCCCTGCTCAAGCCCAATGCGAATCTGTGTGAGCACGTCGCGCACGCGGTCGGCGTCGGCATCTGCCAAAAGCGTGCTCGACCATACCTCGCGCGGCAGACTCGCCAGCGCATCGATCTTCTCGGACAGGGCGCCGGCGCTCACCAGCAGGTAGGGGCGCACGCCGTCCACTTCGGGCTGCGTCATGACCTCGGTCGTAAAGCTCAAAAAGCCGAGCTTGCCAGCGAGCAAGTTGTCGAGTTCCTCGGCCGAGTGCTCGCGCGTGGGCAGCTGCTTAAGCAGGCGGCAGAGCAGTGTCACATAGGACAGGTCCTCAAACGCGACGCAGTTCAGGTCGAAATACTGCATGGCGTAGGCCAGACGGTTGGTGGGGATGCCGTGGCGCAGGCAGGGGATGGGCACGGTCGTGTCCACGATCAGTGGCGGCTCGGGGCGCGCCTCGCCAATGTCGGACACGCGCAGGCGCGGCAGCGTGGCCTTGGCCTCGGGTGTGTCTTCCGCCTCCTGCGCGGCACGCAGCGCGGCCGTGCGCTCGACCACGTCGGTCAGCTCGGCATCGGTCATGGCATCGCGCTTGGCTGCCAGCTCGGCGGCCTCGGCACCCTCCGAACCCTCGGCGGCGTCCACCGGCACCAGCTCGACCAGTGCCATGTGGTCGTTTTCCAGCACCAGCTCGCGCAGCAGGTCCTCAAAATAGCTGCCGTCCAGCTCGCTACGCAGCTCCTCGTACACCGGGCCGTACTTGAGCGCCAGCGTCGCGGCGTCGTCATCGTAGAGCCAGGTGCTCAGCGCGTCGCACGCAATGGCCACGCCGTCGGCGATGCCATAGTCACGCTGGCGCAGGTCGTACTCGTTGCTGCTGATGATGGCTTCCAGACGCTCGCGCGGAACTCCGTGCTCGCACAGGTCGCGGCAGGCGTCCTGGAACACGCGACGCAGCTCGCGCGCCACACCGGGCTGTGCGTTTTGCAGCATGATGAGCTCGTAGGGCTGCAGGCTCTCGGCCGCGGTGTAGCTCACCACGTTGCCGCCCAGGCCGGCGGCCAGAATGGCCTTCTTAACCGGCGCTTCGTTGGAGCCCAGCAGCGCCTCGAACAGGATATCCGCCGCGATCGTGCGCTTGCGGTCGAGCGCGCTGCCCAGCACAAGGCCCAGGCCCACCAGGGCGTTCTCGGGTGTGGTGGCCATCTCGATGCGCTTGTACTCGCAGGTCACGGGCGCCTGCGCGTCCAACGGATTGGGCGCCAGCGTGGACGGGTCCTCGCCGGCGGCAACGGCAGCGTCCATGCGGCGGCTCGCGGCACTCGGCTGCGACAGATAGCGCTCGTCCAAAAAGGCCAGTGCGCGGTCCACGTCCAGGTCGCCGTAGAGCGTGATGTAGGAGTTGGAGGGATTGTAGTGTCGCGCGTGCGTGTCCAGGAACTGCTCGTAGGTGAGCGCGGGAATCGCACGCGGGTCGCCGCCGCTCTCGTGCGCATAGGCGGTGTCGGGATAGAGCGCGGCGTTGACGGCATCGTCCAGCACGCTCATGGGATCGGACAGCGCGCCCTTCATCTCGTTGAACACCACGCCGTTATAACGCAGCGTGCCCTCGTGCAGGCTCGCGGCGCTGCTGTCGCCGTCGCCCTCCGGCAGGTCCAGTTCGTAGTGCCAGCCCTCCTGCTCAAAAATGGTGGGCTTGGTATAGATGGCCGGGTTGAACACCGCGTCCAGGTACACGTCCATCAGGTTGTACAGATCCTGCTCGTTGGTGGTGGCAACGGGGTAGATGGTCTTGTCGGGGTAGGTCATGGCGTTGAGGAACGTCTGCATGGAGCTCTTGATCAGGTCGACAAACGGCTCCTTGACGGGAAACTTGGCCGATCCGCACAGCACCGAGTGCTCAAGAATATGGAACACGCCGGTGGAATCGGCCGGCGGCGTCTTAAAGCCAATGGCAAAGGCCTTGTTTTCGTCGTCGCACGCCAGGTACAGCAGACGAGCGCCCGAGGCAGTGTGTCGCAGCACGTAAGCGTCCGAGTCGAGCTCGGGCACGGTCTCGCGGCGCTCGACGGCAAAGCCGTGGCAGGTAGTGCCGGGCACCAGCAGTGCAGCGGCTGCGGCGCGCGGGTCGGTTGAGGTGGTGGGCATATGCAGTCTCCTTTGACGCCCCAGCGGGGGCGAATCGAGTCGAATCCTCGAGAGTATACCCATATGGGGCCGCGACCCTGCGGCGAACTGGAGACGATGCCAGCGGATTGGGCGAAGGGCTCGCGTGCCCGCCGCACGAGCGTGGAAAAATGGACACTCGCCAAACGAGAGTGGATATTCGGACGGACGAGCGAGGATTTCCGGATACCTATCGAACGAGAGTGGATATTTGGACGGAATTTGCCGCAAAAGCCCCAAAAACCGTCCAAATATCCACTCTCGATATCCGACCGTCCGAAAATCCTCGCTCGTCCATCACTCGCGTATCTCTCGTCCCTCATTCGTCTCTAATATGAGAGATGACAGGAAGATGAGAGAAAAATATGAGAGATAACTGAGCAGCAAAGAGACAGGCAATCATGGTATTGTCTCAATACCAATTGTTCTACCAGCAAAAATATGTATAAATGAAGCAAATGGTAGACATTCCATCTCTCATCTATCTCTCTATCTCTAAGCCGAGAGATAGAGAGATAGATGAGAGATAATTTCGAGAGATAACTGAGAGACGAGGGAAATCTATCCGCGGCATTCTCCGCAGGACCGAGCGAAAGGACGTGCAGATGAACGAAAACGAGCTGACCGGTCTGCTTGAGTCTTTAAGGCGTATGGGCTCGGATGATCTTAACGTCGAAGTGAAGGAGAGCGCCACGACGCTTTCCCGCGATGTGTGGGAAACGGTGAGCGCATTCGCGAACACTGCCGGCGGAATCATCGTGCTCGGAGTGAGTGAGCGCGCAGGTTTTGTCCCGGTTGAGAACTTCGAGACCGAGAAAGTGCTCAACCAATTTGTGTCAGGCATGGGTGATGCGGGCGGTCGAGGAAAGCTGGCCAATCCGCCTAAATACACGATCGAGCGAGTGGAGCTTCAGGACGTCATCGTTCTCGTCATTACGATTGAGGAGCTCGATCCGTCGAGCAAGCCCTGCTATGTCATAGAGCGGGGCGCCCAGGGCGGCAGCTACAAGCGCATCGATGACAAAGATGTGCCGCTTTCATCGACCGAGGTGCTCGCATTGGCGTCATACGGTCGAGCGACTCCGAGCGATCGGGACGCGGTGGCGGGTGCGGGCGCGGACAATCTCGACGAGACGCTGGTCGACCGTACGATAGATCGGGCTTTCTCGTTGACGCCCCGGGCAATGCGCGGCGCGCCGGACAAACAAACGAAGCTGGAGCGCCTAAATATCCTTGATTCCCAGGGCAATGTCACCAAGGCTGGACTCCTAGTTGTGGGCACCTACCCTCAGCAGTTCTATCCCAAGCTCTTCATTGACGTGGCTGTCCATGCGGGAACTCAGAAGGGCATGGCGGGGTCGCTGAGGTTCATGGACCGCACAATCTGTGAGGGAACGTTGGGCGAGATGATCTCGGATGCCGTCGCAGCCGTCGCCAAGAATTTGCGGCGAACCTCGACCGTCCAAGGCGTCTCGCGTGTCGACTCGCTTGAGATTCCCGAGGAGGTTCTGCGCGAGGCAATCGCCAACGCCGTAATCCATCGAGAATACGGGGATCGGTTCTGTGGACAATCGATTGCCGTCGACGTCTTTGATGATCGTGTCGAGGTGACAAATCCTGGCGGCCTTTACGGGGGAAAGACTCGCGAGAACTTGTTTGACGGCAGCTCCCGATGCCGTAACGCGACGCTTGTGAAGCTCATGTCGATTGTCCCGCTGCCGGATGGCGCAGGTTCGCCGGCTGAGGGCAATGGCTCGGGCATCCCGATGATGATCGATGCCATGCGCGCGCATGGTCTGGCCGGGCCCCTGTTCTGCCCGGGATTCGATCGGTTCAAGGTCGTACTTTACCGTTCAAAGATCGAGCCGGTCGATCATGGCGGGGGCTTAATTGTGACGGCACTCAAACACTACGGCGAGCTGGGGACGCGCGAGCTGGCAGAGCACACAGGGCTCACAATTTCCCAGGTTAGGTCGCGCGTCAACGCGCTCATTGCTCAAGGCGAGCTTGAGCCCACGGCGCCGGCGACGAGCCGCAACCGCAAGTATCGACTGTTGGAGCGCGTGGAATAAATGCGTTAGCGGACGAGGCGACCCAATAATCGACCCTCGATTGGCGCCCACTAAGGTTAAGCGGTTGTTGCCCAGTTGACGGTGATGCTAAAGACTCGGCTTACGCCGGCATGGCCGCGAACCCGTCCATCAAGAACAGCCTAAGAACCAGCTTGATGACATATCCCGGTTTGACTTCAGCCGCGTCAAAGACATGGCGCTCGGCGAGCTCGCTGCAGTATGTATAGATGTCGCGGATAAGGTCCGCGCCCGAAAGCGTAAACATGTAGCCTGCGTCCGAAAGCGCATTGGGCGCGGCGGGCAACTTGGCCATGTGGCAGAACGTTTGCAGGTCGGGCGCCATAACATTCTGGTAGTCGAGGTGGCCGCTGGCATCCTGTGCGGCAAGCTCCAATTGGCGCACAAAATCCAGCGCCGCTGCCAGCACAAAGCTCGGCGTAGGCGCGTTGACGTCCTGAGTGGTCGCCACGAGCCTGCCCGCCGCCTGCGTGACAAGCCAAGCGACCTCGCGCTGGCAACGCACGGCCTTGCGCGTAACCGGCTTGATGGACGAAGAAGAAACGCTCCCCTTAGGCGGATTCGAAGCAGCCATAAGACCCTCCCATGAACAATCCGGCCCAACAAGCCCGGATGAAACACGTGCTACATCAGTATACAGGGAAGTGGGGTGGAAAAATGGAGTCGACAGCGTGACTGCCGGCTCCGGATTGCTTGCCTTAGAGGCCGTACACTTCGACCATAGCCTCGCCAATGCGATGGGGCACGCCGGTGACGAGCGCGTTGCCCATGCAGAAAGCTCGATGGCCGTCGGTCATACCAGTATCCGTCCAGCCCTTGGGGAATCCTTGGAGCTGATCGAGCTCGTCGGGAACGAGGCGGCGGAAACGGCCGTCGGGGCACTCGATAACATGCTTAAATCGGCTGGCGCCCGTGCCGCCTTCGCCCGTGAGGATGGTGCGGCTCGGTTTGTCGGTGGCATCCGGGAAACTCATGGCACCCTCGGAATACGTGTACGTAAAGCCCGTCTTTTTGTTGGTGCGTTCTTCGCGCTTGCTGCCCTTGAGGTAGCGCCAGTCGGGAAGCTTCTCGTCGGAGATGTAGAACTGCTCCGGAACATACTCCTCATTAACAAGTACATCGCCAAGCACACGGCGCTCGCCGTGATAATCCTCAACGAAGTCGCAGGTCAAAACATGGCAGCCCTGCATGACACCGGCATTCTTGAACTGAGATGTCTTTTGACCAACGCCAAAACGAGTCGAGTTCTCGTAAGGATCAGGCAGGACATCGAGCTCGGCCATTTCGTCAGGGTAGATGGCGGGGAAGGCCTTCGCCATGACACCGTTGTGCATGCGGTCAACGAGATCGACCTTGCCGGCGTTCTTCTCGCAGAAGATATAAACGCGCTTGCGGCGCTGGGGAAAACCATATTCCGCGGAGTTGACCACGCGCCATTCGACCGTGTAATCGAGGTTGGCAAGGCAGCTTAGGATGATGGCGAAGTCGCGACCGCGCTGAGACGCGGGCGACTTGAGCAGACGATCGACATTCTCAAAGAGACCGAAGCGCGGCTTCTTCATCTCGAGGAAGTGGTAGATGTCCCACCAAAGGACACCCTTCTTGCCCTCGATGCCATGTGCCTGGTTAAGCGGGCGAGCGACGGAGTAATCTTGGCAAGGGAAGCCGCCGACGACCATCTGGACGTCGGGGATTTCAACCTCTCCGGCTTCAGCCTGTTCCAGGACTTTATTGATATCTTCGTTGACTACGGAATCCTCGCCAAAGCGGTCCATATAGCAGCGTGCCGCGAACTGACGAGCCTTGGTTCCGGGTGGTTCCCACTGATTGGCCCAAATGGTGCGAAAGGGTCCGGCGGGCTTCATGTAGAAATCTGGATAACGAGGGTCAGCGTAGCCTTCGAGGCCCAAACGAAATCCGCCGACGCCAGCAAAAAGCTCGGCGATTTTGACCTCTGACATACTCACTCCCCCAAATCGCTGCAAATGCAAAGATCAAGGGTACAGAAATCGGGTTGCAAATGGAAGATCCCTTAGGGGATCTTCACGGTATAACCCGAATTTACAGTAGCATACGTGTTAGATCATGTCTTATTTCGAGAGGATTTGCCATGTCCAAGAAGCACCTCGATTTCAAGCGCATGCTTGACGATACTGATTTTTCTGACCCCTCAAGCATTGAGCGGTATGCTGCCAATCTCGACGGGATGACGTTTCGCGATATTCTCGAGCTTGGCATTGCGCCGGAGGGGGAGAGCGCGCCCAAGGACTTTGGGTCTAAGAAGTACAAGGGCGGTATGGGAACCCTGATCGAGGAGCGTTACTTTGGCTACAAAGCCAACAGCGACGATCGGCCGGACTTTCCCGAGGCGGGTGTGGAACTCAAGGCAACATGCTTCGACGTGCTCAAGGATGGTCGCAAGTCTGCCGGCGAGCGTCTTGTCTTGACGATGATTCCCTACGACCGTCCCGTTTCGCTCGACTACGACAGCTCGCATCTCAAGACCAAGCTCAGCAATATCCTGCTGATCTACTACGGCCGTGACCGCTCCATCGACAAATACGACCAGCGCATTGAGCGTGCAGTCATGGTTCGTCTGCCCGAAGAGGATATGAAGATCATTCGCGCCGACTACGAGAAGATCATTTCGTACATTCAGGATGGTCGCGCGGACGAGCTGTCGGAGGGCATGACCACCTACTTGGGCGCCTGCACAAAGGGCGCAACCGAAGCGACGATGTGGGTTGACCAGTATTACGAGTACTTCAACACCGATACGGGCGAGATCGAGCACCGTCGCGCGAAGCGTCGTGCCTTCTCACTCAAGCGCTCGTACATGGACTATGTGCTTCATACCTATGTTCTCGGTGCTCCGCGCATTGGCGAGAGTATCGTCCAGGCCGGCGACAAGTCCATTGATTTCGAAAGCTACGTTACTGCGCTTATCGAGCGCCACTATGGTGAAACTGATCGCCAGATTGCAGAGCAGTACGGCCTGGAATACACGGGAAACAAGGCGCAATGGACGACACTCGTTTATCGAATGCTCGGAATTAAAAGCAATGCTGCCGAGGAGTTCGTTAAGGCTGGGATTAACGTCCGCGTTTGTCGCGTTAATAAGAGGGGACACATCGAGCAGGCAATGTCTTTCCCTCCGTTTGAGTTTAAGCAGCTAATCAATGAGGATTGGGAAACGTCATCCTTCCGTGCGCGTCTTGAGACCAACCGTTTCTTCTTTGTCGTGTTCCGTGAGGACCACGAGGGGGAGTGGCGTCTTGACCGCTGCCTATTCTGGGCAATGCCGGCAAACGAAATCGAGGGCCCCGCAAAGGCCTGCTGGGATGAGACTCGCAAGGTAATTCGTGAGGGCGTTAAGCTCAGTCCGTATCGGGACGCGAGTGGAAAGCTCAAGGTGACCAACAATCTGCCCGGTATGGCGGACAACCCGATTGTCCACGTTCGCCCGCATACCTCAAAAGCTGCGTACAGATTCGCCGACGGAACCGAAATCGGCGACATTGCGAGGAACGCCTACGAGTTGCCCGATGGACGTTGGATGACCAGGCAATCGTTCTGGTTTAACAAAGGCTATCTAGAGCACATCCTGGGGTTGTAGCCTTCGAGTCGGCAATTCAACTACCTGTGCATACTCGATTTTCGAGGATATCTGGACTCGATTTTCGAGCCTTGCCCTACAGGTAGATTCCCTCGAACAGGGTCTTGTGGAACTCGGCGTGATGGTCGCGTGCCCAGGTAAAGAGCGCCTGGTCAAAGTCGGTACGCGTGACCGGGACGCCAAAGACGCCGGCAACTTCGACGCGTATAAACTCCAGTGCCGGCAGCTTGTTGATGGCAGTGAGGGCAAACGGGGACGAGGGCTCCTCGAACAGATAGCGGCTGCCTTGCAGCGCGTCGCAACTGGTGCACGTGTTGCCGAGCGACGGGGCTTTGGAGGCTCGCGCGCCTACGGGCTTGTAGCCGCAGCGCTTATGAAGGTAGTCGCGGATCTCGCCCGGTACGCAGCCAAGAGCGGGCACGATGGCGAGTGCGTTGGCGTTGGCCGTGTCGATGGCAATGTACCCGGCTTCGTTGGGCGCGTGCGCGATGGCGATGCTCTCGTCGTTATCGGTTCGATAGGGAATGCCGAAGGCTGCGACCGAGGTCTCTTTGTGACACTTCCAGCACTCGCGCTTGCCCAGTACTAGATATATATACGGCGCTGAGGGGTCGGATCGGTCAACACCGGGCAGCCACTCGGCAAAGGGCTCGGGGTTGACGCCGCTGGGTACATACCAGATCTTCTTGGTCCGGTCCCATTTGGCGCCCAGCGCCTTGGCTTCTTCTTTGTGCGAAAAGGGGACATCGAGCTCGGTGCGCATGGCGGCTCCTTGGTGCTGCAGGTGCAAGTGGCTCAAGGATACCGCAGGGCGCAGACATCGCGGCGTTTTGCTGAGAAGTTGCGGTGCGGACTGATTGGTTATGCCGATGAATAGATCGGCAAGTAGATGGTCGGCTTTTGGCTAGTTGGGCGGTTGGAGCTGCCAGCTGATTTGGCGACATAAAACAAAACAGCCCAGAGGACATAGCCTCTGAGCTGCGAACATTTGGTGGGCGTTAGAAGATTTGAACTTCTGACCTCTTCCGTGTCAGGGAAGCGCTCTCCCCCTGAGCTAAACGCCCGATCAAGGGTGCGCAAGCGCGCAAGGGATAATATAACGGAGCCTGAACTCGGTGGCAAGAACATTTTTAAAAATCGCTTACATTGTGGAATTCGGGGGCTTTGTCGCATCCATTTCAAAAGAGCCTGCTGCCGCGATTTGGCTGTCGCATAATGCAAGGCCATTGCGGTATCGAGCTATGGAAAGACGCCTGCGGAATTGTCCTACCGATAAGCGGACAAGCCTCCAGCTGGTGACTTCGCCGTGGTAAGGTAAGCCGAATTGTTTCCAGGCTGTTTCGGGGGAGTGGAATGAGCAAAGAGTGTGTCGAGCAGGTCGAAGGCGCAGGGGCTTCGGTGCCGATGACCGATATATCGAACATTGATGTGCCCGAGGGCACCGACGAGCTCAGCCGCAACACCCGTCGCGCATGGCGCGACCGCCTGAACAGCGCTTCGACGCGCAAGATGATCACGGGCGTCTTGGCTACGCTGGTGGGCGGTTCGTTTTGGGGCTTCTCGGGCACCAGCGCGAGTTTTTTGTTCGATACCTACCATGTCGATACGCTGTGGCTTATGAGCGTGCGTCAGATTCTCGCCGGCCTGCTCTTTATGGCTGTGGTTGTCACGCGCGACCGCGCACGCCTGGTCAAGCTTTGGACGACGCCCGCTGATCGCAAGCAGCTGCTGCTCTTTACCGCTTTTGGCCTGCTGTTCAACCAGTTTTGCTATCTTTCGGCCGTGCGCCTGACGAACGCCGGAACCGCGACGGTGCTCCAGTGCCTGCAGCTCGTTATCATCATGGGCTACGCCTGCGTGACCGATCGCCGTATGCCGCGTACTCGCGAAGTCATCGGCATTGGCCTGGCTCTGGGTGGAACCTTTTTAATCGCCACCGGCGGCGACCCCACCAGCCTGAATATCTCGCCGCTTGGCCTGGCAGCAGGTCTTATGTGTGCGGTCAGCGCCGCGTGTATGGCGGTGATTCCCGCCAAGATCCTGCCCGAATACGGCAGCCCCATCGTCACGGGCTCGGCAATGCTCACGGCGGGCGTGGTCTCGTGCGTCTTCGTGCAGCCCTGGGCGCATATGCCGGCGCTCGACGCTGCCGGCATCGAGGCGCTCGCGGTGTTCGTGGTTATCGGCTCGTTTTTTGCTTACATGCTTTATATGCAGGGCGTTAAGGACATCGGCTCGGTGCGCGCGAGCCTCATCGGAACTGTGGAGCCGGTTTCGGCGACCATCACCAGCGCCGTTATGCTGGGGACGGTGTTTTTGCCGACCGACCTTATCGGCTTTGTCATGATCATCGTGATGATGTTCCTCACGGTGTAGCTAGCGCCGCTGCCAAGACGGAAAAGGTGTTGTGCCGCATTTTCGCCAATTGATGTCCGTGTCTGGAGTTTAGCTGTCGATGCTCAAAATGCCATAAACTAGTAACGTTATGGACTTTTTCATTGCGACTCAATTGCGAGGATTTCTTTATGGCTGGTAATCACTTTAAGGGCAGCGATAGCGGCCGCCCTGCAGTTCCGCCGCGTCCGAACGGGGCTGGTAAGGCCGGCACGCCGGGCGGCGCTGGACAGGGCGGTTCCGGTAAGCGCGTGTCCCCGGGCGAGACGGCGATGTTTACCGCTCTGTACGAGCAGTCTCAAAAGGCAAAAAAGACCGGCCGTGCAAGAGGAAATGTCTTTGCGGGCGGTGCAACCTCTGCGTCGCAGCCGAGCGGGGCTCCTTCGGTACCTGCGAACAACGCAGGTGCTGCCAACGCCGCGAATGGCGCCGGCAACGTTAATGCCGGCAAGGCCGACAACAATACTCCCTCTGCCGGTGGCGCGGGGCTTACGGGTAACCTCGGCACGATTTACACCGGCGCCTCCGAGACAGGCACGTTCGCCCGCCTGGATGATAGCGGTGCCGAGTTTGCGGGCTCGGGTTCCAAGGAAGATTATTACGATTTTGGCTTGAACTACGGTAGCGATGCTTCGTCGAGTTCGACCTCTGACGGTCTGGTCCGTCATCGCCATCGCAAGGGCGAGCGCAAAAAGCGTCACACCGGCGCCATTATTGCCGCTGTAGTCGCGGTGCTTCTCGTTGCGCTTGGCGCAAGCGGCTTTATGCTGCTTAACTCGGCAAAGACCGTAAAGAGCGAAGCGAAGGAGGCTGTCGAGATCGTCGGTGGCCTTAAGGACAAGGTCACGTCGGGCGATTTTTCGACGCTGCCTGACGACGCGAAGAAGATCGATGAGCTCTGTAACAGCATGAAGGCGGAGACCTCGAGCCCGCTGTGGACGGCGGCTTCGTTTATCCCGGTGTATGGCAGCGATATCAATGCGGCCCGCACCATGATTGACGCCCTGTCCGATGTCTCGAGCAATGCGCTGGTTCCCATGGCCGATAACCTTTCGCAGGCTACGCCCGGCAAGCTGTTCCAGGACGGCATGATTAACGTGTCCGCGCTGCAGGCGGTCGCCGATTCGCTTTCCAGCAGCTCGAAGGTGTTCAAGAGCGCCAACGAGAAGGTCCAGGGCATTGGCGATACTCATATTTCCCAGGTGACCGAGCTGGTCGATAAGGCCAAGGACGGCTTTGCCACCCTCAACGGCGCGGTTGACGCGGCGGAGAAGGTCGCCCCCGTCCTTCCCCAGATGCTCGGCGCCAACGGCCAGACGCGCAACTACCTTATGTACGCCATGAACAACGTCGAGATTCGTGCCTGCGGCGGCTTTGGCGGTTCGCAGGGCCTGATTTCGGTCACCGACGGTCAGATGTCGATTGGCGAGTTTGTTCCCCGCATTGGACTCAGCGAGGATGAGGCGGTCGAGAGCGTCGACGAAGAGGATGAGGCGCTGTTCGGCAACCACAGCAACCTGTACAACTCGGGCAATACCTATTCGCCTGATTGGCCCCGCAACTCGCAGCGTGTCGCCGCGCTGTGGAAGTCCCAGTATGGACAGGACGTTGATGGCGTCATCGGTATCGACCCGGTGTTCCTGCAGTATCTGCTGGGCCTGGTCGGTAACGTGTCACTGCCCGACGGAACGGTTGTCGACGGCACCAACGCCGCAAAGGTCCTCATGCACGATGTGTACTGGAACTATCCGGTCGAGGAGTCGGACGGCATCTTTGCATCCGTCGCCAGCGCTGCCTTCGACAAGGTCCTTGGCGGTATCGGCGATGTCGATGTTACGAAGCTTGTCAGCGCCGTTGAGCGCGGTGCCGAAGAGGGCCGCCTGATCGCGTGGATGAGAAACGATGATGAGCAGAATGCCATCAAAGAGACGAGCATTGACGCTTCGCTGCCCGATCCGGATGATCCGAGTGCCGATCCCGTTGCCGGCGTTTACTTTAACAACCTGAGCTTCTCCAAGCTCGACTGGTATCTGAACGCCGACACTCAGATTGGTCAGGGCGTGAAGAACGGCGACGGCACGTGCTCCTATCACATCACCGTTACCCTGACGAACATCATGACGCAGGAGGAGGCTGGCAAGCTGCCCGACTACGTTGCGGCGAGCGCGCCCGATGCCGCGCGTGACGACGAGCGTCTGAATGTCTCGTTGTTTGCCCCGACGGGTGGCAACATCAGTGACCTTACGGTTGAGGGTACCCAGTTTGGTCTTGGTGCCGCTACGTGGCATGGAATCCCCTTCTATTCGGGCACCGTTGACCTGCATGCTGGCGAGACGACGACGATCACGTATACGCTGACCACGTCGGCCGAGGCGGGGGACAAGCCTCTTACGCTGCGTCAGACCCCTACATGCCAGGCGGCTCGCGACAGCGCGTCGGCGTAGGGTTTTTCTGGTAGCGCAGATAATCGAGTACCATTTTGGGGCGGACAGGCAATCTGTCCGCCCCTATTTTGTAAGGAGAGCGCATGAAGTACTTTGGCACCGACGGCTTTCGCGGTGAGGCCAACGTTGGGCTGACGGTAGAGCATGCTTATACGATTGGCCGTTTTGTGGGCTGGTATTACGGCGCCAACCGCGAGCGCAAGGCACGCGTCATCGTGGGCAAGGACACGCGTCGCTCGAGTTATATGTTCGAGGCGGCGCTGGTGAGCGGTCTGGTCGCGAGCGGTGCGGACGCCTATATGCTGCACGTGATCCCCACGCCGGGCGTGGCGCATCAGACCGTGGAGGGCTGCTTCGATTGCGGCATCATGATCAGCGCGAGCCACAACCCGTTTTGCGATAACGGCATTAAGCTCGTCAACAGCGACGGCTTTAAGATGGACGAGGACGTACTGGAGCTCATCGAGGACTACATCGATGGCAAGAGCGAGGTGCCGCTGGCCACGGGCAACCACATCGGCGCCACGGTGGACTACATGCAGGGCCGCAACCGCTACATTGCTTCGCTCATCGCCAGCGTGAACTTTTCGCTGCAGGGCGTCAAGATCGGTATCGACTGCGCCAACGGCTCGGCTTCCTCGGTGGCCAAGCCGGTGTTCGACTCGCTGGGCGCTGACGTGCGCGTGATCAACGCCGCGCCCGATGGTTTTAACATCAACGTCGACTGCGGCTCCACGCATATGGAGCGTCTGCAGCGCCATGTGGTGGAGCAGGGCCTGGACGTGGGTTTTGCCTACGACGGCGATGCCGACCGCTGCCTGGCCGTGGATGAGCGCGGTCGCGTGGTAGACGGCGACCAGATCCTGTACGTGTGCGGCGTGTATCTGAACAAGCACGGGCGACTCTCGGGCGGTACCGTGGTGCCGACGATTGCCAGCAACTTTGGCCTGGTCAAGTCGCTGGAGCTTGCCGGTCTGAGCGCCGTGACCAGCGGCGTGGGCGACCGTCACGTGTATGCCAAGATGCGCGAGGGCGGCTACAGCCTGGGTGGCGAGCAGACGGGCCATACGATCTTTGGCGATATCGAGCGCACGGGCGACGGCATTATGACCTCGCTGCGCGTGATGGAAGTGATTCGTGCCGAGCGCGAGACGCTCTCGCAGCTCACGGCTCCGTGCAAGCTGCTGCCGCAGGCGCAGGTGGCCGTGCACGTGGCGGACAAGGACGCCGCGCTCGAGAACATGGGCGTGCAGAACGCCATCGCCGAGGCCGAGGCTGCGCTGGCAGGCGAGGGCCGCGTGCTCGTGCGCAAGAGCGGAACCGAGTCGGTTATCCGCGTGCTGGCCGAGGCGCCCGACCAAGCATCCGCCGATGCCGCCATGAAGCGCATCGCCAACGCGCTCGAGGCTCTGTAAGGTAGTCATTGGGGACGTTCTTAAACAACTAGGTGGAAAGGGGGCGCCGCGGATTGGTTCCGCGGCGTCCCCTTTGCGTTGACGTGTCGGTTATGCCTTACAGCTCGTAGAGCGTGGTGAACTTGTCCTGCAGGTAGCTGCAGTAGTAGCGGGCATCGAACGCCATGCCGCATGCGCCCTTGATGAGTTCCGGCGCGTCCTTGGCGCGGCCCCACTGCCAAATGTGCTCGCCCAGCCAGGCTCGGACGGGCGCCAGATCGCCGCTCGCGCAGGCGCCGTTAAGGTCAACGCCGTCGCGGCACATGGCCGGCACAAACATGGCATCGTAGGCGCTACCCAGCGCATACGTGGGGAAGTAGCCAAACGAGCCGCCGCTCCAGTGCGTATCCTGCAGACAGCCGCGCGTGTCGTCGGGAACGGGAATACCCAGGTACTCGTCCATAAAGCGATTCCAAAGCGCGGGGATGTCCTTGGCCGTGGCCTCGCCGGCAAACAGCATGCGCTCGATCTGGTAGCGCACCATAATATGCAGGGGGTAGGTGAGCTCGTCGGCCTCGGTACGGATCAACGACGGCTGCGCGATGTTCACGGCGCGGTAGAGCGTGTCCTCGCCAACGTCGCCGTAGACCTCGGGCGCGTGGCGGCGCAGTACCTCGAGCAGCGGTCCCATAAAGGCACGACTGCGGCCCACGGTGTTCTCGAAAAAGCGGCTCTGGCTCTCGTGGATGCCCATGGAGGTGCCGCCCTCCAGGCAGGTGCGCGCATAGGCGGGATTGACGCCCAGCTCGTACATGGCGTGTCCCGCCTCGTGGATGATGCTGTAGACGTTGGAGATGCAATCGTCCTCGTAGATGTGCGTGGCGATGCGCGCGTCGCCCACCGAGAAGCCCTCGCTAAACGGATGCTCGGTAAAGGCAAGCGTGGTGTCGTCCAGGTCCAGGCCGACGAGTTTCATCAGGTCAAAGCTCATGGCGCGCTGGGCGGCCTCGGGCACGCGGGCGTGCAAAAAGTCGGCAGCGGGCTGCTGGCCGCGTTCGCCGATGGCGTGCACGAGCGGCACGACCGTGGCCTTAACCTCGTCGCAAAACGCATCGAAGCTCTCGGTGGAAAGGCCGCGCTCGTACTGGTCGAGCCACACGTCGTATGGGTCGCGCTTGGGGTCCATGAGCTCGGCCTGATGCTTGAGCTGGCTGACGATTTTGTCCACATAGGGCTCAAAGCTCGCCCAGTCGTTGGCCGCTTTGGCCTTGTGCCACACGGCGTCGGCCTCGCAGGTGAGCCTGGTCCAGGCCTCGGCCTCCTCGGTGGGGATGACGCTTGCCTCGCGCTGGTCGCGGCCGAGCACGCGAATCTCGTCAAGCAACTGCGGGTCGTCGATCTTTCCGCCGGCGACGGTCTCGCGTGCCAGCGAGCGCACAAGTTCGACAGACTTTTCGCTGGTCAGGAGCTTGTGGTGCTCGCCGGCAAGGGTGCCCATGGCGTCGGCACGGGCGGCGGCACCGTTGGCGGGAGCAATGGTCGCGCCGTCAAACTCGGCAATCTTGAGTAGGTACTCGCGGGTCCACAGCTTGCCCTCGAGCTTGCGGAACTTCTTGACGGCCTTGTCGGCCTTGACGCCCTTGGCGGCTTTTGCCACGGCGGCCTTGGCCTTCTTATCGAGTTTCTTTCCCATACCATATCCTTAATCTCGCAGGCCGCGCCGCCTTTGGGCGCACGGCCAGTTTGCACAGCTACCTGCCTTGTACCCAGCACGAACAAAACGGAACGCGGCGATGCACACGCAGAATGTGCTATCCTATAGCCCAATGCGTTGACGGAGAGGGTTTTGCCCGCCGCGTCGCCGGCAAGAGAGGGAAGGTCATGGGCTGCAAGCCTTCCTGCGGTGACAAGGGCCAAGCGTTCACTCCCGAGCAGCGACCTCAACGGGCGCGCGGCCAGCGGCGGCGATGTCCCCAGTAGGGAAGCCGTGAGCCTCGCGACAAGGGGCAAAGAGTGGGCGCGGCGGGCCAGACATCCGTCGGGTCAAACAAGGTGGTACCGCGGAATTCAACCGTCCTTGGGCAATGCACATGCCCGAGGACGGTTTTTTTGTTACCGAACCGGGCCGCGTTTTCGCAATGTCAGACGGCGGCAGCCGCCTCGGCAAGCGGGGAGCGCGAGAGACGAAAGGGAAGACATGAGCCTGATTGATGATCTGGTCAAACTCGAGGAAGAGGCCAAGGAGCTCGTCGCAGGCGCCGACGACGCCGCAAAGCTCGAGGCCGCGCGCGTTGAGCTGCTCGGCCGCAAGGGCCGCATCACCGGCCTGATGCGCATGATGGGCAAGCTCGCCCCCGAGGATCGTCCCATGATGGGCAAGCGCGCCAACGAGATGCGCCAGCTGATCGAGGGCATGCTCGACGAGCGCACCACCGAGATGAAGGCCGCCGCCCTCAAGCACGCACTCGAGCACGAGGCCGTCGACATCACGCTGCCGGGCATCCGACCGCAGATCGGTCACCAGCACCTGATCAAGCAGATCATCGAGGAGGCCGAGGACATCTTCTGCGGTATCGGCTATACCGTCGAGTCCGGCCCCATGGTCGACACCTCCTACTACAACTTCACCGCGCTCAATGCCCCCATGGATCATCCGAGCCGCTCGGCTCGCGATACCTTCTACGTGGTCGACAACAACCCCGGCAGCGTCGCGCACCCCGAGGCTCACGCCCACGGCGAGTCCGACGTACTGCTGCGCACCCAGACTTCGGGCGTGCAGATCCACACCATGGAGTCGCAGAGGCCGCCCATCTACATGATCTGCCCGGGCACCGTCTATCGTCCCGACACGGCCGACGCCTGCCACCTGCCGCAGTTCAACCAGATCGAGGGCCTGGTCGTCGACGAGGGCATCACCTTTGGCGATCTTAAGGGCACGCTCGACTACTTTGTTAAGTGCATGTTTGGCGAGGACCGCAAGACGCGCTATCGCCCGCACTTCTTCCCCTTCACCGAGCCTTCCTGCGAGGTGGACGTGAGCTGCCATGTGTGCGGCGGCAAGGGCTGCAACTTCTGCAAGCACAGCGGCTGGATTGAGATCCTGGGCTGCGGCATGGTCGACCCCAACGTCCTGATTAACTGCGGCATCGACCCCGAGAAGTACACCGGCTTCGCCTTTGGCATTGGCGCCGAGCGCGTCGCGGCACTGCGCTACGACCTGCCCGACCTGCGCACGTTGATGACTGGTGACATGAGGTTCTTGAACCAGTTCTAGAACGCTTTCTTCTTAGTTGCAGTTTCCGGCTCAAAGCCGCATTTATGAAAGGAGACCAGTTAGATGCGCGTTTCTTACGACTGGCTCAAGACCATGATCGATATTCCGGAGGATCCCAAGACCCTTTCGGACGAATATATCCGTACCGGCACCGAGGTCGAGGCAATCGACACCGTGGGCGAGTCCTTCGACCACGTGGTGACTGCCAAGGTGCTCACCAAGACCCCGCACCCCGATAGCGACCACATGTATGTGTGCTCGGTCGACGTGGGCGACAAGAACCTCGACGCCGACGGCAACCCCGCCCCGCTGCAGATCGTCTGCGGCGCGCAGAACTTCGAGGCCGGCGACCACATCGTCACGGCCATGATCGGCGCCGTGCTTCCCGGCGACGTCAAGATCAAGAAGAGCAAGCTTCGCGGCGTCGTGTCCATGGGCATGAACTGCTCCGCGCGCGAGCTCGGCCTGGGCGGCGACCACTCCGGCATCATGATCCTGCCCGAGGATACGCCCTGCGGCATGCCGTTTGCCGAGTACGTGGGCTCGAGCGACACCGTGCTCGACTGCGAGATCACGCCCAACCGTCCCGACTGCCTGTCCATGATCGGCATGGCCCGCGAGACCGGCGCCATTTTCGACCGCGATTTCCACGTTGAGCTGCCCGCCATCAAGGCCGAGACCGGCCGCGCGACCGACGACGAGCTTTCGGTCGAGATTGCCGACGAGGGCCTGTGCGATCGCTATGTCGCCCGCATCGTGCGCAACGTGAAGGTCGGCCCCTCGCCCGACTGGATGGTCAAGCGCCTCAACGCCCTGGGCGTGCGCCCGCACAACAACATCGTCGACATCACCAACTACGTGATGATGCTCACCGGTCAGCCGCTGCACGCCTTTGACCTGGACACCTTTGCCGAGCGCGAGGGCAGGCGTCGCGTGGTGGTTCGCGCCGCCCAACAGGACGAGAAGTTTACGACCCTCGACGGCGAGGAGCGCACGCTCGACGCCGGCATGGGCCTCATCACCGACGGCGAGCGTCCCGTGGCGCTGGCCGGCGTTATGGGCGGCATGGATTCCGAGATCGAGGACGACACCGTCGACGTGATGGTCGAGAGCGCCTGCTTCAACGCCGGTCGCACCTCGCACACCAGCCGCGATCTGTCGCTGATCTCCGACGCCTCCATTCGCTTTGAGCGTCAGGTCGATGAGACCGGTTGCGTGGATGTCGCCAACGTTACCTGCGCGCTGATCGAGGAGATCGCCGGCGGCGAGGTTGCTCCCGGCTATGTCGACGTGTTCCCTGCGCCCAAGACCATCGACAGCATCAAGCTGCGCTTGGCCCGCGTGCACGCCATCTGTGGCGCCGACATCGAGCCTGACTTTATCGAGCGCTCGCTCACCCGCCTGGGCTGCACCGTCGAGCGCGACGGCGAGGACTTTATGGTCACTCCGCCGAGCTTCCGCCCCGACCTGCCGCGCGAGATTGACCTGATCGAGGAGGTCCTGCGCCTGTGGGGCATGGGCCGTGTGACGGCGACCATCCCAGCTGCCAAGAACCACATCGGCGGCTTGACCCGCGAGCAGAAGCTCACCCGCAAGGTCGGCGAGATCCTGCGCGCCTGCGGCCTCAACGAGACCACGACCTTTGGCTTTGCCGCCCCGGGCGACTTGGAGAAGATTGGCATGTCCACCGAGGGCCGCGGCTGCCCCGTGGTGCTCATGAACCCGCTGGTAGCCGAGCAGACCGAGATGCGTCGTTCGCTGCTGCCGGGCCTGCTGCAGTCTGTGGCCTATAACGAGGCCCACGGCACGCCCAACGTGCACCTGTACGAGGTCGGCAGCCTGTTCCATGGCCGCGAGAACGCCAGCCTGCCCAAGGAGACTAAGTCCGTGGCGGGCGTGCTCTCGGGCCAGTGGAGCGAGCAGTCTTGGACCATGAAGTACCGCAAGCTGCGCTTCTTCTTTGGCAAGGGCATTGTCGAGGAGCTGCTCGCCCAGCTGCGCATCGAGAAGGTTCGCTTCCGTCCCGTCGAGGGCGAGGGCTACGCTTTCTTGCAGCCGGGTCGTGCGGCCGAGGTTCTGTCCGGCGGCACCGTGTTGGGCTGGGTTGGCGAGATCCACCCCGAGGCGCGCGAAGCCATGGGCATCGATGAGGTCGTCGTTGCCTTTGAGCTCGATCTGGACAAGCTGATCAAGGGCGCTCGCAACCAGGAGAACTACCGCGAGTTCTCGCAGTATCCGGCTGTCGAGCACGACCTGGCTATCGTGGTCGATAACTCCGTGACCTGCGAGGATCTTGAGCGCCGCATTACCAGCGCCGGTGGCAAGCTGCTCGAGGGCGTGCGCCTGTTCGACGTCTACCGCGATCCCATCCGCATCGGAGCGGGCAAGAAGTCCATGGCCTTTGCGCTTACATATCGCTCCGACGACCACACGCTCACCAGCGAAGAGGTCGAGAAGGCGCACCAGAAGATCGTCACCAAGGTGTGCAAGGGCGTAAACGGCGAGGTCCGCGGCTAGGGCTTGCGCCGGGTATAGGCCAGCGGTGGCTGCCGCCGAGTCCTACGTGACTGCTATGCTCGATATAAGGCGCTGCTGAGCCTGCATATATGACACGCGCATTACATAACGGCGTGCTGCTTTGTCGGCAGTGCGCCGTTTTGCTATGATAGCCCGCGGCGTGTTACGAATCTGACATTACGTAACACTGACAAGGTGATTTTAGCGGCGTTGCAATTCCGCGCGCCGATAACCGGGAGGCGTATATGCACATTCCAGACAACTACCTGTCCCCGCAGACCGATGCCGTCATGGCGGTGGCGATGGTGCCCGTATGGGTTCACTGCATCAAAAAGGTGCGCGCCACGCTCGATCGCGAGCATATGGCGTTCCTGGGCATCTGCGCCGCGTTCTCCTTTTTGCTCATGATGTTCAACGTGCCGCTGCCCGGCGGCACCACTGGTCACGCCGTTGGCGGCGCGCTCATCGCGCTGCTGCTGGGCCCCGAGTCCGCGGCTATCGCTGTCTCGGTCGCGCTGGCGCTGCAGGCGCTGCTGTTTGGCGACGGCGGCGTTCTGTCGTTTGGCGCCAACTGCTTTAACATGGCCTTTGTGCTGCCGTTTGTCGCTGCTATCGTGTTCCGTGCGCTCAACAGCCGTCTGCACGACAAGAGCTGGGGCACCTCGGTTTCTGCCATCGTAAGCGGCTGGGTTGGCCTGTGCCTGGCGGCCCTGTGCGCGGCGGTCGAGTTCGGTATTCAGCCGATGCTCTTTACCAATGCTTCGGGCGCGCCGCTGTACTGCCCCTTCCCGCTGTCCGTGGCTATTCCGGCCATGTTGATCCCGCATATGCTGGTTGCCGGCGTGGTCGAGGGCGTGGCGACGGCTGCGATCTACGGTTTCATTAAGAAGACGGCGCCGAGCATTATCGTCGGGCCCGAGGCCGTCGATGGCCAGCTTGCCGCCGATGGTACCGCCAAGAAGACTTCCCTGATTCCCACGCTCATTCTGGTCGCCGTGCTCGTGGTGGCCACGCCGCTGGGCCTGCTGGCCACCGGAGACGCCTGGGGCGAGTGGGACGCCGAGGGCGCCGCGACTGCCGTTCAGGAGGCTGGCGACGACAGCCTGCAGGCTTCGGTCGGCCTCGATACCCCGACCTTTGCCGACGCGCTGCCCACGGGTGATTACCTGCAGGCCTATTCCGAGGAACAGGGCCTTGGCTTTGCCGGCCAGGCTGCCATGTATATCCTTTCCGGTGTGATTGGCGTGGCGGTGCTCACCATCGCATTCCGCCTGATTTCGCTGACGGTCAAGGAAAGCGGTGCTCATGGCAATAGCCGAGCTGCCTAGCTGGCTTGCGGCCGAGGAGCGATACGAGCCCGCGGGGTTTCGGCATCGTGTGATGCAAAAGAATGTCCTGCACCTGGCGAGCCTGCTTGAGCGGGTTCGCCTGGGTGGAGGTGCGCACGAGGGCGGGTCGATGGTCGACCGCGCCCTTTCTTGCGTTTCGGCTCCGGTGCGTCTGGTGGGGATGTTCGTTTGCGTCCTGTGCGTGTGTCTGACGCAAAGCCCGCTGTACCTGATGTTGATGGCGGCAATCGCGTTGGTGTTGGTCGCGGTGCGCCCTGCACGCGGGCTGCGCGCGACCTTTGTACCGGCGCTCGGCGCCACGGGGCTTGCGGCGGCTCTGACACTGCCTGCCCTGCTGCTGGGCGCGTCTGCCACGGGCACCATGCTCAAGATCGCGCTCAAGACGTTTATTAATGTGTCGCTGGTGCTGGGCGTTTCGTGGACCCTCACGTGGAGTCGCATGTCGGCGGCGCTCAAGATGCTGCATCTACCCGACGAAGTTATCTTTACGTTTGATATGGCGCTCAAGCACATCGAGGTACTGGGTCGCACGGCGCACAGTCTGTGCGAATCGGTCATGCTGCGCAGCGTTGGCCGTGCGCCTGAGGGATTTTCGCGTACCGATTCGATCGCGGGTATCATGGGCATGACCTTTATCAAGGCGATGGAATGCAGCCGCGCGATGGACGAGGCCATGCTCTGCCGTGGCTTTGCCGGTGCGTATCCGGCTCCCGCGCGCGCCGGGTTTGGCTGGCGCGATGCGGTCTATGCGGCCGGCGTGGCGCTGCTGGCAGTGTTGTGCGCCGTGCTGTAGGCACTGCTGGTTTCGGCTGGGGATGCAAATAGGGAAGGGCGACGTTTTGGCAAACGATACGAATAACGCGATGGGTGCGAGCGGTGCTGCCGGCGCCGAGGTCACGCCGCTCATCGAGTTTCGCGACGTGGTGTTTTCCTATGCGGGTCATACGGTGGTTGACGGTGTTTCATTGCAGGTGAACCGTGGGGAGCTCGTTGCTCTGCTCGGTCCCAACGGCTGCGGCAAGACGACGATTATGCGTCTTATCAACGGCCTTGAGCTTGCGGACGCGGGTGCGTACCTGTTCGACGGGCATGCGGTCGATGCGGCATATCTCAAGGATTCCGCGACGGCCCAGCGGTTCCATCAGCGCGTGGGCTTTGTGTTCCAAAACGCCGATGCGCAGCTCTTTTGTGCCACGGTCGGCGAGGAAGTCGCGTTTGGCCCGGCTCAAATGGGGCTGCCGGCAGACGAGCTCGAGCGCCGCGTCCGCGATGCCATGGAGCTGTTCCAGGTTGCCGATCTTGCCGACGTCTCTCCCTATCAGCTCTCGGGCGGGCAAAAGAAGCGCGTTGCGCTGGCTGCGGTGGTGTCGATGAACCCGGATATCCTGGTGCTCGACGAGCCCACCAACGGACTTGACGAGGACTCGTGCGACATCGTGGTCAACTTTCTACTGGCCTATGTTGCTGCTGGCAAGACGGTCTTGATGAGCACACACCATCAGGATTTGGTGCGGCGCCTGGGTGCCCGCGCCATCTATATTGATCGATATCACCATGTGGTTGAGGCGCCGGTGTCGTCGTATGGAACCGAGAGCGGCGCTGCGGAATAGTTGCTGCGTAGAGCGTGCGTAGCCGCCCGCGCGGCTTTGCCGTGATGGTATAGTTATCCAGGTTTTTATGGGGGTGGCTATGCCAAGCTGGAACATTCATATCGCTCAGACGGAGCGTTTGCTGGAGCGCAGCGGTGCGCTTGCCAATAGCGTGCGCGACCGCAATGCCTTTTTGTTTGGCTGCGTGGTTCCGGATATCTTCGTGGGCTATATGGTCCCTGGCATCGCTGATCCCATTCCGTATCGCATTACGCACTTTGCAAAGCCCGAGCCTATCCCTAAGCCTCGTGAGCATGAGTTCTGGGATACCTATGTGGCGCCGCTGCTTAAAGGCGCACCCGCGGGCGAACCTGCTGAGGCCACCTCGATTGTCGAGGAACGCGAGCGACTCAATCGGGTGCATTATCCCCAACGTTACAAGGACGCCGAGCCGGTTGCCGGTCCCGGCGCCTGTGAGTTTTCGCTCGCGCCCGATGACGTGGCGCAGTCGCTGCTCGATCTGACGCTGGGCGTTTGGTCTCACCTTGTGGCCGATACTGTGTGGAATACCCGCGTGAACCAGTACCTGGAGGCGCACGGCGGCAAGCCGTGCGAGGAATTCCGCATTAAAAAGCAAGGCGACTTTGACTGGTTTGGCAAGACGCTCAGCATTGTTTCGATTCCGCGCGCGACCGATCGCCTCTATACTGCGGCGACGCGTTTTGGTCAGTATCCCATCCATAAGGAGTATGTGCTCAAGACCATCGGCGTCATGCACGAGATTGTACGCGAAAACCCCGGCGAGCCCGATCATCCGCCGTATCGCTTGCTAACCGAGGAGTTCTTCGACGCAACGTTTACCGAGGTCATCGAGCTGACCAAGGCGGGATTTGCCGCCCGCGTCGCATCACCCAGTGTGCCTGCTCTGCCCCTGATCGCTAGCTGCTAGCTGGCCGGCTTGACAGCGAACAGCTCATCCCAATCGACAAATAGCTCTTGCCGCAGGGTATCTTCGGCAGTACGCTCCTGTTTGGTCTTTGGGGTGTAGGGAAGCCCAGCCTTTTTATGGATGAGCTCGGTTATGTGGTCGAAGCTTTTCTTGTCCTTAATCTGGTCATAGGTGATTTGGATGACGTCGTAGCCCATGCTCGTGAGTGCGGTGGCGCGCTCGGCATCGGAGAGGCTCGCGGCTTCGCTGTCGTGGGCGGAGCGGCCTTGACATTCCAGAATGACGCCCATGCTGTCGGTGGCGCTTTCGATGAGGATATCGGCGTAACAGCAGGTTTTGTTATACAGCGAACGTGCAGCTTCGCTGAGTGGGATGCGCGCGTTATTGGTGATGTCGATGCCCAAGCCGCCCTCGTCGCGGGGGAGCGAGATGAGTATGGACGTCTGGACTTCGAAGGGCGAGGCGGTCTGTCCCGTCATATGTTCGGCGGCCCAGCGGAGCTGCTTAACGCCGCGCAGACCTGCGGCCTGCTTGGCGAACGCGGCGATCTCCCCCGCGCTGAGGAGCGGCGCGCGCTTCCACAAGTTGGTGTCATTGCCCTTGGTGTCGACAACACGCTTCCAACCACAGTCGGGCGGAATGAGCTTAAGCGAAATAGCTTCATCGAGTTGTTTTAGCGTTCGCTCGCAGGGCTTAAACACTGCAAAGGAGCCGCACATCTCGTAGCAAGCCATGAGTAACTGGTGGCGTGAGACCTGCGTAGCAAGGTTGAGCAGTGTGAACTCCGGTGACGTGACATCAAACCCATGCTCAGTCTGCCTAAACGACCCGGGAGGCGGCTCTTGGGTCAGGAGGTGCGATTTAAACAGGCTTCGCGACCCGGATTGTGCCCGAGTGAATACAAGCCTGTGAAGCGGTGCGTGAAGCAGGTCTTTTACAACTGCATGACTTCCGAGGCCGCAACATCTGCGATCCATATTGCCAAGGCTAATGGCGGGGTAAAGGCCTAATACCTGCGGCGGGATACGGTGATAGTAAAAAGCGGATTGACCGCATAGCGTCAGGTCCATGATATCCTCCTGGTCGAAATGTGCTTTTGGACCGTGCGATGCCAGCGTCAATTCGGAAGTATGCGGCAAAATCTGAACCCTGTGAGCAGACCTGGCTTTTAAGGCCAGTTTATCAGGCATTTTGTTGCGAAAAAATGAGGTGTGCTCGGAGGTCTCAGAATTTGCCGCATACTTCCGAAAAAGCGGTCGATCTGGCTCTTGCTAAAACGATTTAGCAGCGTCGGGTAAGGTGTGGTTTCGCCATCGGGCGAACACTTTTAGCGCCTGAGGCTTTATTTTTTGGCCTCGAAGGGTGGATTTTGCGCTTTTGGTAAAGAAATGAGTGCGTGTTTTGCTGTGTGCTGGCATTGGTACAAAAAAGGGCCCGGAAGGCGAAGCCTTCCGGGCCCTTTCCAATGCAAGTGTGCTTGCAAGTGTGATTTAGCGCACCTGAGCGACGTAAGCGACGTTGGTCGAGGAGACCTTGTCCTCGAGCTGAACACTCATGCGGGGATCGCCGGCGGTAGCGACGGTCAGATCGCCGGCCTCGACGTAGCCGAGCTCCTTAGCGGTCTCGATCGCCTTGACGATCGTGCCGTTGACGGTGCCCTGGGTAATCTCGGCCTGGTGCGGGATAACGCCCCAGTACATGATCATCTGCTGGACGGCCCACTCGTGGCGGGAGAACGCGCAGATCGGCATGTTGGGACGGAAGTGCGAGATCAGGCGTGCGGTACGACCGGTGGTCGTCGGCACGGTGATGCACTTGGCGCCAACGGTGGTGGCCATGTTCACAGCGGACATACCCACAACGTTGTTGACGACGCGGGTGCCGTGAGCGTCGGCCGGAACCTCGAGCGGAGCGTGGGCCGGGAGGTACTTCTCGGCCTCGAGAGCAATGCTGGCCTGCATCTTAACGGCCTCGACCGGGTACTTACCGGCAGCGGACTCGCCAGAGAGCATAACGGCGTCGGTGCCGTCGTAGATGGCGTTAGCAACGTCGGCAACCTCGGCGCGCGTCGGGCGCGGGTTCTGCTGCATGGAGTCGAGCATCTGCGTAGCGGTGATAACGGGCTTGTAGGCCGCGTTGCACTTGGCGATGATCTCCTTCTGGATGTGCGGAACGAGCTCGGGCTTGATCTCGATACCCAGGTCGCCACGGGCGACCATGATGCCGTCGGAAGCCTCGAGGATCTCGTCGAAGTTCTCGACGCCCAGGGCGCACTCGATCTTCGGGAAGATCGTCACGTGCTCGCCACCGTTCTCGCGGCAAAGCTTGCGGATGCCGCGGACGGACTCGCCGTCACGGATGAAGGAAGCGGCGATGTAGTCGATGTTCTCGGTCAGGCCAAAGAGGATGTCCTGACGATCGCGCTCGGTGATGGCGGGCAGCGAGATGTTGACGTTGGGCATGTTGACGCCCTTGCGCTCGCCGATCAGGCCGTCGTTCTTAACGACGCAGGTCATGTCCTGGCCGCTGACGGACTCGACCTCGAGGGCAACCAGGCCGTCATCGATCAGGATGAGGGAGCCCTTCTCGACCTCGGAAGGCAGAGCCAGGTAGTCGAGGGAGATGTGCTCAGCGGTGCCGTGGAAATCCTCGGACGTGGGCTGAGCGGTGACGACGATCTTATCGCCGGTCTTGACGGCAACCTTCTTGCCGTCGACCAGAAGGCCGGTGCGGACCTCGGGGCCCTTGGTGTCGAGCAGGATGCCGACAGGCAGACCGAGCTCCTTGGAAATACGGCGGACGCGCTCGATGCGACCGTGGTGCTCGTCGTAGGAGCCGTGCGAGAAGTTAAAACGGGCGACGTTCATGCCCGCCTTGATCATCTCGCGGATGGTCTCGTCGCTATCGCAGGCGGGACCCATGGTGCATACAATCTTAGTGCGCTTGTACATTCAGACCTCCATCTGACATCGTCTTGCGCTGATAGATAAACCATAAGAAATAAAACCGAGATGATTATAACGAAATGCCGACCGAATACCCCAAAAAATCGACCGTATGCCGAAATGGAAGTTCATTTTTTGCGGGAAAAACGGTATATGAAAAATCTTTACCAACCACTCCAACCGCTGCTATCTGGGAGATATGTCAGTTTGGCGATGTGCCGAAGAAAAAACGTTTTACCAATGTTGAGCATCACACGGTCTGCACCGTTGCGTGCGGACCATATTTCCAAACCGATTGTTTTGGCTAGACGCGTCGCTTTGGGGTACCATAGCTCCACTATCAACTGCCGCTCAGCACGGCAGCCTTGATGAGCCCTTGCCCTTCTCCTGGGAATTATGATCGGGCATCAATCTGCTGAGTGGCCCGAATCCCAGGAGGGGACTCTATATGCAAAAGGAATACCTGTCCGCCGCGGCGGAGGTGCTCAGCGACCAAGGTGTCGATGAGAACCTCGGCCTGAGCAACGACGAGGCGTCTTCGCGCCTCGCCAAGACAGGCCCTAACAAGCTCGAGGAAGCCGAGAAGACACCGCTGTGGAAGCGTTTCTTTGAGCAGATGGCCGACCCCATGGTCATCATGCTGATCGTTGCCGCCGTCATCAGTGCGCTCACGGGCATGGTCAAGGGCGAGCCCGACTTTGCCGATGTTGCCATCATCATGTTCGTCGTTATCGTCAACTCGGTGCTGGGCGTGGTCCAGGAAGCCAAGAGCGAGGAGGCCCTCGAGGCCCTGCAGGAGATGAGTGCGGCGCAGTCCAAGGTGCTGCGCGACGGCAAGCTCGTGCACCTGCCGAGCGCCGAGCTCGTGCCCGGCGACGTGATCATGCTCGAGGCGGGCGACTCCGTCCCGGCCGACTGCCGCGTGCTCGAGAGCGCCACGATGAAGATCGAAGAGGCCGCGCTCACCGGCGAGTCCGTGCCCGTAGAGAAGCACGCCAACGTGATCGAGCTCGCTGCGGGCACCGATGACGTGCCGCTCGGCGACCGTAAGAACATGTGCTATATGGGCTCCACCGTCGTGTACGGCCGTGGTCGCGCCGTCGTGGTCGGCACCGGCATGAACACCGAGATGGGCAAGATTGCCGGCGCCCTGGCCGAGGCCAAGGAAGAGCTCACGCCGCTGCAAGTGAAGCTCGCCGAGCTCAGCCGCATCCTTACCATTATGGTTATCGTCATCTGCGTCGTCATCTTTGGCGTCGACATCATCCGTCACGGCGTGGGCAACGTCCTCACCGACCCGACTGCCCTGCTCGACACCTTTATGGTCGCCGTCTCGCTTGCCGTCGCCGCCATCCCCGAGGGCCTGGTCGCCGTCGTGACCATCGTGCTGTCGCTTGGCGTGACCAAGATGGCCAAGCGCCAGGCGATTATCCGCAAGCTTTCTGCCGTCGAGACCCTCGGCTGCACGCAGACCATCTGCTCCGACAAGACCGGCACGCTTACCCAGAACAAGATGACCGTCGTCAAGCACGAGCTCGCTGCGCCCAAGGAAAAGTTCTTGGCCGGCATGGCGCTGTGCTCCGATGCCCAGTGGGACGAGGAGCTGGGCGAGGCCGTGGGCGAGCCGACCGAGTGCGCGCTCGTCAACGATGCCGGCAAGGCTGGTCTTACTGGCCTGACTGCCGAGCACCCGCGCGTGGGCGAGGCCCCGTTCGACTCGGGCCGTAAGATGATGTCCGTGGTCGTCGAGACCCTGGACGGCGAGTACGAGCAGTACACCAAGGGCGCGCCCGACGTGGTGATCGGCCTGTGCACCCATATCTACGAGGGCGATAAGGTCGTCCCCCTGACCGAGGAGCGCCGCGCCGAGCTCGTGGCGGCCAACAAGGCCATGGCCGACGAGGCCCTGCGCGTGCTGGCGCTGGCGAGCCGCACCTACACCGAGGTTCCCGCCGACTGCAGCCCCGCTGCGCTCGAGCACGACCTGGTCTTCTGCGGCCTGTCCGGCATGATCGACCCGGTCCGTCCCGAGGTGGCCGACGCTATCCGCGAGGCGCACGACGCCGGTATTCGCACCGTCATGATCACGGGCGACCATATCGACACCGCCGTGGCCATTGCCAAGCAGTTGGGCATCGTCACCGATCGCAGCCATGCCATTACCGGCGCCGACCTCGATCGCATGAGCGACGAGGAGCTCGACGCGCACATCGAGGATTACGGCGTGTACGCCCGCGTCCAGCCCGAGCACAAGACCCGCATCGTCGAGGCCTGGAAGTCGCGCGACCAGATCGTGGCCATGACGGGCGACGGCGTCAACGACGCCCCGTCCATCAAGCGCGCCGACATCGGCGTTGGCATGGGCATCACCGGTACCGATGTCACCAAGAACGTCGCCGACATGGTGCTTGCCGACGACAACTTCGCCACCATCATCGGTGCCTGCGAAGAGGGCCGTCGCATCTACGACAACATCCGCAAGGTCATCCAGTTCCTGCTTTCGGCCAACCTTGCCGAGGTCTTCTCGGTGTTTATCGCCACGCTCATCGGCTTTACCATCTTCCAGCCGGTGCAGCTGCTGTGGGTGAACCTGGTCACCGACTGCTTCCCCGCGCTCGCGCTGGGCATGGAGGATGCCGAGGGCGACATCATGAAGCGCAAGCCGCGCAACGCCAAGGACGGCGTCTTTGCCGGTAATATGGGCCTGGACTGTGTGGTCCAGGGCTTGATCATCACCGTGCTGGTGCTGGCGAGCTTCTTTGTGGGCGTGTACTTTGACATGGGCTACATCCACATCGCCGATATGATCGCCGGCAATGCCGACGAGGAAGGCGTGATGATGGCGTTCATCACGCTCAACATGGTCGAGATCTTCCACTGCTTCAATATGCGCAGCCGTCGTGCGTCGCTGTTTAGCATGAAGAAGCAGAACAAGTGGCTGTGGGCATCTGCCGCGCTGGCGCTGGTACTGACGGTTATCGTGACCGTTCAGCCGACGCTTGCCGAGATGTTCTTTGGCCCCGTGACGCTTGAGCTCAAGGGCGTTATCGCCGCCCTGGGCCTTGCCTTCCTGATCATTCCGTTGATGGAGATCTACAAGGCGATCATGCGCGCAGTGGAGAAGGAGTAGGTCGAAAGGTCAACCTTCCCACCGGTCCGACCGCCTGCGGGGTTTCTTCTTCGCTGGTCCTCGCGCTTCGCGCTGCGGGATCGCTCAGAAGAAACCCCTCCCGGCGGGCGGGCCTTCGGATAACCTCTCGGGACCATTGGCTAAGGGAAAGTATGTGAGCTGGTCGAGCGTTTGCTCGACCAGCTCTTTTTTGTGGGTAAAATACCTGCTCAGTTGTGATTTGTGGTGCTGGGAGGCGCTTGTGGGCAAGGCGAAGGCTAAGGCGAAGAAAAAGACGACGGGGGCGCGGGCTAAGCGCGATCGTCGTCGGAAGCTTGCGACCGAAGCTCCCGCGTCTGCCGAGGAGCTGCTGGCAAGCGTGCCGGGACTCGATGCGCTGCAGGATGTTCCGGCGTTCGACGATCTGCCGGTCGATGATGCTCAGCGGGCTGCCTTCGATGATTATTGTGCTCGGGCCGAGGAGCCCGAGCAGATGCAGCTTGGTGCCGTGGTGCGCCTGGATCGTGGGTTTCCGCTGGTGGCGACTGCCGATGACACCTTTCGTGCCGAGCATGCCGTGGGGTTTGCCAAGTCGCGTGGCGAGGATGAGGTTCTGCTGCCCGCCGTGGGCGACCGCGTTGCGGTGCGCCGTGCACCGGGGCACAACATGGGCGTGATCGAGTGCGTGCTGCCACGCCGCACGAGTTTTGAGCGCTGGCGCGGACGCGCTCGCGGCGAGCGTCAGGTGCTTTGCTCCAACGTGGATAGCGTGCTGATCGTGCAGGCGCTCGGCGCCGGCGAGGTACTGCTCGACCGCGTGGCGCGCTCGCTGGTGTTGGCACTCGACTGCGATGCCGAGCCGGTGGTGGTACTCACCAAGGCCGACCGCTGCGACGCCGATGAGTTCGAGCGCGATCTGGACCGTGTGCACCGCTTGGTGGGTCCGGACGTGCGCGTGATCGTGACATCTTCTGCCGAGGGTCGTGGCCTGGACGAGGTGCGCGCCTGCGTGCCCGCCGGGAGCTGCGCCATGATCTTGGGTGAATCGGGTGCTGGCAAGTCGACGCTGCTCAACGCGCTGCTGGGTCACGATACGTTGGCGACCGGCGGCGTACGTGAGCGCGATGACCAGGGTCGCCACACCACGGTCGCGCGCGTGATGGTGGCGCTGCCGGGCGAAGCCGGCGTTATTGCTGACGCGCCGGGCCTGCGCAGTCTGCCGCTCGTGGGGCATGAGCGGGGCTTGGCACGCGCGTTTCCCGAGATCGTCGAGGCGTCGCGTGCGTGCCGGTTTGGCGACTGCACGCATACCCACGAACCGGGCTGCGCCGTTCGCGAGGCCGAGGATGCCGGGCAAATCGACAGCCTGCGCCTGGAGACGTTCCAAAACCTGGCGTCATCCATGCGTGTGAGTGCTCAGATGCTCGATCCCGATGTCCATCTGTAATTGAATCTACCTATGACAGCCGTCTCCCAATGGTACGGGAGGCGGCTTTTTTATTGCCGATGCGCCCCTAAACGTGCGTTTTGCTGACGTGCTGACCAAAACCTTGCCACGAACTTGACGGGCCGGTCAGCTTTTGGTCGGCAATTGGTTTGACACTCAAAACCAAGATCGCGATCGCACCGTTTTGCTGCTTGCCCGCTCGGACAATGGTGCTACGGGCATCCGCCCGGTGCTACCTTGAGAGGAGCGGCCGTGAACAAGAGCAAGCGCATCGCCATCAGTCTAATCGCGGGTGTGCTCGCCGCGCTGCTCTGCATGGTCTACGCATCGTCGATTCGCTCGCAGGCTGAGCAGGTCCAGGCCGAGACGCTGGCCAAGTATGGCGGCGATCGCGTCGAGGTGTGCGTCGCGGCGCGTGATATCGATGTGGGCGAGACCCTCGACGAGACCAATGTCATAACCCAGGAATGGCTGGCGAGCCTGTTGCCGCGCGATGCGGCGATCGAGCTGCGCCAGGTGCGCGGCGACGTGACGACCTCGCGCATCCCTAAAAATGCCGTGATTTGCGATGTCTACACCAAGGCCGAAACCCACACGCTCGAGGTGCCCAAAGGCAAGGTCGCCGTTTCGGTGGCGGTCGATGCCGAGCATTCGGTCGGGGGCGCCACGGGCGTGGGCAGCTACGTGGACGTGTACGTGCAAAAGGACAGCGTGACCGATCGGCTGTGCGGCGCGCGCGTAATCGATACCAGCGAAGATGCCGGCGCCACGCGTGAAGGCAAGATCGAATGGGTGACGCTGGCGGCCGACCCCGAAGACGTTAAGGAATTGCTGGGGGCCTCGGGTAAGGGGACGGTCAGTTTGACGATTCCCGCCACGGTGCGCGACAAAAAGAGCGGAGGCGACGAGTGATGAAGGCGATCTGGCTTGCATGCTGCGCGTGCGGTGATTACGGATTGCTGCAGCGGGAAGTCGAGGGCCGCGATGCGGGCGCGCAAGTGCTTCGCGTGGGCGATCTGGATGGGCTGGTGTCCATGGCACGGGCGTTTCCGTCGCGTCGCGGGGCGGCGATTATCGCGGCAGCCCTGTTCGATGCCGAAGACGTGCGAAAGACCGTTGCGCGCCTGACGGCCGAGGGCCGCGTGAGCCGCGTGGTCGTACTGATAGAGACGCTCGATCCTTCGGATATCGAGGGGCTGTTTCGCGCAGGGGCGACCGAGGTTATCGCTGCGCGTAGCATATGCGGCAACGGGCGCGCAGGCGAGGGAACGGTTGATTACGACCGGTGTCTGACGATTGAGCCCGATGCTTTTGTTGATAGGGAACCCGGGGCGCCTCGCGCTACAAGAGGCCCGCGTGTTGATGATTATGGAAAAGCGGAAGCCGAGCATGGTCGGTGTCCCCGGGATCCCCTTGCATACGATGAAGTCGGAGAGCCGGTGCCGTATGGCGATGATCTTTTGGATGCTGATATGGGATACGTGCATGGCGTGAGCCTGGTCGATGAGCTCGACGAGGTTGAGGGACTTGCCGGGAACGACAATGTTCGTGTCGATGCGACCGTGAAATCCCCAGATTCGGCCCCGCGGACCGAGCAGCCTGCCATGCCGGCTTGGGCGCAGCATATGAGCGCTGCCGGGGAGACGGGGACGTTGCCGCCCGTGCCGGCGCCGCCTGCCCCCACGCCGTCGGCGGATGCCGCCGCTTCGTCGCATCGAGCCCCGGTTGTCTGCGCCGTCTCGGGTTCGGGCGGTTGCGGCAAGTCGACGATCGTCGCCGCCATGGCGCACGCGGCGTCGCTGCTGGGCCTGCGTGCTGCCGTGCTCGACTTGGACCTGATGTTTGGAAACCTCTACGACCTGCTGGGTGCCGATACCCCGCATGACATGGCGACGCTTATCGAGCCGTCGGCTGCGGGCACACTTGCCGAATCGGACATCGTGGCCGCCTCGATGCGCGTGGCCCCGGGCGTTACGCTTTGGGGCCCGGTCGCCGCGCCCGAACAGGCCGAGCTCATGGCGCGTCCGGTGGAGCTGTTGCTCGATGTCTTGCGCCGCGAATCCGACGTGGTGCTTGTCGACACCTCGGTCTTTTGGGGCGACGCCGTGGCGGCCGCGGTGGCGGCGAGCGACCGCTGCCTGGTCGTGGGCGATCCATCGGTGTCGTCTGCGACGTCCGCGGCACGCGTCATCGAGCTGGCGAGCCGTGTGGGCGTGCCGCGTACGCGCATGAGCGCCGTATTCAACCGGTTTGGCGCGCGCGGCGCTGACGAGGATGTCGCCATGCGCTTTGAGATTACCTGCGCGTTGAGCTCCAAGATCCGCATCGCCGACGGCGGGCAGGACTTGGCGGCGCTCATGGCGTTCGGCCGTGCTGACGAGGCAGTGGGCCAGACCAGCGCTTTTGCCACCAGCGTACGCGAAGCCACGCGCAAGATGCTCGTGGAGCTGGGCTGCGCCGTCGGTCCCTGGAGCGATATGGTCACCGACCGTGCGACGCGCACCGAGCGCCCGCGCATCCGTCTTCCCTGGTCGCGCGAGGGTGATTCGCGATGAGTTTGCAAACAAGGATTAAGGAAGCCGGTGCAGCCGCGGCGACAGTGCCTGTTGATGCGGGACGCCACCGTGCCGTCAAGCGCCGCACCAAACGCGCCGTGATGGACCGCATGGGCTATGACGAGGTGGCGCGTATCAGCGCATACATCGATCCGGCGCGTGCCCGCTCGGAATTGCGTCCTGCGGTGGAGGCGGCGCTCAACGTGGAGGAGCCGGGCGACCTGGCGAAGCCCGAGCGCGAGACCATCATTGACGAGATTTTGGATGACGTGGTGGGCCTGGGCCCGCTGCAGCCGCTCATCGAGGACGACACCGTCACCGAGATCATGGTCAACGGTTGTCGCTCGGCTTTCTTTGAGCGCGGCGGCGTCTTATATCCCATCGAGCATGCGTTTGAGGACGATGAGCAAATCCGCGTGCTCATCGACCGCATCATCTCGCCGCTGGGCAGGCGCATCGATGAGCGCAGCCCTATCGTCAACGCTCGCCTCAAGACGGGCTATCGCGTCAACGCGGTGATTCCGCCTGTGGCGATCGATGGGCCAATCCTCACCATCCGTAAGTTTTCAGACCGCATCTGTTCATTGGACGAGCTTGTGGGCCTGGGGTCGCTACCGCTTTGGTATGCGCAGCTGCTGTCGTGTGCGGTATCGCTGCGTCAAGATCTGGCGGTTGCAGGTGGCACGGGATCGGGCAAGACCACGCTGCTCAACGCGCTGTCGTGCGAGATATCCACCGGCGAGCGCATCGTGACGATCGAGGACTCCGCCGAGCTCAAGTTTGCGCATCACCCGCATGTGGTTCGCCTGGAGGCACGCGAGGCTTCAATTGAGGGCGAGGGCGCGGTGACAATCCGCGACCTGGTGACCAACGCCCTGCGTATGCGTCCCGACCGTATTGTGGTGGGCGAGGTGCGCGGTGCGGAATGTTGCGACATGCTGCAGGCCATGAACACCGGGCACGACGGATCGCTCACCACGCTTCATGCGGGCACCGAGCAGGAGACCGTGGTGCGTTTGACGCTGCTTGCGCGCTATGGCATCGATCTGCCGAGCGAGCTTATCGAGGAGCAGATTGCCATGGCGCTCGACGGCATCGTGATGTCCGAGCGTCATGCGGACGGCAGGCGTTTCGTGTCCTCCTATTCGGGGGTGCGACGCGGCGCGTCGGGCGGCGTGGAGCTTGAGCGCTACGTGACGTTCGATGCCGCCACGCGCACCTGGACGCTCGATCGCGAGCCTCCGTTTATCGCGGAGGGCCTGCGCTCGGGAACGCTCACACAAGAGGAGGTGGACGAATGGAGATCGTTGTGCCCCTCGTCGTAGGGGGCTTGACGGGGCTTTCGGCCGCGGTGGCGTGTGGGGCGGAGCCTCGTGCGCCGCGCGTGCCGCCGGCGGAGCTGGTCAGTCATGCGCTTGAGTCGGTTGCCGAGAGGCTGCCGCGCGAGTTGGTAGAAAACGACCTGCTAAAAAAGATTGCCCACTCCTGGGCGGCGCTGGTTCCGGCACATCGCGTTGGCCTTGTCATCGAGGATGACAAGGCGCGACTGGCATGCTTGCTGCTGTCGAGTGGTGTCTGCGGCATTGCCCTGACTGTCGTATCGCTGTCGCCCATCGGCTTTGTCCTGGGGCTGCTCGCACCGTTTGGCGTAGGTGCCGCTCGCGACACCTTCGACCGTCGCCGCGAGCAACACGATGTGGAAGAAGCCATGCCCGAGGCCTTTACGGCGCTCTCTATGTCGCTCGCCTCGGGTCATTCGCTGGCCCAGGGCATGAGGTTTGTGGGAACTCACGCGCAAGAGCCGGTGCATACCGAGTTTTTGCGCGTTGCGGCGGCGATCGACTGCGGCGTCTCGGCGACTGATGCGTTGGATGACCTACTCGACCGTATCGATGCCCCCGGCCTTTCGCTTGTCACTTTGGCGCTCAAGGTGTCGCAGCGAACCGGTGCCCCGCTCGCTGACCTGTTATCCGAGGCGTCGAGCATGGTGGGGGAGCGCATTGAGCTCAAGCGCCGCCTGGACGTTAAGACATCGCAGGCTCGTATGTCGGCACACATGGTCTCGGCTATGCCGGCGGGTATGTGTGCGGTGCTGGCGCTGCTTTCGGCCGATTTTCGCCGCGGCCTTGCAACACCGGCGGGTGCCGGTGCCGTGGTGCTGGGTCTTGCCCTCAACGCCGTCGCGCTGATGGTAATCCGGCGCATTATGCGGGTGGAGCTATGAGCGCCCTGGTCGGGGTCGCGGCGTGCCTGTGCGCGTTCAGCGTGTTTGTCGCGACGGGGCTCAATCGTGCGGACGCATACAAGATCGTCCGGGTCTGCAAACGCGAGATGCTGCTGGTTGTTGCGGCTGCCCGCTCGGTAACCGATGCCCTGGTAGCACGGTTGAAGGGCATGCTCGGCACGGGTGGTACGGCGCAGGTGTCGCTTGGCGAGGTGTCCGAGATGATCGACGTGGTGCGTCTGGGGCTTTCGGCCGGCCTTTCGTTCGATGCGGCGCTTGAGGTTTTTTGCGCCAATCGCCGATCGACGTTGGCGCTCCGCCTTGAGCGAGCCTGCATGGCATGGCGTGTGGGCGTAGGGACGCGAGAGGATGAGCTTCTGGCGGCCGCGCGCGACCTGGATGTGCGGGCGCTCGAGACCTTTGCCATCACAGCGGGGCAGGCGCTTGCCCTCGGTGCCCCGCTTGCCGAGACGCTGGCGGCCCAAAGTCGCGAGATTCGCGCGGCCCATCGCGCCGCGGTCGAGCGCGAGATTGAGCGTGCGCCGGTCAAGCTGCTGATTCCCACCGGCACGCTCATCTTGCCGGCGTTGCTTCTGTCCATATTGGGCCCGCTGCTGGGAGCAGGCGGGATGATGTAGGGAGGAATACATGAATACGATGACTGACGTTGTTGGCAAGGTCTGGAGCTTGGCGTTTTGCCAGCCAATTCACGCTCGCCAGCGTGCCGAAGAACTGCTGCGGGAGGAGAGCGCGCAGGGCACCACCGAGTACGCCATCCTAGTCGGTGTGCTCGTGGTGATTGCCATCATTGCCATCGTCGCATTTAAGGGCAAGGTCCAAGATTTATGGAGCGCTATCAGCGAGGGCATCAACAGCCTGTAGAGGGCGCCCGTCCCGTCGGCACGTTGCTGGTGCTCGCCTGTGCGGTCGTGGCGGTGGCAGTGGCGGTTTGGGGGCTTAACGCAGCACGGCAACAACGTTTAGGGGCTGCCGCGGATGCGGGATCGGGTTCGGCTGCGGCGTCTCAAATAGACGATGCGCGAGACGCGGACGATGCGAATGCCGCCGTCACGGCGCAAACGTTCTTGCAAGCACTCGACGAGCGAGCGGACGCTGCAACGGGTTCATCTGCAAACAATGCCGTCGCTGTTCGTCTCGCATGGTCCGAGTGCCGACCGATGACCGAGGCGGCGGCGGATATGCTGCGTGCCTATCGCGAGGTGCCCACGGCGCAACTTGCTCTGAGCGGCTATCTCGACATCAAGGGCAACGTGTGGGGCGCCATCGTGCGTGACGGACGCGGTTGGGTCGATATGGTGACGGTTGCCGCGGATGCTGGTGATACTTCGTGTTGCCTGCGTGTGGTCCGCCTGACCCCGCAGACAACGAACTCAAAGGAGGGGTCGTGAAATGCATTATGTCCTGCGCGAGGAATCTGCCCAGGCAACGGTCGAATACGCCATCGTCACGGTGGCACTGCTTTCCATCGTGCTGGCGATCGCAGGGCTTTGGCGTGCCGGTGCCGATGGGCGTTTGGCGGCGCTGGTCGAGCGGACGGCATCTCACGGCGTCACCTCGACATCGGTTGTCGACGCTGCTGCGGGTGCTAAGGACATCGTGCTGTATTGATGTTGCGCGCGAGGACCGGGCTCAGTCTACGGTCGAGGCGGCATTCCTACTGCCGACGTTTCTGGCGCTCGTCCTGTTGGCGCTGCAGCCGGTGTGCCTGCTCTATACACGCGCGGTCATGGAGTCTGCCGCCGCCGAGACCGCGCGGCTCATGACCACGACGACGGTGGGGGATGACGAGGATATTAAGGAGTTTGCCCGCCGCCGTCTTGCCGCGGTTCCCGACGTTTCGATTTTCCATGCCGGCGGGCCCCTGTCGTGGGATATCGAGCTTGGTCGGGCCGATGCGGGCGGCGTCTCGTCCGTTTCCGTTACCGGCGAGGTTAAACCGCTGCCCGTGATCGGTGCGTTTGCGCAGGCTATGGGTAGCGCAGGCCAAAACGGCTATGTCGAGCTTAGGGTCGACGTCTCGTATCGATCGCGTCCCGAGTGGCTGGAGGGAGATTATGATTCATGGATTGCTGCATGGGATTAAGCGCTGCCTGTTGAAGGTGACGAGGGGGCTTGCGGGCCGTTGCCGACCGCGTGCTCGCTGCAAGCGAGGCGGCTTTATGGGTCGAGCCGGGATCGACCTGTTTATCGAAGACGGTGCCTATACCACGCTCTCCTCTGCGGTGGTCATCTTGGTGGTGCTCACGTTGCTGTTTTCGTCGGCGGCGGCGATATGGAGCATGTCGCGCGCGGGGGACACCCAGGCGGCTGCCGATAGCGGCGCGCTGGCAGGCGCCAATGTGGTGGCGTCCTACCATACGGCTGCGACAGTGGTGGATGCGAGCATATTGAGCTTGGGCCTAGCGGGGTTTGCCACGATCGGCACCGGCTTGGTCGCCATCCTTATTCCGGGTGCCGAGCTTGCCGCGGGCGATATGGTCGACACGGGGATCGAGATCATTAAAACGCGCAATAAGTTTGCCAAAAGCGCCTCCAAGGGCCTGCAGAAAATCGAGATGGCTCTACCGTATCTGGTTGCCGCGCGAGCTACGCAGGCCGTGTCGGCGCAGGATACCGAGGGTGCGACCTATACCGGTACGGCGCTTGCCGTGCCCAGGACGTCCGAGTCGGATTTCGTTGCGCTCGAGGGGTCCGAGATCTCGACCGATGTCATTAAAGACACATCGAAAGATCTGGAACGCGCAGCAGATGAGCTGCAGAAGGCCTCGGAGGAGACGGCGAAAGCAAAAGAGCGCGCCTGGCTTGCGGATTGCGGCGGGTCGGATCCGGCTTCGGTCGGCAGTTGCTCATGCATGTGGGAACGCGCGAGGAGTTTGGCGAAGCTTTCGGATATTGAGAATCCGCACTATGCCTCGAGCGTCACATGGGAGCCGCAAGTGGCGCTCGATCGCGCGAAGGCCTATTACCGCTTGCGCCTTGCAAACGAGGCGCCTCAAGGCTCAAGCGTCGAGACGAAGGCGGAGTCGGCGGCGCGCAAGGCGTTCTATACCTATGCGAGCGCAGAGGTCAATCGCGCATATATAACCGAAGACGGAGACCGGACCACTTCCTATATTCCGTTGTTGCCGCGCAACACTGACGAGGTGCGAGCGACGGAACTCTATACCGATGCGGCGTGGCCAACTAGTACCAACGATGGCAAAACGTATCTGCATTATGGAACGAGCTGCCCCAACTATAAGAAGGGGGTACCAGGCGGGCTAGCCTCGGTCGCTGCTTATGACGGGCAGGACAAATGCAACAGATGCCATTTTGGTGTTTCGTCGCTCGGCGCCGTTGCGGCTCCTTCGACTTCTATCGAAAACGGCTTCGAGTACCACTTTGATGAGTTCAAAGGCGCTCTGGAAGACTACGTCGAATGCCGCAACAAAGAGCTCGAGCTCATGCGCCAGACCGAGGACGAGGCTGACCGTGCGGGCAATGCGTTTGACGAGGCCATTAAAGCGCTTTCGGGCGAGCGTCCGCGTATCGCTCCGCCCGGTCGCAATGGCGTGGTCGCCTTTGCGGTTTCGGGTGCCATCTCGAGCCCCGATGAGCTCAGCTCTTCGTTTAACGCGGCGGTCAGGCTTGGCGAGCGCGGTGCTATCTCTGCTGCGGTGCTGGCACCCGATGACGCGACGGCGCAGAACAACGTTCTCTCGCGGTTTTTCTCGACGTTGGAGGAGCGTTCGGGCGGTGTTGCCGGTGTACTCGATGGCGTCATGGATGTTTGGGGACGGCTGCTTGTGGGATACGGAGACATCCAAGGCTCGGCTGACGAGCTCATGGGCGAGATGATCGATGGCCTGGGAGGGGGCAGCGGTGCGTTGGGCTCCATTGCGTCGTGGCTCGGCGATACCGTTTCGGCGTCCGTGGCGGCGCTGGGCTTGGAGCCGTGCGACTTGCGCCTACGAAAGCCGGTGCTGACCGACACCGCCAATGTCATCAAGAGCCCGGGGTCTGACATCACAGGTCTTTCTAAAGTGCAGGACAAGCTACGAAGTATTCCGCTGGGCGTGACCGACCCCAAGGCGCTTTGCGAGGCGCTGGAATATCAAGTCGAGCGCACTATCAGCGGTGCGGTGTTCACGCTAGCGGAGATTCCGCTGCCCGGCGGCGGTTCCATCCCACTTACCGTCGATGTTGCCACGCTGGCGGGTGCCCTGGGCGGTGGGTCGTAATGAGCATCCGCAAGCGCCTGCGCGAGGAGCGCGCCCAGGCGACGGTCGAGATGGCCGTGGTCACGCCCGTCCTGCTGGTTCTGGCACTCATCGTGTACAACGTCATGATCTTTGCCGGTGCGGTCGCACGCTTCGACCGCGTGGTGCCCGATATCGTGCTAGCACACGCCGTGGCTCCGAGCGGGGAGGGCGACGACAGCTCCATCGATGCCTCCGCGACCGTTCAGGCTCAGATTCAACATGCCATGGAAGGCTATGGCTTGCAGATCGAGGTCTCAAGCAAACAGGGTGCGACGACATCGGATGGCGGTCTGCTTTCGCTTTCCGGTACGTTTAGGACCTATACCTGCACCATGCGCTACGAGCCGTGGCCGAGCTCGCTCAGCATCGCCGGCGTTTCGCTGGGGGCGCCGGCAAAGTTGTCGCACGAGCGCGCGGTGACAGTCGATCCGTGGCGTCCGGGGGTGGTTATGTGACCGCGGTCTCATCCTACATTGCCTACGCGCGGGCGCTCAACAGGCTGGGTTGGACGCCTGCCGAGTTTGTGGTGGCGGAGTCGTTTGCCGTGCGCCTGCGTGGCATGCTGAGACAGTCTCCGATTGCTGCCAACGGGTTGCCGCTCGTTATGGCGTTTCCACGCTGCTCTTCGGTTCACACCTGCTTTATGGCCTATCCCATCGACATTGCCTTTATCGATCGAAACGGCAACGTCCTCGCGCACTACGAAAACGTCCGTCCTTGGCGCATGTGTTCCTGTCCCGGTGCCTGGGCGGTGCTGGAACGCCCTTCAATCCTCGCTACACCTCCCGCCCTCCAACAAGTGCCGGCGTAAGGATTGGCGACAGCGGACTTTCGTCATACGAAATTGGGTAAGATGGGGGAGAAGGTGCATGGATGTTGAGATCCATCCGAACGCCAAAAAACACTTGACGGAAGGGCCGATGATGAGCAAGGCGTATACGGCTGCCAATGGTCAGGTTATAACGGATGAAATGATTGACACGTGGTGCGAGTCGTACGAGCATGGCGAGTTTCCGGACGGCGAGCATACCGTTGGGGGGATCGTGCACGGGCGGCCTCCACTCTCAAGCGAAGGGACGGCAACGCTATCGGTCAAGATTCCCCTAGGGATGAAGGAGGCGATTCGTCGACGGGCGGCGGCTGAAGGAATGACGCCAAGTGAGTTTGCCCGTGCAGCCCTGAGCGAAAAACTTCTTGCGGCGGGTTGATGTCTCCAACGTGCTGTTCTATAGGGTCGGACTTGTGGCCGACGCCGTGCTCAAAAACTTTTTTCAAATTCTCGGTTGACCGGAGCGTGTCCTTGGTTATACTAATCAAGCCTTGAAACAAGGCACACCTCAAATGGCTGGGTAGCTCAGTTGGTAGAGCAGAGGACTGAAAATCCTCGTGTCAGGGGTTCGATTCCCTTCCCCGCCACCTTGAATTGACTAGGACCTCTGCAAAGGGGTCCTTTTCTTTTATGTAGACCCGCGGAAATGCATCCCGTTATTGAACGAGAAAACGGCATGCGCTTTCCGGTGCTTACTTCCGACGTGCGTGCACATCTCGGCGCACCAGCTCGTGCCCGCCCGCCCAGACATTCCTCCCGCTTTTGCGCCACTTTACAGACCGTTCGGTCGTCTGTCCGCACGCGCGGGTATACTCAAAACAATACTTTTCCTATGCAATACGATGCAGGCTTGGCCTGCACGATCCGAAGGGGGCAGTGATGGAGAGGATACTCGGCGTTAATCTCTCTGGCTGGTTTATTCCCGAGCCTTGGGTGACCCCGTCGCTATACGCGGCGACCGGTGCATCCAACGCGGCCGAGCTGCAGGAGGCCATGGGCACCGCCGCCTATAACGAGCGCATGCGCCGTCATTACGAGACGTTTGTGAGTGAGGACGATTTTCGCCGCATGGCGCAGATTGGCCTCAATGCCGTACGTTTGCCGGTGCCCTGGTATGCCTTTGGTTCGCAGGAGTCCGATGCGTCCTACATCTCGGTTGTCGACTACATTGACCGTGCGATTGAGTGGGCTGCCAAGTACGATATCCGCGTGCTGCTCGATCTGGCGACGGTGCCCGGTGGCCAGGGCGATTCCAACGATTCGCCCACCACGCCGGAGGCTGTTGCCGAGTGGCATTCGTCCACCAACGGCCGTCATGTCGCACTCGACGTGCTCGAGCGCTTGGCCGATCGCTACGGCGAGGCCGAGAGCCTGCTGGGCATTGAGCTGTTGGATACGCCGCAGATGAGCGTCCGCAAGAGCCTCTTTACCATGACGGATGGCATTCCGGCCCACTACCTGCGCAATTTCTATCGTGATGCCTACGAGCTCGTCCGTTCGTATATGCCCGAGGATAAGATTGTCGTCTTCTCGTCTTCGGGGTATCCCAGCGAGTGGAAGCATTTTATGCGCGGCGCCAAGTACAAGAACGTCTACATGGACCTTCACCTGTACCATTACCGCGACGAGTATGCACTCGACATCACGAGTCCCCGCGGGCTGACGACGGCGATTTCGCGCAACAAGCGCGAGCTTAAAGAAGCGATTTCGACTGGGTTCCCCGTGCTGGTGGGCGAATGGTCGGGTGCGGCGATCTTTGCCAACTCGTCGGTTACGCCTGAGGGCCGCAATGCCTACGAGCGTGTGTTTATCGCCAACCAGCTGGCTTCGTTTGCGCCGGCTGCCGGTTGGTTCTTCCAAACGTGGAAGACCGAGAAGCGCATTGCGGCATGGGACGCCCGCGCGGCGCTCGGTACGCTCGAGCGCGGCATGATTGAATAGGTTGATATGACGCAAAACAGCGCCCATACGGGCAAACTCTATGTGGTCGGCACGCCCATCGGCAACCTGGGCGACCTGTCCCCGCGCGTTGGCGAGGCGTTTGCCACCGCCGATGCCATCTGCTGCGAAGACACGCGTGTGACGTCAAAGCTGCTGATGCACCTGGGCATTTCCAAGCCGCTTGTCCGTTGCGACGAGAATGTGATCGCCAGCCGCGCCGCCGGCCTGGTCGACCGTCTGCTGGCGGGGGAGACCCTCGCCTTTGCCTCGGACGCCGGCATGCCGAGCGTGTCCGATCCCGGCCAGGCGCTGGTCGAGGCGGCACGTGAGGCCGATGTGCCCGTCGAAGTTATTCCCGGGCCCTCTGCTTGCGTCACGGCGCTCGTTTCGTCCGGCATTCTCTGCGAGCATTTTTTCTTCGAGGGCTTTTTGGGCCGAAAGCACGGCGACCGTGTGCGCCGTTTGCAGCGCCTTGCCGTGGTGCCCGGCGCACTCATCTTCTACGAGTCTCCACATCGCATCGTGGCGACGCTCGAGGCCGTGGCGGAGGTCTTTCCCCAGCGTGAGGTTGCCGTCTGCCGCGAACTCACCAAGCTGCACGAGGAGGTCTTGCGCGGGCCCGCTGCCCAGCTCGCCGAGGAACTGCGTGCTCGCGGCGAGGTAAAGGGCGAGATTGCGCTGGTCATCGCGCCGCCGAGCGAGGATGAGGAGGCCGGTATCGTGCCGGTTGACGCCGCGGCAGCGGATCCCGACGAGGCCCTGCGCGAGGATATCCGCGCCGCGCTCGAGGAGGGGGAGCCCGCCTCTGCGGTGGCCAAGCGCCTGTCTCAGAAGTATTCGCGCCGCAAGCGCGATGTCTATGCCATGGTGCTCGATATGCAATAGATGGAGGATATCCAGCCCTTGCGCTAGAATCATCCCCTGTATGCAACGTTTTTCTGGAGGACAAACCCCATGGATCAAAGCAAGCCTTCGTTCTTTATCACGACGCCCATCTACTACGTCAACGCCGATCCGCACCTGGGCACGGCTTATTCCACCATAATTGCCGACGTTCAGGCTCGCTATCGCCGCTCTGCCGGCTATAACGTCAAGTTCCTGACCGGCATGGACGAGCACGGCGAGAAGGTCGCCGAGGCCGCAGCCAAGCACAACATGACGCCGCAGGAGTGGACCGACAGCCAGGCTCCGCACTTCAAGGAGCTTTGGAGCAAACTCGAGATTTCCAACGACGACTTCATCCGCACCACCGAGCCGCGCCAGCATCATGCCGTGCAGTACCTGTGGGAGCGCATGAAGGAGTCCGGTTACCTGTATAAGGGCAGCTACGACGGCTGGTATTGCGTGCCTGACGAGACCTACTTCACCGATACTCAGGTCCAGAAGGGCGACGAGGAGTACGGCAGCGTCGGCCAGCACCTGTGCCCCGACTGCCACCGTCCGCTTGAGCGCGTGCAGGAGGAGTCCTACTTCTTTAAGCTTTCCGCCTTCCAGGACAAGCTGCTCAAGCTCTATGACGAGCACCCCGACTTTGTCGAGCCCGCGTTCCGCATGAACGAGGTACGTAGCTTTGTCGAGGGCGGTCTTAACGACCTTTCCGTGAGCCGCACGAGCTTTGACTGGGGCATTCAGGTCCCGTTTGACGAGGGCCACGTGACCTACGTGTGGTTCGATGCGCTGCTCAACTATATGACGGCCGTCGGTTACGGTGTCGACACCGACGAGGCGCGTGCCGAGCTGGCCTATCGCTGGCCCGCGCAGTTCCACATCGTGGGTAAGGACATCATCCGCTTCCACTGCGTCATTTGGCCCGCCATGCTTATGGCCATCGGCGAGGCCCTGCCCGAGCACGTCTTTGCCCACGGTTTCCTGACCGTGCGCAATGCCGAGACCGGCAAGGCCGAGAAGATGTCCAAGAGCCGTGGCAATGCCATCGCTCCGCAGGACGTTATCGACATGCTGGGCGTCGAGGGCTATCGCTATTACTTCATGACCGACGTCGTCCCCGGCACCGACGGTGCCATCAGCTTCGATCGCATGGAGCAGGTCTACAATGCCGACTTGGCCAACAGCTGGGGCAACCTTATCTCGCGTTCGCTCAACATGAGCGGCAAGTACTTTGATGGTTGCGCGCCCGCCAAGCCCGCATCGTTCGATGCGTTCGACAACCCGCTGGCAAAGATTGCCGATGGCCTGGTCGAGCGCTACATGGCCAAGATGGACGTGCTCGATTACGGCGGAGCCAAGGATGAGGTCATGGAGCTCATCCATGCCGCCAACCACTACATCGAGGACTCCGAGCCCTGGGCGCTTGCCAAGGACGAGGCCAAGGCTGACGAGCTGGCATTTGTGATCTACAACCTGCTCGAGGCCATCCGCATTGCCGCTCACCTGCTGATGCCGCTCATGCCCCAGACTTCTGCCGAGGCCCTGCGTCGCCTGTCCTGCGAGGAAGAGGCCGCGAGCGACGACCTCAAGGGCATTTGCACTTGGGGCCTGCTTGCCGGTGGTCAGTCCGTCGAGAAGGGCGATCCGCTGTTCCCGCGTCTGGCGTAGAGACCGCGCGAGCGCCATATCGGCAATTTGCTGTTTAGCTGTAAGGGCATGGCCGCCACGGTCCATGCCCTTTTGTTTCAAGACGCCGCCATCATGCTAAGGAGGCAACCATGACAACTTCGCCTTTGGCAAACCCCACGGCCACCAGGGAGCTGCTGGAGGAGTTTGGCCTTGCGACCAAGCATCGCCTGGGCCAGAACTTCCTGATCGACAACCATGTAATTGAGCGCATTTGCGAGCTTGCCGAGCTTGCAGGCGATGAGCGCGTGCTCGAGGTTGGTCCGGGCGTTGGTACGCTCACGCTTGCGCTGTTGCAGGAGGCGGCGTGCGTCACGTCGATCGAGGCCGATCCCGAGCTCGAGCCGGTGCTCGATGCTCACGCCGCCGACTACGCCAACTTCCGCTTTATCATGGGCGACGCGCTTAAGGTGACGCCGGAGCAGATTGAGCAGGCCGCCGGCGGTGAGCCGACGGTATTTGTCGCAAACTTGCCCTATAACGTGGCGGCGACAATCATCCTGCAGTTCTTCCAGACGATGCCCGCGCTCAAGCGCGCCGTCGTCATGGTGCAAAAGGAGGTTGCCGATCGCATTGCCGCAGTGCCGGGCAACAAGACCTATGGCGGCTATACGGCAAAGCTCGGCCTGTATGCGCAGGTGACGGGTCGCTTTGAGGTGCCGCCGCGTTGCTTTATGCCGGCGCCGCACGTGGACTCGGCCGTCGTGCGTATCGACCGTGTTGACGGCGTGGTGCCCGAAGGACTCGATCGCGAATTTGTGGCCCGCGTGATTGATGCTGCATTTGCTCAGCGTCGCAAGACCATCCGCAATTCCATGAGCGCCAACGGTTTTGCCAAGGACGTGCTCGATGCCGCTTTTGAGGTTTGCGGTATCGCACCCACCACGCGCGCCGAGACGCTCGATGTTGCCGACTTTGTCCGTCTGGCCCGGGAGCTAATCCATGACGCCTAATGCCGAACGCGTGACGTTTACCAAGAAAAAGAAGACGGTTGCTTGTCCCGTGCCCTTGGCGCCGCTTGCCGACACGCATGCACATCTGCTTTCGTTTTGGGGCAAGGATGTGCCCGAGACGCTCGTGCGCGCCAAAGCCGCGGGCGTCGACCTGTTGGTGACGATGTTCGACCCCATTGCCGACAAGCGCAGCGTGGCGGACTATAGCGACTGGCTGGTGCGCGAGATTCTTCCGATGCAGGATATCCCGCAGATCAAGTATCTTGCCGGCGTGCATCCGTATGGCGCGCCGGACTATACCGACGACGTTCATGCACAGGTCGTTGCCGCACTTGATGACCCCTTATGCGCCGGTATTGGCGAAATCGGCCTGGACTATCACATGGACTATGACGACGATATCGCGCCGGCACCCCATAACGTGCAGATTGATTGCATGGCGCGCCAGCTCGAGCTTGCCGTGCGCCGCAATGTGCCGGTGGAGCTGCACCTGCGTCACGAGGACTCGGATGGGGAGCGCACCTCGCACGTCGATGCGTACAACGTACTGCGCGAGGTGGGTGTGCCCCAGGCTGGTTGTGTGCTGCACTGTTTTGGCGAGGACCGCGCCACGATGGAGCGCTTTGTGGATTTGGGCTGCTATATCGCCTATGGCGGTGCGGCCACCTTTAAGCGCAACGACGATGTGCGCGAGGCATTTGCGGCAACCCCACTCGATCGAATTTTGTTCGAGACGGATTGCCCGTATATGGCTCCGGAGCCCATCCGCGGTCTTGAATGCGAGCCCGCAATGATCTCCATTACGGCAAACACGCTGGTCAACGACCGTGTCGATCGTACCGGCGAGGATGCTGAGGCAATCGCGCGAGCAGCTTGGGAAAATGCCTGCAAACTTTTTCAAAAATAGTTCTTGCGTTCGCGATGGCGCTCCGTTATTCTAATTCCTGCACGCGGGCGTGGCGGAATTGGCAGACGCGTACGGTTCAGGTCCGTATGGGGGCAACCCCATGAAGGTTCAAGTCCTTTCGCCCGCACCATTAAATTAAAGAGCTCCCAGCAATGGGAGCTTTTTTGTTATGGGCCCTTCACAGGGACTTGAACCTGTGAAGGAGCGAGCGTAAAGAAAACGCGGAGCGTTTTTAGCGAGCTGGCGAGGACGCCGGCAGGCGGCCGAAGCCGGTGCGGATCCGCGAAGCGGATACGCGGACGTCCTTTCGCCCGCACCATTAAATTAAAGAGCTCCCAGCAATGGGAGCTTTTTTGATATGCACGATCTCCTTGGACGGGTATCCTAGTCCCAACGTGTGCCTATCAGAGGAGAGACCATGCTGTTGTCCGGTATCATCGCCACCCTTACCAGCCTTTTGATTCCCATCATCATCCTGTTGCTGCTGCTTCCCAACGCCTGCTATGTCGTTGAACAACAGCATGCCGTGATCATCGAGCGCCTGGGCAAGTTTAACCGCATCGTCAACGCGGGCTTCCACATGAAGGTGCCCGTGATCGACCGCAAGGCCGCCACGGTGAGCCTGCGCACCATGAAAAACGGTTTTGGCATCGACGTTAAGACCCAGGACAACGTGACCATCGGCCTTGAGGTCTCTGCTCAGTACCACGTGAGCTATGACATGGGCGCCGGCCCGGCAGATTCGGGTATCTACAAGAGCTACTACATGCTGCAGGAGCCCGTCGACCAGATGCGTGACTTCATCACCGACGCCCTGCGCTCTTCGATCCCCGTCTACACACTTGATGAGGTCTTTGCCAAGAAGGATGACATCGCCAAGGATGTCAACGCTACCGTTTCCGAGCAGATGGCCGCCTACGGCTTCACCCTCGTGTCGACGCTCATCACCAAAATCGCACTGCCGACCGAGGTTGAGAACTCCATGAACGACATCAACGCTGCCCAGCGCAAGCGCGCTGCGGCACAGGAGCTCGCTGAGGCCGACCGCATCAAGCGCGTCACCGAGGCGACCGCCGAGGCTGAGGCTATGGAAAAGGCGGGCGAGGGCATCGCCAACCAGCGCAAGGCCATCGCGCTGGGTATCAAAGATTCGCTCGAGATCATCCAAGAGACGGGTGTCGGCAATGACGAGGCCAACCAACTGTTCATGTTTACGCAGTGGTCCGAGATGATGACGGAGTTCGCTCGCACGGGTAAAACCTCGACGGTCGTGCTGCCGAGCGACTTTTCGCAGTCGGCCTCTATGTTCGAGCAGATGCTGGCTGCCGGTAAGGTTCAGAACGAGTCAAAGGAGTAGGCACGCGTGAAATACACCGTCGTTTGTGTTGGCAAGCTCAAAGAGCGCTTTTGGAAGGACGCGTGCGCTGAGTACACCAAGCGCCTAGGCGCCTATGCCAAGGTGGATATCCGCGAGGTGGCCGATATCGACCCGGCTAAGGCGGGCGGCGTGGATGCCGCGCGCGACAAGGAGGGGGCGGCAATTCTTGCTGCATTGCCGTCTCGAGCGCATGTGATCCTGCTGGCTATCGAGGGCAAGGAGCGTTCGAGTGAGGAGCTCTCGGCGAGGCTCGACGATCTTATGCTACGAGGCAGCAGCGACATCGCCTTTGTGATTGGCGGTTCGGACGGCGTGAGCGATGAGGTGCGCGCCCGCGCCGACGAGATGCTCAGCTTTGGACGCATTACCTTGCCGCATAACTTGGCGCGCGTGGTGCTGCTGGAGCAAATCTACCGCGCCTGCAAGATCAGCCGTGGCGAGCCGTATCACAAATAGGTCGGCAATACGAAACAATGGCGTGGGACAATACCTTTCGTTTTGAGGAATGTGTCTGAAAGGACTATGAGATATGAAGATTGGATTTGTCGGTTTTGGCAATATGGCGAGCGCTATGGCCGATGGCTGGATCGCTGCCGGTGTAGCTGCGAGCGACATGTGCGCCTGCGCGGGTCGCTACGACGCACTGGTTGAGCGCTGCGAGGCGCGCGGCATGGTCGCCTGCCACGATGCCGCCGAGGTTGTCGCCGCATCCGATATCGTGGTCGCTGCGGTCAAACCGTACATGATCGAGAAGGTATTCGCCCCGCTCAAGGATGCTCTTGCCAAAAAGGTCGTTCTGTCGGTTGCCTGGACCTGGGACAGTGCCAAGTGGGAGCAGGTCCTGCCGGGCGTCGCGCATATCTCGACGGTGCCCAACACACCGGTTTCGGTGGGCGAGGGCGTCATCGCTTGCGAGAAGGCTTCCACGCTTAGTGATGAGCAGAGCGCAGTGGTGCTTGATCTGCTTGGCAAGCTCGGTGCGGTGGTCGAGCTCGACACGAGCCTGCTGTTTGTGGGCGGCACGGTGGGTGGTTGCGCTCCGGCATTTGTCGCCATGGCAATCGAGGCCCTGGGCGATGCAGCGGTCAAGCACGGTATCCCGCGTGCCGATGCCTATCGCATTGTGAGCCAGATGGTGTTGGGTACGGCAAAGCTGCAGCTTGCAACTGGCCAGCATCCTGCGGCGATGAAGGATGCCGTATGCTCGCCCGGTGGTGCCACCATCAAGGGCGTCGTTGCGCTCGAGGACGCCGGCATGCGCAGCGCCCTGGTCAAGGCAATCGACGCAACTCTCCAGTAAAACCGACCAAAAAAGGAAGGGTTTATTTTTGGCAGGTATTTTCTGCGGTTTTGTCCTTTTAGCGAAAAGCGCCCCGCAACTGGCTCAATTCCAGTTGCGGGGCGCTTGCGTTTGCCCAGATAAAACAGACCAAAATAAACCTGTCCCTTTTTGGCAGGTTAGTCCCAGAAGCTGTCTTCCTCATCCTCGGACTTGGGTCCGCGGTCGACGTACATCTTATGGGTACGCTTCTCCATTACAAAGGCAAGAATCGCAAATAACAGGATGCCGCCGGCGAAAAGGATGGCAAAACCGGTGCGGGTGCCAAACAAAAAGGAAAAAACTGCGTCCATTGGGTGCCTTCTTGCGTAGTTGAGTTGGGTCGTAAACGCTCATAAGTATATACTTGCCCATACATGTACAAGGTTGCAACCTAAATGGAATGTATATCGCCGGAGGATCTAATGCTTGATATCAAGTTTGTTCGCGAGAACCCCGATGCCATCGATGTCGCCATGGCTAACCGCCAGACGTCTTGGGATCGCGAGAAGTTCTTTGAGCTCGACGACGAGCGCCGTGCCGTCATCACCGAGGTCGAGGAGCTCCAGGCTACGCGCAATGCCGAGTCCAAGAAGATCGGCGCCCTGATGAAGGAGGGCAAGAAGGACGAGGCCGAGGCCGCCAAGGAGGCCGTGCGCGCCGTCAACGAGAAGATTGACGGTCTGGCCGAGCGCCGTACTGCTCTCGAGCAGGAGCAGTACGACTTCATGGCTCACCTGCCCAACATTCCTTGCGAGGCCACGCCGTACGGCAAGGACGAGGACGAGAATATTGAGCGCCGTCGTTGGGGCACCCCGCGCGAGTTCGACTTCGACTTTAAGCCGCATTGGGATCTGGGCACCGATCTGGACATCCTCGACTTCGAGCGCGGCAACAAGCTCTCCGGCAGCCGTTTTACCGTTCTCGGTGGCGCTGGCGCCCGCCTGGAGCGCGCCCTCATCAACTTCTTCCTCGATACGCACACCAGCCGTGGCTTTAAGGAGTGGTGGCCGCCCATCGTCGTCAAGCGTCAGACCATGTTTGGCACGGGTCAGCTGCCAAAGTTCGAGGACGACGCCTACCACGTCTCGGGCGACAACTTCCTGATCCCCACCGCCGAGGTCGTGCTTACCAACCTGCACGCCGGCGAGGTCCTCGACGCCGACACCCTGCCGCGCCGCTACACCGCCTTCACCCCCTGCTTCCGCGAGGAGGCCGGTTCCGCCGGTCGCGACACCCGCGGCATCATCCGTCAGCACGAGTTCGACAAGGTCGAGATGGTCAAGTTCGCTAAGCCGGAGGAGTCCGACGAGGAGCTCGAGAGCATGACCGCCGAGGCCGAGTACCTGCTGCAGCAGCTTGGCCTTCCGTATCGCGTGATTAGCCTGTGCACCGGCGACTTGGGCTTCTCTGCCCGTCAGACCTACGACGTCGAGGTCTGGCTGCCGAGCTACAACGCCTACAAGGAGATCAGCTCCTGCTCCAACTGCGGCGACTTCCAGGCCCGCCGCGCCAACATCAAGTACCGCGACCCCGAGAACTTCAAGGGTTCGCGCTACCTGCACACCCTCAATGGTTCCGGCCTGCCGGCCGGCCGCACCATGGCCGCCATTCTGGAGAACTACCAGAACGCCGACGGCACCATCACGATCCCCGAGGTTCTGCGTCCTTACATGGGCGGTCTCGAGAAGATCGAGCCGGTCGCGTAACTTGGCTGCATAGGGGATATGCAAGGGCGCTCCTTCGGGGGCGCCCTATTTCGTGCGCAGGTCCATACCATGCCGTGCGGACAGCTCAATAGAAAACACACGAACAGCTGTTCTGTATACAGCTATCTACCTGTTATGCTTTTGCTAAATAAGAGCGAGAGAAAGGGGACGCGATGGAGCTGTTTGATGATCGGGTGGTTTTGTTTGAGAGCGACGAGGGTGGGGAGTACCTGCTTGTAACGTGTGAGCCGTCTGGCATGGGTGGCCTGGTGGTTCGACAGACGAGTGAGGGTCCGTTGACACAATGGTGTTTTGAGGAGTCGCCGCATGTGGTCGAGACCTTTGTGACGCACGTGGGGCTTGTGGCGCTGGAGCACTTCTATGGAGTTGGGACTTCCAACCAGGTCGCGCGCATGCTGAGCATCTCGTTTGCCGATTATGATTGTGCCCAGCGGGTGAGATCGCTCCTGAGGGAACTTGATGCCAAGTTTGACGTGATCGAAAAGCCAATCGATCGTACGGGGAACGGCGGTATATGCGGAGCAGCATGACAAAACTGCGTTTCACAAAAAAGTTTGAGATTGAGCTTGACTCCAATAAGCTAAAGTGGTTTTATATGTCTTGCGCTGCGGCGTTACCTCAGCTGGATAGAGGGTCTGACTACGAATCAGAACGTCATAGGTTCGAATCCTATACGCCGCACCAATCGAAATCGAAAGCCTCCGGCAACGGGGGCTTTTCTTTTACGGCGGCACCGCATGGATTCGAACCTCGGTCGAGGCGCGAGCATCTTAATCATCACTTCGTAAAATTTTCCAAATTGTCGCTTGACCCATCGAGGGGTCACGTGCATAATAATCCGTGCGTTGCGGCGTTACCTCAGCTGGATAGAGGGTCTGACTACGAATCAGAACGTCATAGGTTCGAATCCTATACGCCGCACCAATTGATTTTAAAGCTCCCGGCAACGGGAGCTTTTCTTATATCGCGATGCGTCGAAGATCGCATCAAGTGGTCTAAATGAGTAAAAATCAAATTCAATAACTTTTTTTCGAAAAATGCTTGACCTTTATTCAGTCGATGTGCATAATAATCAACAAGTCGCGGTGTTACCTCAGCTGGATAGAGGGTCTGACTACGAATCAGAACGTCATAGGTTCGAATCCTATACGCCGCACCATTTGAGATTAAAGCTCCCGGCAACGGGGGCTTTTCTTTTACGTAAACACTGCATGGATTCGAACCTCGGTCGAGGCGCGGGCGTAAAGAAAACGCGGAGCGTTTTTAGCCCGCGGGCGAGCGCGCCGGCAGGCGGGCGAAGCCGGTGCGGATCCGCGCAGCGGATGCGCGGAATCCTATATGACGCACCATTTGAGATTAAAGCTCCCGGCCACGGGGGGGCTTTCTTTTGCGCTAGCTTGAGTGCTTTTGTCCAAAGGGACGATTTCCTGTCGACTCGTGTAAGATTCCGAGTAGGTGTCGCGGCCCATCCGCGACCACTCCTTCTCTCAACGACCGATCAGGGTGATACTTCGTGGCAGAGCGTCCGACATACAAGCTCAGGTTTCTCGATCCCAAGAAGCGCTTTCCGGCGATGCCCGAGCAGCCTGCGGGACGCTCATATGGCGTGGTCTGGAAACTCTTTGGCGAGGACCAGCATGAATCTTGTTATGTCGTCGAATTCGTTGGCAAAAGTCATGTGTCGCTTTTGGGCTACGTAAGCGTTTCGGGTGAGGTGTACAAGGTGGACCGCCCCGTTAGCGAGGCTCCGCTGCCCAACGATCCCGACATGGAACTGGTCCTTGACGAGTCGGATTCCAGTATTGGTGAGATTATGGTAAGGGAAGCCAGCGGTGCAATGCGTACGTGCGCGCGAACCGTCGGCTCTCCCGAAGGCCCCATGCGCGAGCAGTCCGATCACGATACATGGAATTCGGCCCGCTCCCTTCCTTACGGCGAGTTCATGGCATCGATGTTCCTGCGCTACGTGATATTTGCCAACTCCGAAAGCGCTGTTGCGAACACGGCGGACGCCGACGGTCTCGATGCGGACATGCAAAACGTTGTCGACAAGATCAAGCTCGTAAAGTTGCCCGAGCCGGTCGAGGTGTTTTTGGGCTTTAACACGGCACCGCTACCTGACGCTATCGAGACGCTGCTCTACCGCGTTGACCATGCCGAGAATCCGAGCGGTATCGAGCGTTATGCCGCCGCCCTTATGAGCGAGGTCGACTTGCCCCGTCTGCGCACTATTGCCGCCAAGTCCGAAATGAGCCTAGCGCGCATCGACCGGTCGAAGCTGTTCTATCTCAATTTTGATCGTAGCCTGCTGGACCAGGGCGAGATTGACATGCTGCTTGCCATCGAGTGCCGTCTCAACCGCCTCTCCGGCATCCTCGAGCGCATCGGGGCCGGATTGGCCCCTGCGGCATCCTCGCCGAGCCTTGAGGGCTGCGCGCTCTTTGATGCGTGGCATATCGCCAAGACGACCAACGATGTTCCCCGACTGCTCGATACGGCCTCGAGCGATAACCCGTGGGGCAAACCGGGTACGGTGGCTTGCCAGCCGGGCGGTGAGTGGGATGTGCGTACCCGCTTCGCGCGTATTGTCGAGGCGCTCAACGTGGTCACGCGGCTCGACTATACCTATCGGGCAAACGTTGCCGAGGGGATTATGCTCGTTCGGTTTGGGCACTCTGTCGTGAATGCCATGCCGCAACGTGAATACGACGCTCAAGATGACGCCTGGCGCGAGCTGGAAGAGGACACGCGTGCGATCTGGGCCGCGGAGCACGATGCGCGCGTGGCACTCACGCTTGCGGCAGCGTGTTTTGCCGCGGGCACCTGCATCACGCGCTGCTATGTGCAGATTGCTGCTCCCGACAGTGAGCAGGGCGAGCGCGTTGTCGCAACGTATTTCTTTGGGCGCGCGGCCTATCTGGCCGATTGCATGCCTGTCGCCAAGGATCTTGAGAGCATGGACATGGACGATATGCCGTGCAAGCGTGTGCTTGAGGCGTATGAGTCAACCGCTCCGGAGACGATTGAGCCTGCGGAGGTTCATGCTCGTCCGCGTGATGACCATCGCACACTGCCGCCGGCGCTGCGCGATCTGCTGCTCGCCGATAAGGCTGACGAGTTGGAGGTCATGGAAGAGGACGATGACCCATACGTGGCCCGTGTTGTTGAATTGCGCGAGCAGGCAAAAGTCGACCGTACAGGTGCTTTTGAAGGCTTTTCCCGTCTTGTCGAGGAGTTGGAGGCTAAGTGCGCCGTCGCCGAGCTTTTGGCGACAGGTCCGGTTCAAACGCAGTTTTGCGATAACCAGCTGGTGCGCATGGTGCTACCGGTGTTGGAAGAAGACCGCTCTGTGCGAATCCTTCGTGCGCCCGATGCGCTGTACTTTGCCCAGCACGAGATCTGCAGCTTTTACGCCGAGCAAGAGGACTTTGAACGAGCGCTGCCCGAGGTGCGCCATCTTTACGATCTGGCGCGCTCGTCCATGCAATCGCACTTTGCGCTCATCAACGTGCTTGCGCGTCTGGAGCGCTTTGACGAGATTATCGAGGTGGCGCGCCACGGCCTACGTATTGCCAGCGATCGTTCTGCAATCGGCTACCTGTTCTATCGCTTGGCGTTTGCCTATTGGAATTGCGATCAGCTCGACCTGGCGCTGGCTTGTTACCGTCTCGTGCCGCGCGGCGAGGAGTCGGGCAGTAGCGCGCTGGAAGAAATGCAGGGCCTTATGAACGAGATGGGCGTTAGCGAGCCTCCGACGTTCGAGGAAGCGGTCGAGACTATCCGCAAGGCTGGACTTGAGTTGCCGCCAGTGTCCGCCGTGACGAATCAGCTGGCAGATGCCGCTGTGCAACTGGTCGACAACGGCTTCTTTTTCCTGGCACGCGGTTGCATCTTCCAAATGTGGCGCACCATGGGCAACGACGAGCTCGGCTCCCTCAACCGCTCGCTGGGGTAGGGGCGAAAACTGCAAGGAGGAAAGGCTGCTAGGCAATTAGAAAATTCCCTCTTGCTCAACTTCGGCTGTTTGGTTACTATAGAACGGCTGTTACGGAGAGCTGACCGAGAGGCCGAAGGTGCTCGCCTGCTAAGCGAGTATGCCCCAAAAGGGCATCTGGGGTTCGAATCCCCAGCTCTCCGCCAGTTTAACTTTAAAGAAGGGTCCCATTGGGGGCCCTTTTTTATTATCGAGAAAGGGCGCTGGGGATTCGAACCCGAGAGGGCGCGGGCGTTAAGCAAACGCGAAAGGCGTTTGTAGCCCGTGGGCGAAAAGCCGCCAGGCTTTGAAGCCGGAGGGCATGCGTAGCATGCCCGGACATCCCCAGCTCTCCGCCAGTTTAACTTTAAAGAAGGGTCCCATCGGGGGCCCTTTTTTAGTTGAACCACGTTAGCTGGGGATTCGAACCCTCAAAAAATGAGGCGCCCCGTTGGACGCCTCATTTGGTTCGATGTGATATCGCTCCGGCCCTACATCTCGGGCGCCTTGGCGACGGTCTCGCTTTCTGCCGTGAGTGGGCGGTTGTCGATGCGGCGGCCCAGGCGGTCGAGCTTCACAAGGAGCCACTCAATGGGATTCGGCCCTGCGCCTTCCTCGTCGGCAACCAGGTCCATGACGGCGATCTTGGTGCCGTCCTGCTTGAGTGTAACGCTGCCCACCTTGTCGCCCACATGCACCGTGCCCGAAAGATCGTCGTAGCTAACCTTTTCGGTCACCTCGCCGGCAAGAGAAAACACGGTCGCTTGCGCCGTGGGATCGGCGAGCGTGGCGTCGATTGTCTTATCCGTCCAGTCGGTTTGACTAATGCGCGCCATAAGCGGGTTGCCGTTGGCGGTCTTTTCTTGCGTGTTGGCGATTGCGACCGTCACCTTGTGACCGTAGTACCAGTTGGCAAGGGTGGCGGTATCGGTAAAGCGCTGATCGGTGGTGGTGGAGTTCAAAATAACGGTGTAGATCTCGTCGCCGTCGCGGTTGTAGGCGCTCGTAAAGCAATAGCCCGCGTCGTCGGTGGTGCCGGTCTTGCCGCCGATGTTGCCATCTTGGCCCAGCAAATAGTTATGCGTGTCCATGGAATGCGAATGGTCGGTGCCGTCGGCGCCCGTGACCTCGATCCAGGAATCCTCGCTCGCTACGACCTCGCGGATCGTGTCGTTTTTCATGGCCTCCTGCATCATCAGCGCTACGTCGTGTGCGGTTGAGTGCATATTGCCAGCCCACTCATCAAAGTCCAGACCATGCGGGTTTTCAAAAAGCGTACCGGTACAGCCGAGCTTCTTAGCGCGCTCGTTCATGGCCTTCACAAATGTGGCCTCGGCGTCTTTGGTCTTGGGGTCGATCTTCTTGCCCACATATTCGGCGAGCACGATGGCGGCGTCGTTGCCCGAGGGAATCATCAGACCGCGTAGTGCCTGCTCCACGGTAAGCTCGTCGCCTTCGAGCAAGCCGGCGGTCGAATTACCCACGGTGGCTGCGGCGTTGCTCACCGTGACCTTCTCGTCCATCTTGCAATTCTCGACGGTTAGGATTGCGGTCATGACCTTGGTGATCGAGGCGATTTTGACCTGCTCATCGGCGCCGCGCCCATAGCAGACGGTACCGTCTTTGCCCATGACGAGGGCATTGGTCGCATCGATATCGGGCAGGTTTTCGGCCGTGATGCCGCGCGCATCGGCGGTTTTGCCGCAAACATTGTCGGTCGTGAGCACTTGGGCGCCGGCGACGGTGGGCGCGCCAGCGGCAAGGGCGATAGCGCAGACAAAGCCGGCGGCAAGCTGGGCTGAGCGCTTTGCAAAAGAGGTGAGGGACTTCACAGATTTCGCTTTCGACGGGATGGTCTCTTCTGAAACTAGAGTATATCGTTTGCCGGCGTCGGCGATCATCGCGTGCGTGCGTGGCCCACATCCGCGTTCGAACGGGCACAAGGGTGCTTAAGACCGACTTAATCACCCACGCTTGTTGTGTGTGGCGTGCGTCGCCTCAGGCATAATGGAGCGCGAGAGGAGCACGCATGAACGAGCGCATACTGGTAGTTGATGACGAAAAGGCCATCGCCGACTTGGTTGGCATCTACCTTACAAAAGAGGGCTTTGATGTCCAGATTGCCTATAGCGGGGCCGATGCTGCCAAGGCGATTTTGGAGCAGGAGTTCGATTTGGCGCTGCTAGATGTCATGCTGCCCGATATCGATGGGTTTGAGCTGCTGCGTACGATCCGTTCCAGCCATACCTATCCCGTGATCATGCTGACGGCGCGCGATGCCCAGCAAGACAAGATCGGGGGCCTTTCGCTTGGCGCGGACGATTACGTGGTTAAGCCGTTCCGTCCGCTGGAGCTCATCGCGCGCGTGCACGCTCAGCTTCGCCGCTACACCAGCTACGGTAGCCGTGCACAGGCGGCCGAGTCGCCGACCATTCAGCTCGACGGCTTGGAGGTCAACCGCGACGCTCGTTCCGTGACGGTGGACGGTGCACCGGTACGCCTCACACCCACCGAGTATTCAATCTTGCTGTATCTGGTCGAGCATCGCGGCAGCGTGGTGGCCGTGGAGGACCTGTTCCGCGCGGTGTGGAGCGAGGATTTTATGCCCGGCTCCAACAATACGGTGATGGTGCACATTCGCCACTTGCGCGAAAAAATCGGCGACGACGCACAAAAGCCACGCTTTATCAAAAACGTCTGGGGCGTCGGCTACATCATCGAATAGCGCCTTTGATGGTGGGGAAGTGGATATGACAAAAGACGATAGGCAGGCATTCGAGGTACCCGATCGGCTCTTTGAATACGTGAGGTCGGTCGTCGACAACCGCGCGCTTGCAACGGTGCTGCTCTTTTTGCTGAGCCTGCTGCTGATTGGCATCGACAACATCGCCGGAATCTTGACGGTGCTGCTTGCCGGCTTTTTGCTGATCGATCGATTTGAGATCGTGCGCCGCTGCATGGTGATTGGCGGCGCCGCGTGGGCCATGACGTTGGCGATTGGCGCCATGGCGCTCGGCGGCATCGAAGGGCCGGTGCTGTTCGATGCCGGCTTTGTATTCAACATGCTTGGCTTTGTGCTGGCGCTTGCCGCGTGCGTGCTGTTCTTGTGTGGCCGCGCCCTGTACTACCAGGGCTACGAACAGGGCGAGCAGCATGCCGATTGTGTGCTGGCCGCTCGTATTCAAGATCGCCTGATCGATCACCCCGACACCTGGGATAACATCGACGGCGACTTCTTGGAGGTCGAGGGCGCCCTTAACCGCGTGCGTGACCGTGAGCGCAAGGTGCAGCAAGCTCTGCGTGACGAGTCGCATCGCAAGGACGATTTGGTCACGTACTTGGCACATGACCTACGCACCCCGCTTGCCAGTGTGGTGGGCTATCTTTCGCTGCTGCAAGAGGCTCCCGAGCTGCCGGTTGAGCAACGTGCGCACTTTACGGGCGTGGCGCTCGACAAGGCGCACCGGCTCGATACGCTCATCGAAGAGTTCTTCGATATCACGCGCTTTGACTTCCACGATATCGTGCTCACGCGCGGCTATGTTGATCTGGGGTTGCTGCTGGCTCAGGTGACTGACGAGTTCTATCCCATCCTCAACGAGCAGCATAAGGAAGTCCAAGTTGATATTCGCGAGGACCTGACGGTGCTCGTGGATGGCGACAAAATGGCTCGCGTGTTCAACAACATCATGAAAAACGCTATTGCCTATAGCTATGAGGGCTCGACCATCACGATCGAGGCCAGACGCCGGGACGGCGGTGGCGTGCGCGTGCGCTTTATCAATCAGGGCGATCCCATCCCTGAGGCAAAGCTCAAGGTGATCTTTGAGAAGTTCTATCGCCTGGATGCGGCGCGTGCGACCAATCGCGGCGGCGCTGGACTGGGGCTTGCCATCGCCAAGGAGATCGTATGCGCGCACGGCGGTACCGTTGCATGTGAATCGACGCCCGAACACACGATATTCACCATCGAGCTGCCCGCCGCATAGCCAGTGTGCCCTTACAAACACTTGACAATGCGCTCACGTGCATATGAGCCGCGATTCCTACTATCGATACTGCTGAATTGATATCGATGTGGAGGTATGCGGTATGACGGCTGCTGCGGCTGTGGAGCCCACGGAGCTTGAAGAACTCATGAAAGCGCAGGCCGAGGCCGCGCACGAGCGCGAGGTTGGGGATGCGACTCGCCCCACGGCAGAGGATCTTGCCGCCTCGCCGACGCGAATCGATGTTGAGGGCCTCGACCTGTTCTATGGCGACCACCATGCGCTCAAGGACGTGAATATCAAAATCCGCGACAAGCAGATTACCTCGTTCATCGGGCCTTCGGGCTGCGGAAAGTCCACGTTGCTGCGCTGCTTTAACCGCATGAACGACGGCATCAAGGACTGCCGAATCGAGGGCAAGATTGCGCTCGATGGTCAAGATATCCTGGGCGACTACGACATCTGCCGCCTTCGCCAGCGCGTGGGCATGGTGTTCCAGCGCCCCAACCCGTTTCCCATGAGCATCTACGACAACGTCGCGTATGGTCCGCGCGGAATGGGAGTGCGCGATCGCGTCGTGCTCGACGAGCTGGTCGAAGACTCCCTGCGACGCGCCGCCCTGTGGGACGAGGCCAAGGACAAGCTCAAAGAGTCGGGTCTGGGTCTTTCGGGCGGCCAGCAGCAGCGTCTGTGCATCGCCCGCGCACTTGCCGTGCAGCCCGACATTCTGCTGATGGACGAGCCGACCTCGGCACTCGACCCTGTGTCGACGCTGGTGGTGGAGCAGCTGGCCTGCGAGCTCAAAGAGACCTGCACGCTCGTGGTCGTTACGCACAATATGCAGCAGGCGGCGCGTATCTCCGATTCGGTCGCATTCTTTTTGCTGGGTGAGCTGGTGGAGCACGCGCCCACCGCGCAACTCTTCAAGAATCCGACCGATCCGCGCACGGCGGATTATTTGACGGGACGTTTTGGCTGATACCATCTAGAAAAGGTACCTTTAGGGTTAAGATGCGGTCATGCCGGCCGCAAAGGGGTTCAACATGATCTATTACGTCGAGGACGATGACAACATCAGGGATTTGACGGTCTATGCACTGCGCAAGCAGGGGATTGAGGCCGAAGGCTTTTCGTGCGACGGTGAGTTTAAGGCTGCCGTGGCGCGACGGGTACCCGATGCCGTCCTGCTCGACATCATGCTGCCCGATACCGATGGCTTGGCGATTATGCGTCGACTGCGTGCCGATCGCCTGACGGCGACGGTGCCCATCATGATGCTTACCGCCAAGGATACCGAGCTCGACAAGGTGATGGCGCTCGATGGCGGTGCCGACGATTACCTGACTAAGCCGTTTTCGCTCATGGAGCTTGCGAGCCGCTGCCGCGCACTGCTGCGTCGCGGCGGCATGGTCAAGCAGGCGAGCGATGTGCTCAGCGTGGGCGACATCGTGCTCTCGCCCAGCCATCGCGAGGTGACCGTTGCCGGCGAGCCGCTTAAGCTCACCCTGCGCGAGTTCGACCTGCTCGAGTACCTCATGCGCAAGCCCGGCGTGGTCTTTACCCGCGAGTCGTTGCTGCAGAGCGTGTGGGGCTGGGACTTCGACGGCGGTTCGCGCACCGTTGACGTGCACGTGCAGACGCTTCGCCAAAAACTGGGCGAGCATGCCAGCGCCATCGAGACCGTGCGCGGCGTGGGCTACCGCTTGGCCGAGCCTTCTGCCGGTGATGGTGCCGAAGGTGACGACACCGCGGCCACCGCATCGGAGGAGTAACCCGTGGTCTTCGCCCCCCAGGGAAAACATACGCTGTCGCACCGCGTTTTTGTGACGATCTTTGTCTGCGCCATGGCGGTTATCGTGGCGTTTACGGTGCTGGGTGCGTTCTTTGTGCAAAACACCTTGGCGGATGCCACGAGTACCAATCTGGCGCAGGAAACCGAGCTCATTGCTGCCGCTCTCGACGAACAGCAGGAGCCCATCCCGTTCTTGCGTAGCCTTGATCGCGAGGACTTGCGAATCACGCTGATTAACAAGGATGGATCGGTTGCCTACGACAACGAGGCGTCGCCTTCCACACTGCCCAACCATGGCGATCGCCCCGAGGTCATCGAGGCCTTTGAGAGTGGTTTGGGTTCCGCGGAGCGCGCAAGCTCTACGCTCGACGAGATTATGCTGTATCGCGCCGTCGCCCTTGATAACGGCCAGGTTGTCCGCTTGGCGCAGGCCCAGCCTGGCGTTACGGCGATTTTGCTGTCGATGGTGGCGCCGATGCTGCTTATCGCAGCAGCGGGTGCGGTACTCTCGTTTTTTATGGCGCGCCGCGAGTCCCGTGCCATCATCGCGCCGTTGCAAGAGGTGGATTTGGACCACCCACGCCGTAGCTATGAGCACGCCTATGCCGAGATGGTCCCCATGCTTGAGCGTATCGAGTCGCAGCGCCAGGAACTCAAGCGCCAAATGGCGGTGCTAGCGGACAACGACCGTATGCGCCGCGAGTTCACGGCGAATATCACCCATGAGCTCAAGACGCCGCTTACGGCGATTTCGGGCTATGCCGAGCTCATCGCAAACGGCATGGTCGAGGGCGAGGGCGACCTGCGCAACTTTGGCGGTCGCATCTATCGTGAGGCGGGCCGCTTGGCAGCGCTTGTCAACGATATCCTTACGCTGTCTAACTTGGACGAGGCCGAGCGTGCAACTGAGGGCGAGGCGGTGCCCATTGGTTCCACGGAGCCTATTGAGCTCTCGCGTGCCATCTACGCGGTTGAGCAGCGTCTTGAACAGGTCGCCCGTCAGGCGAATGTGACGATAAGTCATGAGACCAAGCCTGTGGTCATCGAAGGCGTGTCGCGCTTGATTGACGAGCTCATCTATAATCTGGCGAGCAACGCCATCCGCTACAATCGACCCGGCGGTGCGGTTACGCTGCAGTGCGGCACCAACGACGAAGGCCATCCGTTCCTTGCGGTCGCCGACACGGGAATCGGTATCGCGCCTGAAGAACAGGGCAAGGTATTTGAGCGGTTCTATCGCGTGGACAAGAGTAGGTCCAAGGCGCGCGGCGGAACCGGTCTGGGGCTTGCCATTGTCAAGCATGCGGCCCTGTATCATCACGCCACGCTCGATCTGTCGAGCGAGTTGGGCGTGGGAACCACCATTACGGTGACGTTTCCCATACGGCAGGACGAGCCATTCGCATAGCGATACAACATAGATATTGATGCAGACGCCGCATTTGACTTTCGGGTGCGGCGTTGTTGTGCAATTTTACGATTGCTTCCGACATTTTTACAGGAGAGCCTGTTTCTTATGTATAGAGTTTGGTCTCGGTAAAAAGATGCGATAACATACGGACAGTTTTGTCAATCCGAACTGGGGAAATGAAAGGCAAGCTGCATGACCCTTCTCGAACTGTTCCAGCTGCTGAAGAAGCACCTTCAGCTGGTCATCACCCTTCCGGTGGTCTGCGCGATCGCCATGGGCATCGTGTCCTTCGTTGCGATGGACAACACCTATACCGCGACGACGAGCATGTACATTCTCGCCAAGACCGACGATAGCGGTCAGATGAGCTACAACGATCTCTCGGCGAGTCAGATGCTTTCCAACGATATCGCCACGCTGCTGGATAGCGATAGCGTTAAGAGCGGCGCAGCCAATGAACTGGGCCTCACCGATCTGGATGACTACAAGGTGTCTGTTTCCTCCGAGACCACCACGCGTGTCATTACGCTTTCGGTTACCGGCACCGATGCCAAGGAGACGGCTAAGGTCGCAAAGGCCATGGCCAGCTCGGTGAGTACGGTCGCTCAGAACGTCGGCGCTGCCCAGAGCATCAACGTTATCGACGAGGCTAAGACCCCCGAAGCCCCCAGCGGTCCCAAGCGTATGCTGTACGTTGCTGTCGCGTTCCTCGCCGGTATCTTTATCGCAGTTGCCTATGTCGTTTTGGCAGACATGCTCAATACCCGCATCCGCGGTGCCGAAGAGGCAGAAGAGCTCCTGGGCATTCCCGTTGTTGGCCGAATTCCGGCTATGAAAGGTGGTAAATAGGCATGGCTAAGGCAAAGAACACCGATAAGCTCGTTGTACAGAATGCCGCCAAGACCCTTCTGGCCAACATCCGCTTTGCGAGCGTGGACGACCCCATTCGCACCATTACCGTCACGTCCTCGATTCCCAACGAGGGCAAGTCTACGGTTTCCATCAACCTTGCCCAGGCTATCGCCACGAGCGGCAAGTCCGTGCTCCTGGTCGAGGCCGATATGCGCCGCAGGTCCCTTTCCGATATGCTCGGCGTTCGTTCGCGCGGCGGACTCTATGCGGTCCTTTCCGAGCAGATCTCCATTGACCAGGCAATTGTCGAGACGGGTCAGAAGAACTTCTACTTCCTCGATGCCGAGCCGCACATTCCCAATCCTGCCGACATCATCGTTTCTCACCGCTTTGCCAAGCTGGTCAAGGCGCTGTCTGCCAAGTTCCAGTACGTCATCTTCGACGCTCCTCCGGTCGGCACCTTCATCGATGCTGCCGAGATTGCCAGCCTGACCGACGGCGCGCTGTTCGTGGTGCGCGAGGACTTCACCAAGCGCGAGGAGGCACTCAACGCCATCGGCCAGCTTAAGAAGTCCGAAAAGGTCAAGCTCATCGGTACCGTCATGAATTACTGTGAGACCGAGACCAGCGAGTACTACTATTCTTACTACACCAAGGACGGTAAGAAGGTTAAGAAGGGCTCCGACGATCAGGGGACTTCCAAAAAGGGCATCTTCACCAACCGAGCAAACGTTTAGTTGATAAGGCTGACCTATGCGTGACATTCATTGCCATATCTTGCCGGGTGTAGACGACGGCGCCGCCGATCTCGATGAGAGCTTGGCGATGCTCGAGGCTGCCAAGCGGGCCGGTGTAACCAGAATCGTTTGCACTCCTCACTGTCGTGATCCCTATTTTGATTACGACAAGATGTGGGATGCCTTTGAGCTGCTGCGTGATAACGCTGACGGTTTTCCGCTCCAGATGGGCTTCGAGGTCAACCATCGAAAGCTCGTTGAGCTTGGTATCGATGCTGCGGAGCACTTGCATTTCGATGGGACCAACGAGTTTCTGCTCGAGCTTTCGACGCATGCCGATGCGTATGCGTTTAGAGAGTACGAGAACACGATTTACGATTTGCAGTGCCGTGGCTACCAGGTGATCATCGCTCATCCTGAGCGCTATCGTGCGGTTCAAAAGGATGTAAGCGTGGCGGAGCGCCTGGTCGATATGGGCTGCAAGCTGCAGGCTTCGGCGGACTTTATTGCCGGCGGTCGCTTTGGTCGCGAGAAAAAGCCGGCACAGCGCCTGTTCGATCAGAACCTGTACAGCTTCATCGCGAGCGATGCCCATAACGTGGGTCATTACGACTGCCTGGCGAAGGCTCGCGCGAAGTTTAGCGTGCGCGGAGCTCATTTTCGCTAATATCTGTCCCTAACGTTCGCATTGAATGAAAGGGCAGCCATGGATATCCAACTTAAGACGGGATGCTTTGATGACGCGGCGTTGGTGCGCCGCGTCGTTTTTATGGACGAGCAGGGCTACGAGAATGAGTTCGACGCTATCGACGAGGATCCGAACTGCATTCATGTGACGCTCTATGTAGACGACGAGCTTGCCGGTTGCTCGCGCGTGTTTCCCGAAGAGCTTGAACGCGTGGCTGACGCAGGGGCCCCGGTGTTGCCGGCATGCGACATGGACGAAGACGTTGCGGCGGGGGAGACCTACATTATGGGGCGCGTCGCCGTGCTGCCGGCTAGGCGTCGTCGCGGACTGGCGAGTGCGATCGTCGAGACCAGTGCTTCGTGTGCACGCGATGCCGGCGCTAAGCTTATTAAGCTGCATGCGCAGGAATACGTGCTGCCGCTCTATGCAAAGGCGGGCTACACGCAAATTGCCCCGGTAGATTACGAAGACGAGGGCCAACCCCATGTCTGGATGGCCAAGCGCGTAGATGGCAGATAGGGACGTTCCTTTTCTGCCGGCAGTTGGGGACGCTCCTTGGCAATTGGCGCATCGGAGCGCTTAGACATACAGTTTTTCGATTCCGTATGTATATATGCGCGCTAATGGGTTATAAAATCTAAGTCTGAACATAGCAGGTCTGCGATTCGGCTCGGGCGACCGGGCCGTTTTTGCGGACGGGGGTAGCGCGAAAGGACTGCACATGCGTCAATTTAAGACCGAGAGCAAAAAACTGCTCGACCTCATGATCAACTCCATCTACACCAATAAGGAAATCTTCCTGCGCGAGCTTATCTCTAACGCGAGCGACGCCGTCGACAAGCTCAACTTTAAGAGCCTGCAGGATCCGAGCGTCAAGATCGACCAGGGCGACCTGGCTATTCGCGTTTCCTTTGATAAAGACGCCCGCACCATTACCATCTCGGATAACGGCATTGGCATGACCGCCGAGGAGCTCGAGCGCAATCTGGGCACCATCGCCCATTCCGGCTCCGAGGAGTTTAAGACCGAGAACGCCGAGCAGCAGGGTTCGGATGTCGACATCATCGGCCAGTTTGGCGTGGGCTTCTACTCGGCTTTTATGGTCGCCAGCCATGTGAAGGTCGTCAGCCGCGCCTATGGCGAGGATGTCGCCCATGTGTGGGAATCCGACGGTCTTGAGGGCTACACCATCGAGGACGGTGAGCGCGCCGAGCACGGTACCGATGTCATCCTGACGCTGCGCGAGAACGAGAAGCTCGATGCCGACGGCGAGGCCGAGACCTACGATCGCTTCCTGACCGAGTGGGGTCTCAAGAGCCTGATTCAGCAGTACAGCAACTATGTGCGCTACCCGATTCAGATGATGGTGTCCAAGAGCCGCCAGAAACCCAAGCCCGAGGACGCCGGCGACGATTACAAGCCCGAGTACGAGGACTACCAGGAGCTCGAGACCGTCAATTCCATGACACCGATCTGGAAGAAGCGCAGCTCCGATGTCGAGCAGAAGGACTACGACGAGTTCTACAAGTCCACGTTCCACGACTTTGACGATCCTGCGCGCACCATCAGCTTCCATGCCGAGGGCACGCTCGAGTACGATGCCCTGCTGTTTGTGCCGGGCCGCGCGCCGTTCGATCTGTACAGCAAGGATTACGAGAAGGGTCTGGCACTCTACAGCTCCAACGTCCTGATCATGGAGAAGTGCGACGACCTGCTGCCCGACTACTACAACTTTGTCCGCGGCGTCGTGGATTCCGCTGACGTGTCGCTCAACATCTCGCGCGAGACGCTGCAGCAGAACCGTCAGCTCAAGGCCATCGCCAAGCGTGTGGAAAAGAAGATTACCGCCGATCTTGAGGATATGCGCGACAACGATCGCGAGGCCTACGAGAAGTTCTTTGAGAACTTTGGTCGCGGTCTTAAGTACGGCATCTACTCGAGCTATGGCATGAAGGCCGATGAGCTCGCCGACCTGTTGCTGTTCTGGTCTGCCAAGGAACAGAAGATGATTACCCTGGCCGAGTATGCCAAGGGCATGCCCGAGGATCAGAAGGCCATCTACTACGCCGCCGGTGACTCGCGTGAGCGCTTGGCCAAGATGCCCGTGGTAAAGGGCGTGCTCGACCGCGGCTATGACGTGCTGCTGCTGACGCAGGATGTGGACGAGTTCACGTTCCAGGCTATGCGTGAGTACGTTGCCGCCGATATGCCCAAGATCTACGAGGACGATGCTGCCCGCGAGGCTGCCGAGAAGGCTGTGGCCGACGGTGCCGAGCCCGAGGTCGAGGATCGTCATCTAGAGCTCAAGAACGTTGCGACTGGCGATCTTGATCTGGCGACCGAGGACGAGAAGAAGGAGGCCGAGGACGCCACCAAGGAAAACGAGGACCTCTTTAGCGCTATGAAGGAGGCGCTCGGTGACAAGGTCGAGAAAGTTGCCGTCTCCGCGCGCCTGACCGATGCCCCCGCTTGCATCACCACCGAGGGCCCGCTTTCGCTTGAGATGGAGAAGGTGCTCCAGAAGGGACCCGAGGGCGCGCCCGACGGTATGCCCAAGAGCCAGCGCGTGCTCGAGCTCAACGCCAAGCACCCGGTCTTTGCCAAGCTCGTCGCTGCTCAGAAGGCGGGCGACACTGACAAGATCAAGCAGTACTCAGGCTTGCTCTACGATCAGGCCCTGCTGGTCGAGGGCATCCTCCCCGAGGACCCCGTGGCCTTCGCGGCGGCTGTTTGCAACTTGATGTAGTTCGGGGATACGGCACCGTAACTAGATTAGAACGAGAGTGGATAATCTCCCACTTTTGGCTCGAATGCGGGCTTGAAGTGGGAGATTTTCCACTCTCGTTTCCTTTTGAATGATCCCTTCGTCCCCAAGGGATCATTTATTTGTGCGGGTTGTGGTTTTGTGACCTGCTGAAATTTAGGATACTGTACATCTGTACGTTAACTCATCTTCGTAGTATATTGCTACCCGCAAAACTCAACACCATTGTGCTTTGAGACGTTAAAGCGCCTACTACAATGGTTGTCGATAGTACGATTCGATTTAACGACAGGATGGATGGTCCAAGCGTGAGTCTCGGCAGCAAACTATCCAATGCAAAGGTGTCCTTTGCGATATTTAAGCGCGACATTAAGCGACTGCTTGTGAACCCCGTCGCCCTGGTGGTTACCCTAGGCGTGTGCGTTATTCCCTCGCTGTATGCCTGGTATAACATCGTGGCAAACTGGGATCCGTATGGAAACACCCAAGGCATCAAGATTGCTATCGCCAACAACGATCGAGGCACCCAAAACGACTTGGTGGGTGAGCTCAACGCTGGCGACAAAGTGGTCGACCAGCTCAAGGAGAATCATCAGTTGGGCTGGACGTTCGTCGACTCGACGGCCGATGCCAAGGAGGGCGTCGAGAGCGGCGAGTACTATGCCGCTATCGTGATTCCCAAGAACTTCTCGGATAACCTGGTTTCGATGCTCGACGGCAACTACCATCAGCCCAAGCTCACGTACTACGTCAATGAGAAGAAGAGCGCCATTGCGCCCAAGGTTACCGATACCGGTGCAAACACCATCGAGGAGCAGATCAACTCGGAATTTGTCTCTACGTTAGGCAAGACTGTTGCCGGTATCGCCAAGGATGCCGGTGTCGATTTAAAGGACAAGGCAACCCAGACTCAGGACTCGCTGGCAAGTTCGGTGTCCGAGGCGTCCGACACCTTGGGCGAGGTGCGCGATTCGATTGGCGATATGAATGCCGCCATCGATAAGACGAGTGGCGCTATCGCCTCGGCTGATGCGGCACTTGCCGGCTTGCAAGGCCAGGCACCGTCGCTGACGCAGGCGATCTCCCAGGGCAACGACCTGCTGAGCGAAGCTCGCACCACGGCGGGCAACTCCATCACCTCGCTCTCCAAGGCGCTCTCGGAAGGCAGCCTTGCGCTCACCAAGACGTCAGCCTCCGCAAACGCTGCCATCGGCAAGCTGACGGGCGCGGTCACATCTACGACCACCCGTATCGACAACTCGCTCGAGTCTCTTCAAGCGACGATCGACCACAATAAGGCCGTTATCGGGCACTTGGAGATTCTCGCCAATGACACGTCGACAGGTTCCGAGGAAATTGACGCGCGCATTGTATCGACCATCGATTTGCTTCGAGAGCAGAATGAAAAGCTTCAGAGCATCAAGGACGGTCTGTCCGCGCAGTCGAGCGCCATGGCGAATGACGCAGCGGCTGTTTCGGGTGCCAGTGACGCTATCAATAACGCAATTCATACCGGTGCGACCAACCTTGGCCAAGCCCAGACGGACTTGGGCCAAAACGCGCTGCCGAAGGCCTCGAGCGCGCTCGACTCTTTTGCTGCCGTTTCGGGCGACCTGACCGGTATCGTCTCGGGTATGACACCTACACTTGCAAATGCGCGCGGCACGTTGGCGCAGCTTAGCGCTACGCTCGGCCAGGCCAAGACCACGCTGTCCCAGACCGATTCCTCGCTTGCCAAGGTCCAGGACAAGCTTGCAACCGCCGCCAATGACATCGCGGCGCTGCAGACCTCCGAGTCCATGGGCGAGCTGGCCGATCTGATGGGCGTCGATGTCAATGACGTCGCAGATTTCATGGCATCTCCGGTTGAGCTCACGTCTAAGTCGATCTATCCGGTCAAGAGCTTCGGCTCGGGCATTGCTCCTTTCTACACCAATCTGGCGCTGTGGGTGGGCGGCTATGTGCTCATCGCCATCTATAAGCTCGAAGTCGACCGCGAAGGCATCGGCAGCTTTACCGCGCGTCAGGGCTACTTTGGCCGCTGGTTGCTCATGGTGATCCTGGGCGCGTTGCAGGCCATCATCGTTACGGTAGGCGATCTGGTGATTGGCGTGCAGTGCGTCAGCCCGCTGCTGTTCGTGCTGGGCGGCATCGCCATTTCGTTCACCTACGTCAATATCATCTATGCGCTGTCCACCACGTTTAAGCATATCGGCAAGGCTATCGGCGTCATTCTCGTCATCGTGCAGATCCCGGGTTCGTCGGGCATGTACCCCATCGAGATGATGCCCGGCTTCTTCCAGTGGCTGCACCCGCTGCTGCCCTTTACCTACGGCATCAATCTGCTGCGTGAGACGGTCGGCGGCATGTATTCGTTCAACTACCTGTTTAACCTGTGCATTCTGGGCGTGTTCTTGATCGTGGCGCTCTTTATCGGCCTGCAGCTGCGTCCGCTGCTGCTCAACCTTAACCTGCTCTTTGATAAACAGCTTTCCACGACCGGTATGATGATTTGCGAGTCCAACGACCTGCCGCGCCAGCGCTACTCGCTGCGCACGGCCATGCGTGTCATGCTCGATTCCGATTCGTACCGTCGCGAACTGCTCGATCATGCGGTCGCCTTTGAACATCGCTACCCGTACTACATCAAGGGCGGTTTTGCCGCCGTGGTGGGCGTTCAGGTCCTGCTCTTTGTCCTGTCGACGGTTCTCGATATCGACAATAACGGCAAGATCATCCTGCTTGTCATTTGGATCATCTCGGTTATTGCCATCTGCGGCTGGCTTATCAATATCGAATATATCCGCGCGAGCCTCAATACCCAGATGCGCATCTCGGCGCTTTCGGATGAGGACCTGCGTCGCGAGATGCGCGAACACACGGCCGCCATTCCTGCCGCCCGCCACATGTTTGGCCTCAACGCCAGCGAGCGTGGTGCCAAGGGCGGCGATCAGTCCACGGGCCGCTTGCCGCATATCGGCTCGCACCATAAATCTCAGGGCAGCGACAGCACAGCCACAAATGATGGAGATACCACCGCGCTTGGCAAGCACTCCAAAGGAGGTGAGGCATAAATGAAGAACATCCTGCATCTGTTTAAGCGCGATGTCCAAAACGTGTCTCGCTCCGTAATCGGCTTGGTTGTCGTGATGGGCCTCATTATCGTACCGTGTCTGTACGCGTGGTTTAACATCGCCGGCAGCTGGGATCCGTACGGCAACACCGGCAATCTTAAGATCGCCGTGGTCAACACCGATGAGGGTTACGAGAGCGATTTGATCCCCGTCGAGGTTAACGTGGGCGAAAACGTGACCGCCACCCTACGCGGCAACGAGAGCTTCGATTGGGTTGTGCTCAACAATCGCGAAAAGGCTATCGAGGGCGTTAAGTCGGGCGCGTACTATGCTGCCGTCGTTATCCCCAAAACGTTTAGCGCTGACATGATGACGCTTTTCTCGACCGACGTGAAGCATGCCGATATCGAGTTCTACGAGAATCAGAAGGCCAACGCCATTGCGCAGATCGTGACCGAGAAGGGTTCGAGCGCCGTCCAGAGCCAGGTTAACAAAACTTTTACCGAGACCATTACGAGCATCGGTCTTAAGACGGTGTCCAGCCTGCTCGATTACATGAGCACCGACCAGGTCAGCAACTTTATCGCCAACCTGTCCTCGACGCTCGGCGATTCGGTCCAGGACCTGCAGGACGTTCAGGCCAGCGCAACGTCGCTTGCGGGCATTTTGAGCTCCACGTCCGATTCGCTGACGTCGGCGAGCGGCATGCTCAAGCAGACGGGCACGGTCGATGAGTCAACGAAGCAGCTGATGGAGCATGTCAAGAGCGGTATTAGCGATTCCAAGGAAGCGCTGAAGGACGCCAACGACGCCATCAATGCCGCGATTGACGGAAGCGCGGGCTCGTTTGACAACGTGTCCGCCGAGCTTGCGAAGGCATTTGATGCCGCGAATCAACATGTCGACCTTACAGTGTCCCAGCTCAACGATGCCGCGGCGGCGCTCAACACGCGTGCCGACGATATCGACGCCACGGCCGACCAGCTCCGCAGCTTTGCCGATCAGGTGACTGACGAAAAACTCCAGGACAGCCTCAAGTCTGTGGCAACATCGCTGAGCAGGATTGCTGTGGAGTATCGCAACAACGCCAAGGACTTGACGGCCACCGCGAAGTCTCTCTCTGACAGCATGGCAGAGGTTAATAAGTCGCGTGCCGAGGTCGATCAGGCAATCGCGGATGCCAAGGCTGGTATCTCGGGCGCCAAGACTGACTACGACTCTACGTTTTCGGCCAAGGCAAAGGAGCTCAAGAAGACCATCTCGGGCGTTTTGGATTCGCTGAACGGTATTTCGAACGATCTGGATAGTGCTGTTGCTGGCCTGACCGACGCATCCGGTTCGCTGGCAAAGGGCCTCTCCAAGGCTGCAAAGCTGGTCAACAAGGCTTCTGATCAGCTGGGCGAGGCGTCGGACAAGATCAGCGCGTTTAAGGACGAGCTCGATGGCGCCCTGATGTCGGACGACCTTGCCACGATCAAGACGATGATTGGCAACGATCCCGAGGGTTTGGCCGTGTCGCTTTCCGGTCCCGTCGCGCTCGATCGCAAACCGGTCTATCCGATCCGCAACTACGGCTCGGCCATGGCGCCGTTCTACACGATTCTGTCGCTCTGGGTCGGCTCGATCGTGCTGGCGGCCATGATGAAGGTGTCGGTTGACGATGAGCTTATCAACGAGCTCATCCCCGTGCGCCTGCACGAGATCTACCTGGGCCGTTACCTGTTCTTTGGCGGTCTGGCGCTGCTGCAGGCAACGCTCGTGTGCGCGGGCGACATCCTGTTCTTTGGCATCCAGTGCGACAACCCGCTGCAATTTGTGCTGGCGGGCTGGATCGCGAGCCTCGTGTTCTCCAATATCGTCTACACGCTTACGGTGTCGTTTGGCGATATCGGTAAGGCACTCGCTGTCGTGCTGTTGGTTATGCAGGTCGGCGGTTCGGGCGGTACGTTCCCCATCGAGATGACCGGTCCCGTGTTCCAGGCGATATATCCGTTCCTGCCGTTTACCCACGGCATCAACGCCATGCATGCCGCCATGGCCGGTGCCTACCATATGGAGTACTGGATTGAGCTGGGCATTCTGGCGAGCTATCTGATTCCGTCGCTGGCGCTGGGTGTGGTCTTCCGCCGTCCGGTCATCAAAGCCAACGACTGGATTATCGAAAAGCTGGAATCAACCAAATTGATTTAATACAGCAACGTAAACGCCGTCGGAACATCGAGGTTATCCAAGTCGGTACTTTAGTGGGCTGGATTGCGATGCAACGCCGGTTGTTGCTACAGTAGCGGGGCGTACCGGGGGTCCGGTGCGCCCCGTTTTTATTTGACCATGAGGCGGCACGCAGCCATACGCGTGCGGACACCACGCCCAGATTGAGTGTGAGGATGTTCCATGGCCCAATACGCTGCCAACGAAATCGAGAATATGCCCGATAGCCCTGTAGCCCGCGAAGACCTAGGTGCCGGCGGTGCCTCTCGCGGTGCCGGTGCGCGCTCGCCGCTGTTCTGGAAGGTCTTGCTGCTTTCGGTGGCGGTCATCTGGGGCTATTCCTTCACCACCATGAAGGATGCGCTCGATACCATTCCGGTGTTCGAGCTGCTCTACATTCGTTTTCTTCCGGCTTCGCTGGTTATGTTCGCCATCTTCCACAAACGCATCATCGCGCACTTTAATGCCCGCAACCTTATCGTCGGACTTGGTATGGGCGCACTTATGTGGGGCGCGTACGGTTTGCAGACGATTGGCCTGGCACAGACCACGGCGGGCAAGAGTGCATTTTTGACGGGTACCTATTGCATCCTCGTGCCGTTTGCGAGCTACGTCCTAAGCGGCGAAAAGCTTACCCGTTACAACTTGGGCGCCGCGTTGCTGTGCCTGGCGGGCATTGGTCTGGTGGCGCTCGATAGCGTCGAGTTCAATGTCGGCGATGTCATCACACTGGGCGGTGCGGTCTTCTTTGCCATCCAGATGGCGGTGACCGCCAAGTATGGCCGCAAGATGGACATCAACGTCATCACGTTTTGGATGTTTGTGGGCAACGGCGTCTTGAGCTTGGCAACGTCGCTGCTATTCGAGACCCAAGCGCCCGCGTCCGTGTGGACGCCGAGCTTTATCGGTGTGATGGCGTTTCTATCGGTGGGCTGTACGTGTGTGGCCCTGCTCATCCAAAACGTCGGCCTGGCGCATGTCCCGGCCTCAACGGGCTCGCTGCTCCTTTCGATGGAGTCGCCTTCGGGTGTGCTGTTCTCGGTGCTGCTGATGGGGGAGGCGCTCACCTCGCGCCTGCTCGCCGGCTTCGCGCTCATCTTTCTTTCGATTATCTTGAGCGAGACGCATTTCGATTTTTTGCGTCGAAAGCCGCGTCCGCAATTGTAAACAATTTGTTGCGCCGCCTCCCGGGGCGGCATTTTTTATGCGTCGCCCTTAAAGTAGTACCTTGCACTTTACGCTATCAAAGTGCTTGCTGCAAAAACGTTACTGGAGGGCATCTATGGCACCAGCACTGTCCGGTCTTCAACCGCAATCAGCGCCCAAGGCCACCGCGTCGGCGCAGAACGCTATCGGTGACGGTCTTGTTGCAGAAGCTCAGGCTTTTGCAGACGAGCTCGCTGCGTGGCGACACGATTTACATCAGATGCCCGAGCTGGGTAATAGCCTCCCGCAGACCTCTACGTATATCCAAGCGCGCCTGACCGAGATGGACATCCCATTTGCTACGCTCGTCGATGGTTCCTGCGTTGTGGGCCTTGTCGGCGCCGGTGCCGCCGCGGCCCAAGGCAATGGCATCTGCACGAATGAGCAGGCCGGTACGGTCATCATGCTTCGTGGCGACATGGACGCCCTGCCCGTTGCCGAGGAATCCGGCGAGCCCTTTGCATCCACCAACGGCTGCATGCACGCTTGCGGTCACGATATGCACGCGACGGCGCTGCTTGGTGCGGCTCGCCTGCTCAAGGCCCGCGAGGCCGAGCTCGTCGACGCCAATGCCACCGTCAAACTGCTGTTCCAGCCGGGCGAGGAAACCTTTGAGGGTGCCCGCGCCGCCATCGCCGACGGTCTGCTGCAGAACCCGCGTCCCCAGGCCGCCTTTGCCATGCATGTCAATAGCCAGTCGCCGCTCGGCCTGGTGCTCTACGGCAGCCCGGCGCTCTCGGGCGTGTACGGTTTTCGTATCACGCTTCAGGGCAAGGGCGGCCATGGCTCGAGCCCCGAGATTTGCATCGACCCCATCACGGCCGGCGTGCATGTGCATCTGGCGCTTCAGGAGCTTATCGCTCGCGAAGTGCCGGCGGCTAAGGAGGTCGCGCTTACCGTTGGTAAGTTTGCTGGCGGCTTGGCGGCCAACGTCATCCCTGACACCTGCGTGCTCGAGGGAACGCTGCGCGGCTTTGATGTTGAGCTCATGGCTCACCTAAAGACCCGCATCGCGGAGGTCGTAAACGGCGTTGCTGCAACATATCGTACGTCGGCGACCATCGAGACGCTTTCGGATGTTCCCCCGCTCGTACTCGATGACGACATGACCCAGGCGTCGCTTGGCTACGTGGGCGTGGTGCTGCCCAAGGCCGCCTTCCTGCCGCTGTTCCACGCCATGGCGAGCGAGGACTTCGCGCTGATCTCGAGCGAGATCCCGAGTGCGTACTTTACCGTGGGCGCAGCTGTGACCGATACGGACGAGCATTTTGCCCAGCACCATCCCAAGGCACGTTTTAACGATGCCGAGCTGCCGCTCGGTGCTGCGGCCTATACCGCCGTCGCTTTGGGCTATATCGCCGACCACCGGTAGCATCCAACCTTGCCTTTCAAGCCTGCGGGCATGGCCATAAGGCCTATGCCCTTGTCTTTCAAGGCAATCTTGGGCACTACCGGCGCCCGGCGCCGGCTATTCGTTTGTTAAATAAGGAGCAGTATGCCCCAGCAGCGTAAGTTCTTCCCCGGCTGGCTCGTGGTGGCCTCCGGCTTCGTGATCATGGCCACGTGCTACACGATTTTCGTCAACTGCATGAGCCTGTTCCAGCCGCTCATCGTCAGCGACTAGGGAATATCTCTTGCGCAGTACAACATCTCCAATGCGATCTCTACCGTGGTGAGCGTTATCGGATCGCTTGTCATTGGCCATGTTGCCGATAAAGTAAGCGGTCGCGTTTTGGGCTCCCTAACCGTTATCGCTACCTCTGCCGTGCTTGTCAGCATGAGCTTTGTGGGCGAGCTTTGGCAGGTCTACGTGCTCTTTTCTGTTCGTCCCGTTCTGTCCGTGGCCGCCTTGGAAGCCGAATGGATGCTCGTACCATCATTCGGTTTCCAAGGCGGCCACGGGTCTACGAAATGATCTCTTTTCCTCCGTCCCCAAGGGATCACGTGATCCGAAGGGGGCGGAGGAAAAGGGATCACATACAGCGGCGGCGCGTCTGGCCGAACGAGTCCCCATACCCTCGTTCGGTCAGGCGCGCCGCCGCGTTGCTGCTTTGTGCCGTATAATGTCCACTACCTATGACGCGATACAAAAGAAAGGTGTTTGCCCATGCAGGCACAGAAGGCGGAGGGAACCCGCGACCTTATCGGCGCCGAGATGCGCGCCTGGCAAAAGATGCAGCAGATTGCGGCCGGCGTGTTCGAGCCGTTTGGTTTTAAACCCATCGAGACGCCCGCGATCGAGCAGGTTGACGTGTTTGTCCACGGTATCGGCCAGTCGACCGACGTCGTGCGCAAGGAAATGTTCCGCGTGTTCAGCGGTGCCAACCTGGAGCGCGTCTTTACCGAGGGCACCGACACCAAACTCAAGCCCAAGCAGCGCCTGGCACTTCGCCCCGAGGGCACGGCCGGCGTGGTGCGCGCCGTCGTCGAGAACAATCTGGTGCCCCAGGGCTCCACGCCGTTTAAGGCTTACTACGCCGAGGCCATGTTCCGCGGCGAGCGTCCCCAGAAGGGCCGCCTGCGCCAGTTCCACCAGGTGGGCATCGAGTGGCTCGGCGCTCCCGATCCGGCGGCAGACGCCGAGTGCATCATCATGCTCATGGAGTTCTACAAGCGCCTGGGCTTCGATCTTTCCAAGCTTCGTCTGCTCATCAACTCGATGGGTGACGCCCAGTGCCGTCCGGCTTACCGCGAGCAGGTCAAGCAGTTCATCCTCGATCACGCAGACGAGATGTGTGACGAGTGCCGCGAGCGCGCCGAGCTCAACCCGCTGCGTGCCTTTGACTGCAAGAACGACCACTGCCGCGAGATCATGGCCGAGGCTCCGCTGATGGGTGACAACCTGTGCGATGAGTGCCGCGAGCACTACGAGCAGGTCAAGCGCTATCTGGATGCCGCCGGTATCGAGTATGTCGAGGATCCCACCTTGGTGCGCGGCCTGGACTACTACACCCGTACTGTCTTTGAGGTCGAGGCCCCTGGCGCCGGCGTCGGCTCCATCGGCGGCGGCGGCCGCTACGATGGCCTGGTCGAGCTCGAGGGTGGCAAGCCCACGGCGGGCGTCGGCTTTGCTGTCGGTTTTGAGCGCGCCCTGCTGGCCCTGCAGGCCTTTGGCAGCGATTTGGGTGCCGATGAGGCCCCGTGCGTCTATGTCGCCAACGCCGGCAAGGAGCTGCGTCAGAACGTCTTTGCCATTACGCAGGAGCTTCGCGCCGCAGGTATCGTGACCGAGGCCGACTATCAGGGTCGTTCGCTCAAGGCCCAGTTTAAGCAAGCCGATAAGGTAGGCGCCAAGCTCATCTTGGTCCTGGGTGGCGACGAGCTTGCCGCCGGCAAGGTCAAAGTGCGCGACATGCAGAGCCATGACGAGGTGCTCGCCGATCTGGACAACGTCGTCGAGGCGGTTCGCGAGCGCCTGTAGCGCATCTTTTTGAGCTTCGGGCCTGCTAACGTGCCCTGCTCATGGAGAGCGATTGTTACGGGGGTGTTTCGCTTTTATGCGGAATGCCCCCGTTTACGTATGCCGCCCACCGAGAAATACGACCATTTAGGGCAAAAACCTTTGCAATGCAGAAAATACTTTTGTGTGGTAAAGCGCAATCAGTGTCGAAAGTATTTCTCAAGCGCCTATAATGAATACCGCATGTTACGTGCATAGAAGGAGGAATGGGAGGAAACGTGGCTGAGAACCTAAGCAACCAGTCTGTACCCGAAGCCGCGGCGCGCGTCGCTGCCGTGGTCAACCGCCTCGTTAACCGAATCGGCTCGAATGCCGAGTCCAGGGAGCGTCTCGCCGAGATCGAGATCCCCGAGGAGCTGCGCGACAATCTGGCGCTGTTCTTGCGCCTGGAGCGCCGTGTGCTTAGCGAGTATGATCCCGAGATCGCGGACCTGTTCGACAAGATTTTGACAGCCGAGATTGTGGTCAATGCCGGCAACCCCGGTACCTGCGCTGCCGACGAAGCCGTCGACGAGCAGGGCGTGCCCACCGCCGACGAGCCCACTGCCGTGGCATTTCGTGAGGTCGTCGATTTGATCGACAGCCTGCCGCTCGATAAGCAGCAGGTCATCGTTCGCGCCTTTACGAGCTTTTTCCATCTGGCAAACCTGTCGGAGGAGAACTACCGTGTGGCGCAGCTGCGCGAGTGCGAGGCCGGTGCGTCGACCGATACCGAGGTCGATCCTGCCAACGAGCTTACCGTTGCCTATCACCAGCTGGTGAATGAGCTGGGTGTCGAGGGTGCCAACGAGCTGCTCGACAAGCTCGAGTTCCACCCTGTCTTTACCGCACATCCCACCGAGGCCCGTCGTAAGGCCGTCGAGGGCAAGATCCGCCGTATCTCCAACCTGCTGGAGGAGCGTCCGCGTCTGGGCGGCTCCGACCTGGTGGAGAACGAGCGCCATATGCTGCAGGAGATCGACGCCCTGGTGCGTACGAGTCCCATCGCGCTCAAGAAGCCCACGCCGGTCGAGGAAGCCGATACCATCATCGACATCTTCGATAACACGCTGTTCGACGTTATCCCCGTTATCTATCGTCGTTTTGACGATTGGGTGCTGGGCGACAAGGCCGGTACTGTGCCGCCGCTGTGCCCGGCGTTCTTCCATCCCGGCAGCTGGATCGGTTCCGACCGCGACGGTAACCCCAACGTCACCGCCAAGGTGAGCCGTGAGGTCGCCGCCAAGTACTTTACGCACATGGTGCTCAAGCTCGAGGACAAGTGCCGCCACATCGGCCGCAACCTCACGCTCGAGGCTACCTACAGCAAGCCGTCGGCCGAGCTCATTAACCTGTGGAACCATCAGGTCGAGATGAGTCCTCGTTACACGGCCCGCGCCGAGCTGATCTCCGAGCACGAGCCGCATCGCGCCGTCATGCTCGTCATGGCCGACCGCCTGAACGCCACCGTCCGTCGTATCACCGACACCATGTACCACAGCGCCGACGAGTTCCTGGATGACCTGCGCGTCGTCCAGCGTTCGCTGGCCGCCTGCGGTGCCGTCCGTGCTGCCTACGGCCCGGTCCAAACCATCATCTGGCAGGTCGAGTCCTTCGGCTTCCATATGGTCGAGATGGAGTTCCGTCAGCACTCCGTGGTGCATGCCCGCGCCCTTAAGGATATCCACGAGAACGGTATCCATGGCGACCTGCAGCCCATGACGCGCGAGGTCATCGATACCTTCCGCGCTATCGGCTCCATCCAAAAGCGCTACGGCAAGAAGATGGCGCACCGCTACATCATCTCGTTTACCAAGAGCGCTCAGCATGTGGCCGACGTCTTTGAGCTGGCGCACCTGTCCTTTGCACACGAGGAGGATGTCCCCGAGCTCGACGTGATCCCGTTGTTCGAGCAGCTCGAGGACCTCGAGGGCTGCGTCGACGTGCTCGATCAGATGCTTACGCTGCCCGTGGTGCAAAAGCGCCTTGCCCAGACCAACCGCCGCATGGAGGTCATGCTGGGCTATTCCGACTCTTCCAAGGATGCCGGTCCTACCACGGCCATGCTCGCGCTGCACTCCGCGCAGGAGCGCATCGCCAAGTGGGCAGAGAAGAACGATATCGACCTGGTGCTCATGCACGGTCGCGGCGGTGCCGTGGGCCGTGGCGGCGGCCCGGCCAACAAGGCCGTGCTGGCGCAGCCCAAGGGTTCGGTCAACTGCTTCTTTAAGCTTACCGAGCAGGGCGAAGTCATCTTTGCCCGTTACGGCAACCGCACGCTGGCTCAGCGCCATGTTGAGTCCGTTGCCGCCGCAACGCTTTTGCAGTCGGCCCCGAGTGTCGAGAAGACCAACACCGAGACCACGCAGAAGTTCTGGGATATGGCCGAGAAGCTCAACACTGCAAGCCACGAACGCTATCTGGACCTGCTGAACACCGAGGACTTTACACCGTGGTTCTCGACCGTGACGCCGCTGACCGAGGTCGGTCTGCTGCCGATCGGCTCGCGTCCCGCCAAGCGCGGTCTGGGCGCCAAGTCGCTCGATGACCTGCGTACCATCCCGTGGATCTTCAGCTGGAGCCAGGCGCGCATTAACCTGGCCGCTTGGTACGGTCTGGGCACCGCCTGCGAGCAGCTTGGCGATCTTGACCAGCTCAAGGCTGCCTACCAGGAGTGGCCGTTCTTCCGCACCTTTATCGACAACATCGAGATGTCGATTGCTAAGACCGATCAGCGCATCGCCAAGATGTATCTGCATCTGGGCGACCGCGATGATCTGTCCAAGAAGGTCTTTACCGAGATGCAGCTCACCCGTAAGTGGGTCCTTGCCATCGTCGGTGATGAGTGGCCGCTGCAGCGTCGTCGCGTGCTCGGCTGCGCCGTTCGCGTGCGTAACCCCTACGTCGACGCTCTGTCCATCGCCCAGGTCCGCGCCCTTCGCGAGGTGCGCATGAATCAGGACGAGATGGCCGAGGAGAAGAAGGCCGAGTACATGAGCCTGATTCTTTCGACTGTGACCGGCGTCTCGGCAGGATTGCAGAACACGGGGTAATCGATAGCCCTGTAGTCGTCCGGGCCCGCCATTAGTTTACTTTTAGGCACGTCCTCGGACATGCAAGAAGCCCTCGCTGCGCACTTCGTGCGGCGAGGGCTTCTTGCGTCCTGCGGAGTGTGCCTAAAAGTAAACTAATGGCGGGCCCTGCGATGTCCGGTCTTCAGTGGATTACTGCTGGGGGAATTAATGGCGCGCTTCGCGCGTTTTGGATGGGGTCTGTCCCGGCGGCGCGTTTGGCGCTTCGCGCCGCGCGCCTTATCGATCGGGATTGAGATGCATGTGGTGCTTCTCGCCTTACGACTGTAGCGGCCGCGGTCCCGTTTGGGGTCGCGGCCGTTTTGTTGTGGGTCAAATATGAACGTTGTGTTAATGGGTCGGTGGACGGTGGTGTTTTTCGGTGAGCGGCGTATCCTTCCAACGGTTTATCTAGTGTGTCAGTTGAAAAGGAAGAGGGCGCTCGTCATTGTTTGAATGTGAACTGCCGTTTGACCACAAGACGTTGCATCTGGAGCTCGAGGATAAGAACTTCGCGGGTGTGATGGAAGGTCATCAAAACGAGTTTAAGACCACGAAATCGCAGGAAGAGCTGGTAGAGGAGTCGCTTGCCAACCCTTATGGCTCGCCGTCGCTCGAGGAGCTTTGTGCTGGCAAGAAGGATATCGTCATCATTAGCTCCGACCATACGCGTCCCGTTCCCTCGCGTGTGACGATGCCTATTCTGCTGCATCACATCCACTCCGTTGCGCCTGAGGCACGCGTTCGCATTCTTGTTGCTACGGGTATGCATCGTCCGTCGACGCACGAGGAGCTCGTCAACAAGTACGGCGAGGAGATCGTTGCCAACGAGGAAATCGTTATGCACGTCGCGACTGACGACAGCATGATGAAAAAGATTGGCACCCTGCCTTCTGGTGGCGAGTGCATCATCAACAAGATTGCCGCCGATTGTGATCTGCTGCTTGCCGAGGGCTTCATTGAGCCGCACTTCTTTGCAGGCTTTTCTGGTAGCCGCAAGTCCGTCCTGCCTGGTATCGCCAGCTACAAGACCATCATGTACAACCATAACGGTCAGTTTGTGAATGATTCCCACTCGCGTGCCGGCAACCTGTGCCACAACCACGTGAGCGAGGACATGTTTGCCGCTGCCGAGATGGCTCACCTTGCCTTTGTGCTCAACGTGGTGCTCAACGGCAAGCACGAGGTCATCGGCTCCTTTGCCGGCGACATCCACAAGGCGCACGAGGCTGGCTGCGAGTTCGTGAAGAGCCTTGCCGGCGTTGAGCCCGTCGAGTGCGAGATTGCCATTACCACCAACGGCGGCTACCCGCTCGACCAGAACATCTATCAGGCCGTGAAGGGCATGTGCTCTGCCGAGGCTACGCTTCCCGAGGGCGGCGTGATCATCGACGTCGCCGGCTGTGCCGACGGTCACGGTGGCGAGGGCTTCTATCACAACATCGCCGACAACGATCCGGCGGAGTTTGAGCGTGCCTGCATCGACCGTCCTAAGGACGAGACCCTGCCCGACCAGTGGACGAGCCAGATCTTTGCCCGCATCCTGGCGCATCACCCTGTGATCATGGTCACCGACCTGTGCGATCACCAGATGATCAAGGATATGCACATGACGCCGGTCAACACCCTCGATGAGGCGCTCAAGCTCGCCTTTGAGATGAAGGGTGCCGATGCCAAGGTGGCCGTCATTCCCGATGGCCTGGGCGTTGTCGTCGCACAGCACTAGTACGCGGCCTAAACGAATCGTTTATAACCGACAAGAAAGATAAGGTTTTATGCTTACCAAACTCCTCTGCGAATTCGGCGCAACGGCCCTCATGATCATCTTTGGCGTGGGCGTGCACTGCGATACCGTGCTCAAGGGCACCAAGTATCAGGGCTCTGGCCATATGTTTGCCATCACCACTTGGTCTTTTGGCATCTCGGTTTGCCTGTTTGTCTTTGGCGGCGCCGTGTGCATGAACCCCGCCATGGTGCTTGCCCAGTGCATCGTAGGCCTGGTGCCGTGGAGCAGCTGCATCCCCTTCATGATTGCCGATATGCTCGGCGGCTTTGCGGGTGCCGTGATCGCGTGGTTGATGTATGCCGATGAGTTCAAGGCTTCCGATGGTGTCATCGATCCCATTGCCCAGCGCAACATCTTCTCGACCAACCCCACCACCGAGGGTACGAACTATGCCCGTAATTTCTTCTGCGAGGCTATCTGCACCTTTGTGTTCATCAGCGCCATCCTTGCTGCCGCTAACCGTGCTGGCGAGAACGTCCTGATGCTCGCCATCTGCGTCGGCCTGATCGTTTGGGCCGTTGGCATGGGCATGGGCGGCATCACCGGCTTCGCCATGAACCAGGCTCGTGACCTTGGTCCTCGCATGGCCTATCAGGTGCTGCCGATCAAGAACAAGGCCGACAACAACTGGAAGTACGGCCTGCTCGTTCCTGGCATCGCGCCGTTTGTCGGTGCCGCTCTGGCCGCACTGTTTGTGCACGGTTTCTTGGGCATGTTCTAGTCCAAGGCTACATAGTTGTCCGCTGGCCGCATGGGGTAACTTCCCAGCGCGTCCTCGGACATGAAAGAGCCCCCGCTGCTGCACTTCGTGCGGCGGGGGCTCTTTCGTCCTGCGGAATGCGCTGGGAAGTTACCCCATGCGGCCAGCTGCGGGGTCTTTGCTACGCTCGAGCAAGCAGCCCAACATATATGTCTGAATTTGGATGTGGTGGGCGCTTGGCTGTTGGGGGCGCTGAGATGAGGGCGATACTTTGGGAAGGGATGACGCCTTGGGAGGAAGCGTCTATCTGAAGAGGGGCTTTATGGCTGAGAGGTAGTCTTTGGCTACGTCGGCTTTGTCTGCTTGGAAGTTGTGCCAGGCCCACCATTGGACGGTGGCTACGAAGCTTGAGGCTATGTGGTGTAGTAAGAAGCTGCGGTCCATGGTGCCGGCGGGGCCTGTGGGGTCGGCGGGGACGGTTTCGGCTGCTCGTGACATGATGGTCTTGCGGAGACAGTCGGCGAAGACGCGCGAGCCGGCTCCGGCTACGAGGGCTCGAACGCCCTGACGGCGTTCCCAGAGGTTGTTGAGGATATGCTCGACTTGCACGAGTGGGTCGTCGAGCGGCGTACCATCGTCGTCGAGGGCGTGGGTGCAGATGTCGTTCACGAGCTCGGACAGTAGGTCGTCTTTGCTCTTGAAGAGGCCGTAGAACGTGGCCCGACCAACATGGGCACGAGCGATGATGTCGCCGACGGTAATCTTGCCGTAATCCTCTTCGCGTAGCAGCTCGGAGAACGCTGCAACGATGGCAGCGCGGCTTTTTTCTTTGCGGGCATCCATGGCTATGCATCCACGTCAACGAGTAGACAACGGAGCGTGCCGGAGCAACCCTCGTAGGGGCGCTTGCCGGCGCCGTAGCCGACGGCCTCGATGTGGTAGCGTGCCGGCAGGTGCTCGGACGTGCGCAGCGCGGTGACGATGGCGGCGCCCGTGGGCGTCACGAGCTCGCCAGCGACCGGTGCGGGCGTGAGGGCGATATTGCCCGCCTGGCACAGGTTGACGACAGCGGGGACGGGAATGGGCATAAGGCCGTGGGCGCAGCGAATGGTTCCGTGGCCTTCGGAGAGCGACTCGACCACGATGTCCTCAATACCTAGGTCATCGAGGCAGATGGCGACAGAGCAGACGTCGACGATGGAATCGACGGCGCCTACCTCGTGGAACATGACGGTCTCGGGCGTTTTGCCGTGGGCCTTTGCCTCGGCGGCGGCGAGCGCGGTAAAGATGGCGAGCGCACGACGCTTGGTGCCATCGCTTAGCTGCGAGCCGTCGATGATAGCGGTGACGTCCGCCAAAGAACGGTGGTGATGGTGGTGGGCGTGATGGTGACCCTCGTGGCCATGGCCGTGGGTCTCATGATCATGCTCATGGCAGTGCTCATGCTCGTCATGGTCATGATGGTGGTGCTCGTGCTCGTGCGTGTGCTCGGCAGCTGCTTCGTTGCCGTAGAGCCATGCCATGTCGTGGTCGTGGTTCTCGAGCTCTTCTGCCAGCTGAACGTCGAAATCGCAGGCGTCGATGCCATGCTTGTTTACGCGCGTGACGGCGATCGTAAAGCCGTCGACCGGCAGTGTGGCGAGCTGTTCGCGCAGGTGCTCCTCGCTGGCGCCCAGGTCGAGCAGGGCCGCGACGGTCATATCGCCGCTGATGCCCGAGGTGCCGTCGATGATAAGCGTGTGCTGATGATTGGACATGGAATGCTCCTTAGCGGGCGCGGGGTGTGCCGGCGCTCAGATGATTGATAAGACTTGCCTGGTAAGCGGCGCCAAAGCCGTTGTCGATATTGACGACCGAAACGCCGCTGGCACAGGAGTTGAGCATGGCGAGTAGCGCGGCTACGCCACCAAAACTTGCGCCGTAGCCAACGCTGGTGGGAACGGCGATGACCGGACAGCTCACCAGACCGCCGATAACGCTCGCCAGCGCGCCCTCCATGCCGGCGATGGCGACGACCACCTGCGCCTGGGCAAGTTCCTCGGCATGCGCGAGCAGGCGGTGCAGGCCGGCGACACCTACGTCGTAGAGGCGGTCGACCTCGTTGCCATAGAACTCGGCCGTCAACGCGGCTTCTTCGGCGACGGGTAAGTCGCTCGTGCCGGCGCAGGCGACGACGATGCGTCCGTTGCCGGTAGGGGAGGGCTTGCCGCCCACGAGGGCGAGCTGTGCGTCCGGGACATATCCCAGGTCGATGCCGTTGTCGAGGAGCTCCGAGGTACGGGCTGCTTTTTCGGCATCCAGGCGCGTGACCAGGATGCGCTCCTGGCCGGCATCGCGCAGCGCTTCGATAATGGCGGCAATTTGCTCGGCGGTTTTACCGGCACCGTAGACAACCTCGCCGGCTCCCTGGCGCACTCCGCGCGAAAGATCGAGCTGTGCAAAACCCAGATCGGCGGTTGGCGCCGTTTGGATGCGCGCGAGGGCGACTGCCGGGGTGACTGCTCCGCCGGCAACATCGCTCAGCAATTGCTCAAGATCTTGCTTATCCATATATGTTCCCTTCGACGGCGCAAAGTCTAGCACTCAAAGGGTATGTTTCCGAACACTAAGACAAAATTGTTCGGAAACTATAGGACAGACTGATTCAATTGTTAGACGGATCGGCTAGTCACGCAGGATGATGTCCATGGCGAGCATCAGGTTGCGCTCGTCGATGGCAAACGGGGCGGCTTCGCGCGTCTTGGGCTTGGCGCAAAACGCGATGCCCGTGCCCGCAGCCTGAATCATGGGGATGTCGTTGGCGCCGTCGCCGATTGCCACGGTATGGGCCATGTCGACACCGCACTCAACTGCCCAGTCCAGCAGCTGGATGAGCTTGGACTCCTTGGTCACAATGTTGGCAGCCAACTTACCGGTGAGCTTGCCGTCCACGACCTCCAAGCGGTTAGCCAGGCAAAAGTCGATGCCCGCGGCGGCCACGATCTTATCGGCGACCTCGTGGAAGCCGCCGCTTACCACGCCGACCTTCCAGCCCTTGCTGTGCGCCGAGCGCACAAGCTCCAGCGCGCCGGGGGTAAACGTCACGCGCTCAAAGGTGCGCTCGAACACGCTCTCGTCCAAGCCGGCAAGCAGCCCCACGCGCTCCTCGAGCGCCTGCTTAAAGTCGAGCCCGCCGCGCATGGCGCGCTCAGTGATCTGCGCCACTTGCTCGCCTACGCCGGCCTCCTCGCCCAACAGGTCGATAACTTCCTGGTTGATGAGCGTGGAGTCGATATCCATAACGATGAGGCGTGCAGTCATGGCGGGCCTTTCCGAGTGCAGTTGTATTGGGGCACATTGTCGCACGTCGCAAGCCTGGGCGACGGCCACGGTGCGTCAATTGTTTCGTCTCCGTCAAGTCTTTGGGCAAGAGCTACTTTTTCGCGGCACATCGACGCGGGTGCGATAAGATAGAACGCCATGTCCGGCTGCGCGGTTTACGCAGGCTGGGCAAATCTGTACGACGCCGCCCGGAACGACACGGGGCGGCACAGATCCATAAAGGAGGATCACTGGTATGAGCCAGACCCGTCCCATCGACGAGCATTCCATGCACACCCGTACCTGCGGCGAGCTTCGCTTCGAGAACGTGGGCGAAGAGGTCACCCTCACCGGTTGGGTGAGCCGTCGCCGCGACCACGGCGGCCTTATCTTCTGCGACCTTCGCGACCGCGAGGGCATTACGCAGCTCACCTTCGACCCCGAGCACTCCGATGGCGATGCCTTTAAGATCGCCGAGACCATGCGTCCCGAGTGGCCCATCAAGATTCACGGCGTCGTGCGCGCCCGTGGCGAGGAGACCACCAACACCAAGCTCGCGACCGGCGAGATCGAGGTCCTGACCGACCACGCCGAGGTGCTCAACACGTCCGTCACCCCGCCGTTCCAGATCGAGGACGGCATCGAGACCAGCGAGGACACTCGCCTGCGCTATCGCTATCTGGACCTCCGCCGTCCCGAGATGATGGCCAACCTCAAGCTGCGCTCCGACTTTACCTTTGCCATTCGCGAGGCGCTGCACAACCGTGAGTTCATGGAGGTCGAGACGCCCTCCCTGTTCAAGTCCACTCCCGAGGGCGCCCGCGACTTCATCGTCCCCAGCCGCATCCAGCCGGGCAACTTCTACGCCCTGCCGCAGTCCCCGCAGCTCCTGAAGCAGCTGCTCATGGTCGGTGGCGTCGAGCGCTACTACCAGGTTGCCAAGTGCTTCCGCGACGAGGACCTGCGTGCCGACCGTCAGCCCGAGTTCACCCAGGTCGATATCGAGATGTCCTTCGTGGACCAGAACGATGTCATGAGCGCGCTCGAAGAGGTTCTTGCCGATGCCTTCGGTCGCATGGGTGTCGAGATGCCCACGCCGCTGCGTCGCATGGACTACTGGGATGCCATGGACACCTATGGCTCCGACAAGCCCGATACCCGCTATGGCATGCACCTGGTCGACCTGACCGACATCTTTGCCAACTCCAAGTTCAAGGTCTTCGCGACCGCTGCGAACGAGGAGGGCTCTGTCGTCAAGGCCATCAACGCCAAGGGCGCCGGTGCCTGGGCGCGTGCCAAGATCGATAAGCTCGCCGGCGTGGCCTCCACGTTTGGCGCCAAGGGCCTGGCCTGGATCGCCTTCCGCGAGGACGGTTCCATCAACAGCCCCATCGTCAAGTTCTTCTCGGACGAGGAGATGGCGGCTCTGCGCGAGCGCATGGACGTCGAGCCCGGCGACCTTGTGATGTTTGCCGCCGGCCCGCGCCTGCTCTCTGATGAGATCCTGGGCGGTATGCGTTCGCACATGGCCAATGCGCTCGAGATCAAGCGCGAGGGTCACGACTTCCTGTGGGTCGTCAACTTCCCGCTGTTCCATTGGGACGAGGATCGCAAGGCCTATGCTGCCGAGCATCAGCCCTTTACCCTGCCGACCGAGACCGACATCGCCAAGATCGAGGCCGATCCGCTGGCAGCCGGTTCGTGCACCTACGACTTTGTCATGGACGGCTTTGAGGCCGGCGGCGGCGGTATGCGTATCCACAACGCCGAGATGCAGATGTCCATGCTCAAGCTCCTGGGCTTTACCGAGGAGCGCGCCGAGTCTCAGTTTGGCTTCCTCATGGAGGCCCTCAAGTTTGGTGCGCCCCCGATGGGCGGTTTCGCTCTGGGTCTGGACCGCGTGTGCATGCTGCTCACCGGTTCCGACTCCATCCGCGACGTCATGGCGTTCCCCAAGACGGCCAGCGGCTCCGACCTTATGTCGGGCGCTCCGAGTGCCGTTAGCGGCGCCCAGCTCAAGGACGTCAGTCTGCGCCTGATGTAGGGAAGCGGCTACATATTGCCTGTAACGAGGGAAGGACGCGTGCCTTCCCTCGTTTTTTGTGAGACGGGGGTGCGCCGGTAACGTACAATAACTACCACGTGGCTGGGTTTGCCGGCCGAATGTGCGATGTCGTGGGAGGGGACATGGTCGAGTTTACGAAGACGATTAAAGATCCGTTGGGACTGCATGCCCGCCCGGTTGCGCTGCTCTATGACATCATTGCCAAGCATCGTAGCGACGTGTCGGTCAGCATCGGCGATCGCCACACGGATGGCCGCGATGTTATGGGCCTCATGGCTCTCTACGGCGAGTGCGGCGAGAACATCATCTTCCGCGTTTCGGGTGTGGATGAGGCCTCCTGCGTCACGTCGATCAGAAACCTCTCGCTCTAACCTCAACAATGCAACAAAGGGGACAGTCCCCTTTGTTGCATAAATTGGTATGACAAGGCACCGCAAAGAGATGGTCTTTGCGGTGCCTCTTTTGTTTCATATAGGAAACTTTTTCGAAATCTGAATAGGGACCCTTTCCAAAAAGTTAACCACGTGCTAGTTTACTAAAGCGAACATAGACGTGGTTAACTTTTATCGCGTCGATGTTGAGGACGAACTGACGTTAGGAGCCACTCATGTCTTGCGGACCGCAGATGCCGGCCATGCCGCTTTCGATGGTAAAAGCGGGCGAAACCGTGCGCGTGTCTCGTGTAAAGGGCAATGAGGACATGAAGCACCACCTCAAGGACCTCGGCTTTGTCGAGGGCAACGAAATCCACGTGGTGAGCTCGAGTGGCGCCAATATCATCGTCACGGTGCTGGGCGCACGCTTTGGCATCGATTCCAAAGTTGCCATGCACATCATGACCGTCGGTTAGTCGACGGAATTTCTGTACGCACTGAAAGGGGGACAAGTAAATGAAGACGTTGGGTGACGTTAAGGTGGGCGAGAGCTCCACCATCGTCAAGCTTCACGGTGAGGGTGCGCTTCGCCGCCACCTTATGGACCTGGGGCTTATCAAGGGCACTTCGTTCAAGGTCGTGAAGGTTGCACCGCTCGGTGATCCGGTCGAGATCAACGTGCGCGGCTACGAGCTTTCCATCCGCAAGGAGGAGGCGGCCGTCGTCGAGGTTCAGTAAGGACTTGCGGCGCATATTTTTGCAGATAAAGTTAGGTTTTTCTAACTTAATGCAGCATCTTTGAAGCACATTATCCAGCCTGCGCGGAGAAAGCAGCGCAGGCACACAAGGAAGAAGGATTGAATGGCGGATTCTCAGATCCATGTCGCGCTGGCGGGTAACCCCAACTGCGGCAAGACCACGCTTTTCAACCTGATCACCGGCGCCAACGGCTACGTTGGCAACTGGCCCGGCGTCACGGTTGAGAAAAAGGAGGCCAAGCTCCTAAGCGACAAGAACGTCACCATTACGGACCTCCCCGGCATCTACTCGCTTTCCCCCTACAGCCCCGAGGAGCAGTGCTCGCGCGACTACCTCATGAGCGGCGAGCCCGATGTGGTCGTCCAGGTTGTCGATGCCACCAACCTCGAGCGCAACCTGTACCTGGCGCTTCAGGTTATCGAGACCGGCCTGCCCGTAGTCGTCGCCCTCAACATGGCCGACTTGGTCGAGAAGAACGGCGACAAGATCGACACGGACAAGCTCTCCAAGAAGCTCGGCTGCCCGGTCATGATGATCTCCGCTCTTAAGAACAAGGGCATCACGGAGCTGTTCGAGCAGGTTAAGAAGTCCGCTGCCTCCAAGGGCCAGGTGCCGGAGCACAAGTTCGACTCCTCCATCGAGGATGTCCTGACGCACATCGAGAACAACCTGCCGGCGAGCGTTTCCGCCAACAAGCGCCGCTATTACGCCGTCAAGCTGTTCGAGCGCGATGCGGACGCCTGCAAGCTCATCAACCTCACCAAGGAGAAGGCCGCTCGCGTGGAGGAGCTGGTCGCCCAGTGCGAGCAGGATTGCGACGACGATGCCGAGTCCATCATCACCGGCGAGCGCTATGGCGTCATCGCGCACATTATCGACGAGTGCATGACCAAGGCTCCTGCCAAGATGAGCACCTCCGAGAAGATCGACCGCGTGGTTACCAACCGTATCCTGGGCCTGCCGATCTTTGTGGTCATCATGTTCTGCGTGTACTACATCGCCGTTTCTACCTTGGGCGGCACGGTGACCGACTTCACCAACGACCAGCTCTTCGGTACCGACGGTTGGTATGTGCTCGGCCAGGGTCGCGACGCCTACGACGCGGCCGTCGAGGCTGCGGGTGACAATGCCGACTCGGTCGACCCGGCACAGTACGGCCCCTATGTCCCGGGTATCACCACCGTGGTGCACGACGCCCTTGTGGCGGGCGGCACCGAGGACGGTGGCCTGGTCGATTCGCTGGTCTGCGACGGCATCGTCGGCGGCCTGGGCGCCATCTTCGGCTTCGTCCCGCAGATGTTCCTGCTGTTCGTCATGCTGTCCTTCTTGGAGGACTGCGGCTATATGGCCCGCGTCGCCTTCATCATGGACCGCGTGTTCCGCCGCTTTGGCCTGTCCGGTAAGTCCTTCATCCCCATGCTCGTGTCCTCGGGCTGCGGCGTCCCCGGCGTCATGGCTACCAAGACCATCGAGAACGAGAAGGACCGCCGCATGACGGTCATGACCACCACGTTCATTCCCTGTGGCGCTAAGCTGCCGATCATCGCCCTGCTCATGGGTTCCATCATCGGCGATTCTTCTACCACCGCCGCGTGGATCAGCCCGCTCTTCTACTTCCTGGGCGTCTTTGCCGTCATCGCCTCGGGCCTTATGCTCAAGAAGACCAAGCTCTTCGCCGGCCGCCCGACCCCGTTTGTCATGGAGCTCCCCGCTTACCACTTCCCGGCGATCCGCTCCTGGGCGCTGCACGTGTGGGAGCGCTGCTGGGCCTTTATCAAGAAGGCCGGCACGATCATCTTCGCCTCTACCGTCGTGGTGTGGTTCCTCTCCAACTTTGGTAGCTACAACGGCTCCTTTGGCTTCCTGCCTGCGATGGACGGCATCCCCGAGGAGTTCATGGACTACTCCGTGCTCGCCATGCTGGGCAACCTGGTCGCTTGGATCTTCGCCCCGCTCGGCTTTAGCACCTGGCAGGCAACCGCGCTGACTGTCTCTGGCCTCGTCGCCAAGGAGAACGTTGTCGCCACCGCCGGCTCGCTGCTGTCCGTCGCCGACGCGGGCGAGACCGACCCGAGCCTGTGGACCGCGTTTGCCGGCATGTTCCCCACCATGGGCGCCTGCGTTGCCTTCGGCGCGTTCAACCTGCTGTGCGCTCCGTGCTTTGCCGCTATGGGTACCATCCGCAACCAGATGAATTCCGGCAAGTGGACCGCGATTGCCCTCGGCTACGAGTGCGCCTTCGCTTGGGTCATCGGCCTGTTCATCAACCAGTTCTATAACCTGCTTGTCCTTGGGCAGTTTGGCTTCTGGACGGTTGTGGCTATCGTGCTGCTGGTCGCGATGCTCTTCCAGATTTTCCGTCCTATGCCCAAGCACGCTTGGACCGACGAGGACGAGACCAACACTGCTTCCGCTGCAGTTTCCGCCTAAGTCCGAATAAGGATCAACCCCTTTCCACGAGCCCGGGTGTCTCAGTGACACTCGGGCTTTTTGATGCAATGGGGGGACAGATTGCTTTGCTCCAGAAGTAAGATGTGGCGTTTCCGCAGATAAAACTGACCAAATTAAACCTGTCCCTATTCGGTAGGTGGAGAATGGAGTAAAGTAAGTGATGGTTAACTAGAGGAGGCTTGCTATGGCACCTATCGATATTGTTGTACTGGCTGTTATCGGCGTTGCGTTTGTCGCGGTATGCGTGCGCGTCTACCGCAAGGGCACCTGCGCCGACTGCGCTCAGGGTGGCGTTTGCACGGGGCATTGCTCCAACAAAAAGACGTGCGCCGCACTTAAGGGCGTGGACAAAATCGCCGAAGACTTGGGCCGCGGTAT
>DXLX01000016.1 GCA_019414515.1 Collinsella sp.
TCGACTGTTACGATGTTCGCAGACACGGCCCGTGCCCCTTTCGTCGTTGATTTGTTGTTTAGCCGCTAGAAATCATATGACGGGGCGCGGGCCGTGTTCCGCTATGCGGTTGTCAATTTGCGAAAGAAATTATGCGTCACCTCGTCGGCAGCAGCCCAAAAGGTGAGTCGTTTCTCCCCCGCGCAACCCAATAGACACATTCCGCTCCTCCCTCACACCACCCAAAAACTCATCCAACATTAATCTTGGCTCAAGAATCGCTTAATCTATAACCTGCACTATAGAGTTCGACCAAGGGCGGCGCCGCGCAACACAGACCGCCGAACGCAACGCTCGCGCCCGGGCAGATCGCCCGGCGTCGCGCCCATCGAACGAAAGGACAGGTCATGGACGACCTCGAAAAAGTTGAAACCATCCGCACCAAGTGCAACGTGAGCTACACCGATGCCAAGGCCGCGCTCGACGCCGCCGACGGTAACGTCTTGGATGCCATCATTTGGCTCGAGTCGCAGGGCAAGACCCAGACCACGTCGGCGCACGCCGCCACCGAGTCCGCGCCAGTCGATGAGCCCTCGGCCGAGATGGTCGCCGCGCAGGCCGCCTACGAAAAGTCGAGCGAAAAGACCGACTTCTCCAAGAAGATGGACAGCGTGTGGGAGTACCTCAAAAAGCTCTTCCGCCTGAGCCTGGACACCAAGTTTATCGCCACGCGCCGCGATGCGATCATCCTCAACATCCCCATCCTGATCCCCATCGTCGCGCTGTTTGCTTGGGGCGCCACGATATGGCTGATGCTGATTGGCCTGTTCTTTGGCATGCGCTACCGCATCGACAGCGACGGCGACGTGCCCGGCAGCATCAACAACCTTATGAATCACGCCGCCGATGCCGCGAACGACATCAAGCAAAATCTGAACGACGACAAGTAATCGCAGACGGGGGCACGCATGGCACGGATCCTGATCGTAGAGGACGAGGAGAAAATCGCCCGCTTTGTGACGCTCGAGCTGGAGCACGAGGGCTACCAGGTGGAACACGCCGCCGATGGCCGCACCGCCGTGGACCTGGCGCTGGAGCGCAACTACGATCTTATTCTGCTCGATGTGTTGTTGCCGCAGCTCAACGGCATGGAGGTCCTGCGGCGCGTCCGCAAGCACAAGGATGTGCCGGTGATAATGGTCACCGCGCGCGATGCCGTGATGGACAAGGTGGCCGGGCTCGATGCCGGCGCCGACGATTACCTGACCAAGCCGTTTGCGATTGAGGAGCTGTTCGCACGGATCCGCGTGGCGTTGAAGCGCTCGGAGGCCGTGCGGGCGGCTTCGGGCGTTGGCGGCATCGGGACGGGCGCGGCAGGCGGCACGGGTGTCGGCGCCACTGCGATGCCCCCGGTCAGTGACTCGACCCAGGTTTCCGCCTCGCTCTCCCCCGCCACGCTCGCCGTGGGCTCGGTTGCGCTCGACCCCGACCGCCGCGAAGTCACGGTCGGCGGCTCGCCCATTGCGCTCACGGCCCGCGAGTTCGATGTCCTCGCCCTGCTTATGGCGCATGCCGAGACCTGTCTCTTATAC
>DXLX01000017.1 GCA_019414515.1 Collinsella sp.
AAAGTTCATATATGGCGGCAGGCGCCCGCCCCGCCCCCGAGGAATTCCCATCCCAAATCTCAACTCTGTTATCATAATCACGATAATATCCTGATAGCTCAGGAGGTAGCTGTGAATATTAGGCCAGTCTCAGATCTTAGAAATCACTACCCGGACGTTGAACGCGAAGTCGAACAAGAGGGTCCGGTTTTTCTAACTAAAAACGGGCGGGGCTCTATGGTCGTCATGAGCTTTGAGCAGTACAAGTCGCTGAGCAATACAATCGAGAGCGCCCTTGATGCCGCCGATCGTCAGGCTGCCAGCATGCAACTTCGCTATACGCACGACGATGTCTTTGGCTCTGTCAGAAAAATGCTCAACGGCGGTCTCAATGAACAGGCCCTATAAGCTCCGCTATCTTCCCCTATTTTGGGAGGACCTCAGCCAAGCAGCGTCATATATCGCCTTTGATCTCAATAACCCCGCTGCAGCAAATAGGCTTGTCAACAATGTTGAAGCAGGCATACTCGAGCATCTCAAGAGTCCAACCATGTCGCCAACATACCCTTCGACAAGAAGGCGATTGCACCCGTATTACCGCTTCTACGTTGGTAACTACATGGTTTTTTATGTCGTCATCGACGACGTTATGGAAGTCCGCCGACTGCTATATAAGAGCCGAGATATTGAGTCGATTATCAGGTAGGTTTCTTTCAGCTAAAGAACGCCGGAAATTCGACGCTGGATTGTTAACCTTGCTGGGCGTTGTCGACGCCAAACCAGCTCAGAAGCTATATCGATACAGAAAGGTCCCCGACCGGAGGGGCCGGATATAAGGTTTATCGCGAGTTCCGCACGCAAAGAAGGCCACTTAATGTGGCCTTCGTCTTGCGCAGGACTGTAGAGCGGGAAACCTTATATCCGGCCCCTCCGGTCGGGGACCGCGCCTTTGCGACTACAGCGTCATGTTCGGATCGGCGTCGACATCGAACGGCGAGATTTCTCCTCGGTCGAATTTACGGCGGGCGACCTCCGCGATCATGGCGGCGTTATCGGTGCAGGCAGACAAGGGCGGCACCGTTACGCGGATTCCCTGACGCCCGAGTTTCTTGATCATCATCTCGCGCAGATGCGGGTTGGCCGAGACGCCGCCGCCGATGCAATACTCCTTGCACCCGGTAGCATGCAGGGCGTTTTTGGCCTTCTTGTACTGCACGTCAAAGACCGCCGCCTCAAACGAAGCCGCCAAATCGGGCAGATGAATCGTGCGCCCGGCCTTGGTCTCCTGCTCGATGTAGAGCGTCACCGCCGTCTTGAGGCCCGAAAGCGAGAAGCGGTAGTCGCCCCTGCTGTTCAGCGCGCGGGGGAAATCAATCGCCTTAGGGTTGCCCGTCTCGGCAAGCTTGGAGATGATGGGGCCTCCGGGATAGCCAAGGCCCAGTGCCTTTGCCACCTTGTCGAAGGCTTCGCCCACGGCGTCGTCAAGCGTCTCGCCAAGCACCTCGTAGTCGCCCCATGCCCTTACGTGCACGAGCATGGTGTGCCCGCCCGAAACAAGCGTAAAGATAAACGGCGGCTTGAGGTCGGGCTGCGCCAACAGGTTGGCAAACAGGTGACCCTCCAGATGATTGACGCACACCAGCGGTTTGCCGGCAGCATACGCAAAGCCCTTGGCAAAGGCGACACCCACCACCAAGGCACCCACCAGGCCCGGACCTTGCGTCACGCCCACGGCGGCAAGCTCACTTGGTGCAATGGCTCCGCCCGTAAGGCCCAGCGACGCTGCGGCGTCCTCGAGTGCCGCGTCCACGACGCTCACGATGACCTCAACGTGCTTGCGCGAGGCGATCTCGGGCACCACGCCGCCAAAGCGAGCATGAAAATCAATCTGTGTCGACACCTGGTTGGCCAGTATATTGCCATCCGCATCGATAATTGCCACGGCTGTCTCGTCGCAGGAGCTCTCGATGGCAAGCACCAGGCGGCGGCGCTCGATTTCGGCACGCTCCTCAGCGGTGCGTTCGGGCGCGGGCAGCGGCCATACACGCTGTTCGGCAGCCGTCGGCTCGGGCGAGGCATTGTCGAGAGGAAGCACCAGGGGCAGCGGCGCCGTCATGACGATGGCATCCTTGCCGGCACCGTAATAGCCACGGCGACGACCCGCCTCGGTAAAGCCCAGAGCGGCATAGAGCGCAATTGCGGCCTCGTTGCCGTCCTCAACCTCAAGCGAAGCCGTGGTGCAGCCGAGCATCTGCGCGTCATAGCTCACGTGCGACAGAAGCTTGCGGGCGATGCCCTCGCGGCGATGCGCCGGATCGACGGCAACGTCCATAATCTGCACGTCCCCGTCGACGACCATACCGCCGGCAAGACCCAGCAGACGGCCGTCGTCGTGCGCCACCCACCAGCTACGTGGCGCGGCAACGTCCTCGCCCAGCTCGGACAGGAACATGCCCGGCGTCCACGCCTCGTGTCCGGCGCCTTCAAAGCAGGCGGTCTCCAGTGCGCTCGCGCCCTCGGCATCCGCCGCGCCCATGGGGCGGAATTGCAGATGACGTCCGGCAAGCTCGTCGGCAACACCTGTCACCTCACTCTGCGCGCTCTCGGCAAGGCCCAGACGCTTGCGCTCGTTTTCCTCGGCGTCCGAAAGGCGCGTATAGATCGGCAAGACGCGAGCCGGATCGCCATCGCCTGCGGCGTGCGCCATCAGCAGGCCCTCGCCCGAGGGCCACCACAGGTCTCGCTCCACGCAGCGCGCCGTCTCATCCTCGCCCAGCAGTTTGCCATAACGCACGAGACCGTCACCAGTCAGCTGAACCTGATCCCAGTCCGCGGTCTGGCGCCACTCATCAAGCGCCACGGCGGCCTTGACCACGCGCTCGCGCTCAAACAGACGCTCGGGGCCCTCATCCCCCAGCACATAGAGCGCCGGGTACACCTCGCCGCGCATGGCATCGGCAAGAACACCAAGCTTGCCGCGCACGCCGGCCTTCCATGCCGTCCAGGCGCAAGCATCGAGCGTCGACACGCCCAGCAACGGCACATTGGCACCGTGCGCCAGACCCTTTGCGGTGGAGATGCCGATACGCACGCCCGTAAACGAGCCGGGACCGCGACCGACCACATAACAGCCGACATCGCTGCGATCCAGGCCGGCCTGCTTCAGTAGGTCATCAACAGTATTCACGAGCTCCACGTTGGCATGGCGGCGACACAGATGGTCCCCACTTACCAGCTTTGCCTCGCCTGTCTGCACGTCAATCCAGCTTGCCGCGCAGGCAAGCATGTCGGTCGATGTGTCGAGCGCCACCACCAGCGCGTTGTCGTTATGCAAGCTCATCTTGTACAGCCTTATCTATCAAATGGGAAAGCTCAATCGCGCGCTCGCCGTGTGCCTCGAGCGTTATCGTTCGCACGTCGCTGTCGTCCTCATCGCGCTTAAGCGTCACCGAAAGATACTCATCTGTCAGTTCATCCTGAAACTGCTCGCCCCATTCCAGCAGGCAAACACCCTCATAGCCCAGCACGTCAAAAATGCCCGTATCCTCAAGCTCGTAGGCATGCTCCAGGCGGTACAGATCAAAATGGAACAGCGGAATACGCCCTTGGTCATGAACGGCCATGAGTGCGAACGTAGGGCTTGTGACCATATGCTCATCGCCCAGAGCGCGCGAAACGCCCTTGGTGAAGTGGGTTTTGCCCACCCCGAGGCCGCCGGTCAAGATCAGCACATCGCCATCTTCTAGACACGGTGCGACCAGCTCGCCAAAATGCTCCGTATCGGCAGTACGGGCCGTTCTATAGGTACCTACCCCCAGGCGCTCCAGGGACATATACGCTCCTTATTATTATTCCGAGGCGGTCTCCGGCGCGGGGTGCCGCTCCAGATAGTCGCCCAGCATCTTAAAGTCTTCCTCCAGCAACTCCTGCCACGCCGGATTGCGCAGCGCCGCCGCAGGATGAAACGTCGGTATCACCACAAAGTGGCCCATCTGATGGAACCTGCCGCGCAGCTTGGTAATGCCGATCTCGGTCTTGAGCACAAAGTGCGTTGCGGGGTTACCGAGCGTCACGATGATATCGGGCCAGATGCTTCGAATCTGCTCGCGCAAAAACGGTGAGCAAGCCAGCACTTCCTCGGGACGCGGATTGCGGTTTCCCGGCGGGCGGCACTTAAGCACGTTGGCGATATAGACGTCCTCGCGCTTAAGACCTGCCAGGGACAAAATGCCGTTGAGGTCTTCACCCGCCGCCCCCACAAAAGGTTCGCCCTGCAAATCCTCGTTGCGACCCGGTGCTTCACCAATAAACATGACGCGAGCGTGGGGGTTTCCCACGCCAAACACGATGTTATGGCGCGACTGATAGAGCTGGCAGAGATGGCAGTCGCCTAAAACAGCCTCAATCTCCTCGAGTGCGACCTCACGTGGCGCCTGATGGGTATGGCCGGGAATGTGCATGACGCCCATAGCGGCTCCTACACGTAGACCTTGTCGAGACGCATGCCAAAGCCGCAGGCGACCTCGTAGTTAATCGTTCCGCGCAGTCGGGCCATCTCGTCCATAGTGATCTCGGCATCGCCATCGCGGCCGACAATAATCATCTCGTCACCATACACGGCCTCGGGAATCTCGTGTGCCGGGCTGGACTGAATGGCGACCATAAACTGATCCATGCAGATATTGCCAACCTGACGCACGCGCTCGCCGCGATACAGCACATCCATACGATTGGAAAGCGTACGCGATAGGCCGTCGGCATAACCGATCGGCAGCGTGCAGATCTGAACGCGCGTACGCGGTACGCGGTAGGTAAAACCGTAGCCCACGCCCTCGCCCATCGCAGGGTGCGCCACGCGCGTCACGCGCGCATGAACGCTCATAACGGGATCGAGCTGCATCACACGGCTACTCAGCTCGCACGACTGCATGCCATACAAGCCAACGCCGGCGCGAATCATATCAAAATGCATCGAGGGGTCGAGCATCGAGGACGGCGTGTTGGCGCAATGCACGATACCGCACTCAAAACCCGCATCCTTAATGGCCTGAACGGCCTCGGTAAAGCGCTGGCACTGCAGCTTGTAGTCCCAGCCCGAAGGTTCATCGGCCGTGGCGAAGTGCGTAAATACGCCGTCGCACTGAATACCGCGATGGAAATCAATACCGCGGACAAAGTCGAGCACCTGCGTGTAATGTACGCCGATGCGGTTCATGCCCGTCTCGATGGCGAGATGATACTTGCCCACCTTGCCCGCCGCGACGGCACATTCGCCATACGCAAGAGCAAAGTCGGACGTATAGACCGAGGGCATGATATCGAACTCGAGCAACGTCGGAATGGCCTCGATAGGCGGCTCGCTTAGGATAAGGACGGGTTTCGTAATCCCGCCCTGTCGGAGCTCAACGCCCTCGTTAACCGTCGCCACGGCAAACATGTCGGCGCCGGCCGAATACATAATCTTGGCGCACTCAACAGCTCCATGACCATAAGCGTCGGCTTTAACCACGCAGCACAGGCGCTGACGCGGATTCAGCAAATTCTTATAGGCCCTCGTGTTGCGGCGAAGCGCCCCGCGGTCGATCTCGACCCAGGACCAACGCGTCAAATCGGCTTTATTCATAATTAGTCATCCGACCCTTCGTCCGTGATTCCCAGATCATCGAGCGCATCCTTTGCCGCCAACTCCATGGCGGGACCGATCAAGTCGATAAGATCGGTCGCGATAACGCTCTTCTCGCCAAACTCCGTCGCCGCGGCAAAACCGGCATAGCTATGAAGCGCGACGGCATACGAGTACAGCAGCTCCCAGCGGTCCATCTCATCGCGCATGGTGGCTAGCGTGCCGGCCAGAATACCCGCAAGGACGTCACCCGAGCCAGCGGTCGCCAACGACGCCGGGCCAGAGAGCGGCAGCAGCACGCGCTCAACACCGCAAATGGCCGTCGTCGGGCCCTTAGCGATAACAACGAGGTTATCGGAACCGGCGGCCCAGACAACCTTTTGCGCGGCGGCAATCGCGGTTCCAAGGTCATTGACCTCATCACCGGCGACGAGACGCGAAAGCTCACGATAATGCGGCGTCATAACGAGCGGCTGCTCACGACGATACATCTCGGGATTACTGTCGATGCCATCGATTGCAATCTTGGCAAGGCAGTTGAGAGCATCGGCATCCAAGATAAGCGGTACGTCGAGCTCAAGCAGACCCGAAACCACCTGCATGGCACCGGCAGATGTCGTCATGCCGGGACCACACAGCACGCAGCTATATTTCTTGGCAATCTCACATACCGTCATGCGCGCAGCGGCACCAAAAGAACCGCGGGAATCAGATGGAATAGCAAAGACCGGAATCGAGGGGAGCGCCATGCGGATAAGGTTGGCACACGCATCCGGAGTCGCGACTGCCACATAGCCGGCGCCTGCGCGGGCAGCGGACTTGGCAGCCATAATGGCCGCACCAGGATACTGCGCCGATCCGGCAACAATGAGCACCGAGCCGCGCGAGTACTTATCGATATTCGTAGGCAGCGGAGCAAAATAGTCCACAAGGTCACCGGGTTCCACGATCTCGGCAGCATGGTCGACATCGTCAATAACCTCATCAAGGCGGTCATACAGACCGCCGCAGACCAGATCGCCTGCATATTCGGGACCGTCAGCGCTGTATAAGCCGATCTTGGGAGCAATCATCGTCACCGTACGCTCGGCACGAATGCAGTCGTCATCCACCACACCCGTCTCGGCATTCAGGCCCGAAGGAACATCGATGGAGACAACGCGATCGGCATTTTCATTGACCGTGGGGATCCAGATTGAAAACGGCGCACGAAGATCACCATGAAAACCGGTACCAAAAATGGCATCGACTACAACATCAGCCTTATCAATCAGCACCTCCAGCTCATCACGAGAGGGGCCGACACACACATGCACGTCGCGACCAGCAGTACGACGGGCGACATGACGAGCGAGAGCGGCAGGGATCTCATCCGGCTCAACCGGAGAGACGATATCTACATCAACGCCCTTATGCGTCAGAATGTCAGCGGCAACCCAGCCATCTCCGCCATTGTTGCCAAAACCGACCAATACAAGAACGCGATCGGGGTTGAGCTTTAAAATCTCGTTGGCAGCAAATTCGCCCGCCAACTCCATGAGTTCGGCCTTCGAGGTACCCTCACGCTCGATAATATCTTCGAGGCGAACGACTTCCTCGGTACTCAAAACCGGTTTCATCTATGCTCCTAGCGCATCTTGCGGATCATCATCCAGATGTTCCGACAAAGCAGATTGTTGCAGCTGTTCGAGCTCGTCTAAGACAGAACGAGCCTCTTTAAATGTCTGAGCAACGCGCTCCTTCGTGCTCACCTTTTCTTCCTTGGGTTTAGGTCGAGCATCCTCGGTGATCGCAATGGCATTAGCAACAGCCAAGTCACCCGTCAGAGTAATAGAAAGAGCGACCTCGACAACGCCCAATTCCTGGGCGATTTCGAGAGCACGGCCCGAAAGCAGCGCTTTTGGCTTGCCGAGCTTATCGCGCGTTACGGAAACGTCTTTACGGCCAACGCCCTGGCTAAAACCCGTACCAAGCGCCTTAAGTACCGCCTCGCGAGAAGCAAAACGGCTGGCATAATGCGCGGCAGGACGAGACGAGGCATCGCAATACGAACGCTCTTCATCGGTAAACACGCGCCGAGCAAACGCGGGCGTCTTCTCAAGGATTGAATTCATTCGGGAAATCTCGACGATATCAACGCCGATTCCGGCTTCGGCCATAATCACCTCCATGCTGCACAGACTATGACATTGTAGCCCGTTCGCAGAAGATGCAACAAACGAGGGTCAAAAACACAGCGACAGTGGAGTGATGGCCCTATAAGCGCAAAAAAGGGGGAGGCCGCGAGGCCTCCCCCTTCTACATTCCCAATGGCGGCTCGGTGCCGTCCACCGGTCAGCGGCGCCCTGGCCTCCCACGGGCTGACCCCGCAGTACTCTCGGCGCGATGGGGCTTAGCTTCCGGGTTCGGAACGGGACCGGGCGTGCCCCCCATGCTCTGGCCGCTGACCGGTGG
>DXLX01000018.1 GCA_019414515.1 Collinsella sp.
GGTGGCGCGCGCAGACGTGGTGTAAGAGCGTCCTGAGGTCCGTCGCTGCAAGTCCCGATATTACTCCTTCTTGAGACCGCGCCTCTCGACTATCTCGTCCACTATCTCCCTGGCGCGCCGCCCGAGCGCGCGGCGCCTCCCCTCTGTCGGGGCCGGCCTGTCCGCGGGCTCGGCGAAGCCCTCGGCGGCCGAGGTCTCGGAGAACACGCGCTGCTGGGACCACTGTCCCTCGGTCTCCATGAGGCTCGCGCACGTCAGTCGCAGCATCGACTCCCTCGAGGGGAAGGACTGCACGACCCTGTAGCGGCGCTTGATCTCGCGGTTGGCGCGCTCCTGGACGTTGTTGGTGCGAAGCTTGGCCCAATGCGCCCTGGGGAAGGCCGTGAACGCCAGCGCGGAGTCCTCGGCCTGCTCGAAGACCTCGCCGGCCCTGGCGGACACCGACGCCACCCAGGGCGCCGCCTCGGCCCACACGCAGCGCGCGAGGTCGGGGTCGTCCTGGTAGACCGCGGCGTGCACGAGGTCCCTGACGGCCGCCTTGGAGTCCTCGGGCCTGCCCGAGCAGGCGCTCTGGAGGTTGCGCTGCAGGTGCGTCACGCAGCGCTGCCAGGCGCAGCCCTGGAACAGGCGCGAGACGGCGGCCACGAGCCCGGCGTGGCTGTCGGAGACCACGAGGCGAACGCCGGCCAGCCCGCGCTCGCGCAGCCCGCCGAGGAATGCCGCCCAGGAGTCCTCGCTCTCGGTGTCGACCACGTCGCAGCCCAGGAAGTGCTTGCGCCCGTCGGCGCCCAGCCCGATCGCGGTCACGACGCCCTGCGAGACGACCGACGAGCCGACCCTGCAGCTCATGTAGGTAGCGTCGAGCCACAGGTAGCAGCACGGCGTGCCCGACAGGTCGCGGCGGCGGAACTCCGCCACCTCGGCGTCGAGGTCGGAGCAGAGGCTCGAGACCTCCGAGCTCGACAGCGAGGATATGCCCAGCTTGGACGCCACGCGCTCGACCTTGCGGGTGGACACGCCGCATACGTACATCTCCTGCACGATGGCGGCCACCGAGGTGTCGACGCGCGACCATCGCGCGAGCATGCCCTCGGGGTAGTAGGTGCCGTGCCTGAGCTTGGGTATCTCGAGCTCCACGTCGCCCACGGCGGTCTTGAGCGACCTGGGGCGGTAGCCGTTGCGGCTGTTCTCCCTGCCGTCGCTGCGCTCGTTGCGGCTCGCGCCGCACATCTGCTGGGCCTCGGAGTCCATCAGCGCGTTCATCACGCTGCCCAGCACCCTGCACGCGAACTCGCGCGCGTCGCCGCACTCCTGCCAAAGCCTCGCCGCCTCGAGGGCCTCGTCGCGGCCGAGGCGCAGTACACTCTCTTCTTGGGGCATCGCCTTTCCTTCCATTCGTCACCTTCATTACTCCAACGACGAATTCTAGGCGGTGTCCCCTCCCTTTCAAGAAAGGGCGGAGGCGGGGCATGCCCCGCCTCTTACACCACATCTCTGTGCGCTACCGCAACCCCAAAGGCCTGTGGGCAAAAAAGGCCAAATATGAGTACTGTTACAATTTTAGTAGCAGACAAAACCACCCAAAATGACGTCCGAGCGACCCCTACAACCCCCTAAAGCAGCCAACCTGACTGGTTTAAGGCATATTGGAGCCAATTTTAATGAACATACTATAGGTTATGTTCATTAACTTCTTGGATGTAAATGCTATTCACTTAGCAACAGTACTCATATTTGGCATTTTTTGCCCACCGCCATATAACTAACGCCCTATAGCAGACGAAAAACAGGCCGCAGCCCATCGCTGCGGCCTGTTCGAAACCCAAAAGAGGCGCTACGCGCTGTAGCCCATCGCTTGCAGTACAAACATGACGACCGTCAACACCGTAATCACGCCGATAGTCGCCCACGTGAGCACGTTCCATACGCGGCCGTTGCGGTTGGCGCCCATAATGTGGCGATCCGCCGCGATAACCACCTGGAATACCAAGACTACGGGCAGCAGCACGCCGTTGATGACCTGCGAGGTCATCATAATCTGGAACAAATCGACGCCAGGCATGAGCACCAACACAGCAGAAATGCCGATGATGGCCGTAATGATGCCGCGGTAAACCGGGGCCTCGTCCCAGCTGCGATCGGCGCCGCGCTCCCAACCAAAAGCCTCGCAGATGGCACTCGACGTAACGCCCGGCAGCACGCAGGCAGCCAAAAAGCTCGCTGCGACCAGGCCCGAGGCAAACAGCACCGTGGACCACTGGCCCGCGATGGGCTCCAGCGCGCGGGCGGCATCGGCGGCATCGCTAATCTGAATACCCGCCGGGAACAGCACCGTACCGGTCGTGATGATAATGAAGCCCGCAATGATATCAGCAGCGATCGAGCCGCTCACGGTATCAATACGCTGCAGCACGATGTCGTCCTCGCCCGCATTCTTATCGACCACGTTGTTCTGAGCCAAGAAGATCATCCACGGTGCGATGGTGGTACCGATCGTTGCGACCACGAGCGACACGTAGCTGGGATCGTTCTGAATATTGGGGACGACCAAGTCGACCGCGACCTCGCCCCAGTTGGGGCCGGCCATAAACGCAGCGACGATGTAGGTCACGAACACGCAGCTTACCAGCAGCAGAATCTTCTCGATGCGCTGGAAACTGCCCGACATGGTAAGCATCCACACCAGCAGCGCCACGAGCGGCACCGAGATGCTCGCCGGAACGCCAAACAGAGCAAGGCCGCTCGCGATACCCGCGAACTCCGAGATGGTCACCGCCGTGTTGGCGATCAACAGTGCCGCCATGGCCAGCACGCTCTTGCGAACGCCAAAGCGCTCGCGAATGAGCGACGCCAGGCCCTTACCCGTGACACATCCGCAGCGCGCCGCGGTCTCCTGCGTCACGATAAGCAGCACGGTCATGACGGGAAGCATCCAGAGCATCTTATAGCCATAGCTGGCGCCCGCGCTGGAATACGTGGCGATGCCGCCGGCGTCATTGCCCGAAAGCGCCGCCAGCAGACCGGGACCCATGGCGCCAAAGATGGCCGCGATGGTCAACTTTTGCTTGGTGCTCGGCTTTTGCTTCGTATTTTGCACACGACCACCTACCCCATGACCGACATGGTGAGCAGCACCGCAGCAGCACAGTACGCCACACACGAGATCATGACGGCAATGACGTTCATGGCGGTGCCCGACGTATTGAGGTCGTGCTCGTCACGCCAGAACAGCACCATCAGGTAAATCACGGCGCTCATGTTGCCCACCAGGCAGATGATGGCCGCGATGTTAAAGCAGCCGGTAAAGAGCTGCTCCTCAAACATAGGGGCATCGAGGAACGCGGCAGTGCGCACCAGCTGCGCACACAGATAGGTCACGAGCGAAAGGATCAGGCCCATACCCGTGCTCTGGAAGAAGAATCCCAGGTACGGTTTGGGCTCGTCGTCGTGACCGTCGTACTCCAAGAAGTAGTTCTTGACGAACGACACCATGCGCGAAGCCGCCAGCAGCACGAGCGGCATGGCGCACATGGGGAACACCACCAGATGCGCGGAGCCCAGCGCCGTTCCCAGCACCGTCGCCATAATACACGAGGCGATGCCCCACACGACGACCCAGTACTGACGATGCACGAACCAGCTGAGCACGTTCGTCGAGTCGTCCGACGCGCTATCGCCCGAGCCGACACCGGCAATCTGCAGGTCCTCCTGATGCTCCTCGGCGATAACGTCCATGGCGTCGTCGAAGGTCACGATACCCAGGATATGACGGTTCTCGTCGCAGACAGGGATGGCAACCAGGTCGTACTTGGTCATCTCGTCCGTCACGTCTTCCTGGTCCTCGTCGGGCGACACGTAGACCAGGTCGCGATAGGCGAGCTGGCCCAGCGTGGCGTCGCGGTCGGCCACGATCAGCGTGCGCAGCGAGAGCACGCCCGTCAGCATGCCGCTCGGATCCTCGGTATAGACGTAATAGACGCTCTCAAAGTCCTCGTCGAGTTTGCGAATCGCCTCGATGGCATCGCCGACCGTCGCCGTGGCGGGCAGGGAGACAAACTCCGAGGTCATGATGCGGCCGGCAGTGTTGTCCTCATAGCCCAGCAGGTTACGAATCGCCTTCTCCTCCTTGACGCCCATCAGGCGCAGGAGCTTCTCGGCCTTCTCATAATCGAGCTCGTCGATCAGGTCGGCGGCGTCGTCCGGGTCCATCATGGCCAGCATCGACGATGCGTCGGTATCGGACAGGCCCTCGAGCATCTCGGTCATGAGCTCGTCGTCATCGAACTCCGAGATGGCCTCGGCGGCCTGTGCCGTGTCGAGCTGCGCGAACACCTGCGCGCGCAGGCGCGGGTCGAGCTGCTCGATGATGTCGGCAATGTCAGCAGGATGCAGCTCGCCAAGCGTCTTGTGCGACACCGAGAGCTGGATGTTCTTAGTCGAGCGATCGAGCAGGTCCATGTAAGACCAGGCGATAATGTCCTCGCTGAGCGGTTTGCCCAGATGCTTCATAAAGCCCTCGACGACATGCTCGAGTGTGGGGCTGATCGCGCGCAGCAGACCGCGGGCGCCGACCTCGGCACCCAGCAGACGCAGCTGATTTTCGCCCGACATGGAAAACTTGATGTCGTTGACGCGCACGACCTTCATGCCCTGCGTGTCGACAATCTGCTTGTTAAGCACGTCGCGGGCAAGCAAGAGTTCGGTCGGCTGCAAGTACGAAAAACGGATTTCGGTGGCCGACGTCTTAAGGTGTACGCCCGTCTCGTCGATACGGTCGACCCATTTGCGCCAGCTGATCATAAACGGCGTCTTGCCGGGACCGCGGAACGCGAGCGACGTCACGTGCGGAAAAACTTCGCCGGTTGCAATGCCAAAATCGTTAACCACGCCGAGCTTTTCGCCGTCGACGTCCAAGACCGGCAATTTGAGCATCTCACTCAGATAATTCAATGGTGCTCCCCATCATTATTCCTGCGGACCGCGCGACCATGCCGGCACGCAATCCGTGGACTTTTAGATATGTATACGCATGCGCGGGCGGCACACCGCTCGGCACTCACACCCCGTGCACGCGCAGAAAGCACCTGCATGGGGTCATCGACTGTATGGTCGAGGTTTGGATTTCACCTGTAACCTTTCTCTTGACCCTCATTAACCGCAGTAACTATAGCATCAGCATCGCACTGCGGCACCGAATTTATGCGCTGCACATCGCAGGCATACCAAACGCTGACGTATCCGTGACATAGAGCCAGATGAGCACGGTGGGACAAAGCGATTAAGACCGCCCTAAACGACCAGTCGTTTAAGCACGTCCCCAATGACTACTCTGTGGTGTCGTCGTCCTTGGGGAGTTGGGGGAACACGGCGTTTTTGGGCATGGAAACCTTGGTGAGCGAGGTGAGCTTTTTACTCAATGCCGTGTCCGTCTTGACCAGGTCGCTGAGCGTCACGATCTTGTAGCCGTCGGCGACAAGGCCATCGATAATCTGCGGCAGCGCCTCGAGCGTCTGCTCGGCGCACCCATCGCTATCGGTGAGCAGCACAATATTGCCCGGCGTCATCGAGTCGAGCACGGTCGATACTTGCTCGTCAGCGCCATTGAGCAGCCAGTCGCCCGAATCGATATTCCACGAAACCACGGCGGACACCAGGTCCATCGAGTCAATCCAGCTTTGCTCGTCAAACGCGGCGTAGGGGGCACGCAGCAACATCGTCTCGACGCCGGTCGCCGACTTAATCGCCTCGGTGCCCTTCGTGATCTGCTTGCGCACCGTCTCGCGATCCTCGCCCTTGAGCGAATCATCGCTGTAGCTGTTGGAGCCGATCTCGCACCCGGCATCGGCAATCGCTTTGGCAGTAGCGGGCGAGGCTTCCGCGGCATCGCCCGAAAGGAAGAACGTCGCCGTGACGCCCTTTTCCTTGAGCACCTGCAAGATCTGCTTGGTCGCGCCGCTCGGGCCCTCGTCAAATGTCAGGGCCACGTACTTTTCGTTGCCCTTGGGCGCTACGCTTGCGCACTCGACCACGCAGTCGGTGGCGGGCACGACCTCGCCGCGGTCCTGCGTCTTGCCCGACTGCTCGCCGACCCATACCTCGGAGCGGCCCTGAACACCCCAGGTTTTGACATACTCAATGGCACCCGTGCCCTCGACCTTAAGCTTTGGCTCGATAGTCGTGGCCTGGACCTCATGCTTTTCGTACACGTTGCGGCCGTCCTTGACCGTCACCTTCTCGCCACCCGTAAGCTCGTGACTATCCCATTTGCCTTGCTTCACGCGCTTGCCGTCGACCTTCACCGACAGCTTTTCGCCGCCATGGCGCTTGAGCACGCTGTCGTCGACGGCCAGCAGATCGCCGGCGTCGTACGTTTCGGTCAGGCTTTGATCGTCGATAAGATTCTGCAACGTAGAGCCCACGCGCACCGCGGTCTTTTGCCCGTTGAGTTCCACGTCCACACTGCGGTTGACGTAGCCCACGACGGCAGCGATAAACAGCACGAGCGCGCAACCCACGGCGATGAGCGCATAGGGCAGGCGGGACGGTCGGCGCGGCGAGCGCCCGTTGCCGATGCGCGCGCTGCGATCGCTAAACCCACGGCTATGGTTGAGGTACATCGCGCCGGGCTTACGGCGACGTCGACGCTGGCCGCTGGGCAGCTGCCCCAGGTCGCAGCGCGCCGTCGGACGCGCACCCGAGGGCCCGTTTAAGTTAGATCCGTTTTGGCGCATGTGCCCTCCCCCATAAACACAGCGAGCCGGAGCAACATGTCTCCGGCTCGCCTCCCATCATTTGGTACGTCGCTATTTTGTAGCTTTTGACGAGCCTCCGCTCGCCTTTTGGTATTCGTCCTTAAAGGCCTTGAACATGCCGCGCGTCTTGCCGAGCTGCTTGCCCAGTGCGCGACTGCCCTTGTCCACGGCAACCGATCCCTTGTCGTCGAGCACCTTGGCGCCCTTTTTGACCTTGTCGCCCACCACGACGCTGGCCTCGGCAGCCTTGGCGGCCGCGCCGCCCGAATACCCGAGCGACTTGACCTCGTCCGAGACAATCATCGCGCCGTTCTCGTAGCCGCGCAGCATCGTCGGCGGCACCTGCGTGTCACCAACCAAAACACTCGAAGCAGCACCGGCGGTCACATAGAATGCCTGCACGATGCCCGAGCGTGGCTTGAACTCCACATCCGAGCAATAGCCCACGACGTCGCCCGATTCCGTGCGCACGTCCATACCGACCCAGATGATGCAATCGTCCAGGTTGATGTCGAGGCGCTTGGCGGCGGCGGCATCGTACGTGTCCTTGACGTCATCGACCGCAATGGCGCCCTCGTAGACACCAATGGCGTCGAGCGCTACGAATCGGTCGGGACGCTCGATCATGCCCGCGATATCGGACTGGCGGACCATAAAGCCGACCACGCGCGTACCGCCCGGGGTAAAGACCGGAAAGTGAATCTTTCCGAGCTTTTTAGGGCTGCGCGGCGTGCCGTCCTTTTTGGTACGCTTGTCCTCGGTAGGCTTGCGATAGATCTTGGCGCCGACAAAATCCCCGGCGCGCATTATGCCTCGGTCGAGGGCTCCGCAGCCTCGGTATCAGCCTCGACGGCGTTCTCGACCACGACGTCGGCGGCAGGCGTCACGTTGCCGCCCGAAATGGCGTCGTTGAGCTGCTCGCGCAGCTGGTCCATGCGCTCGCGGGCCAGGTCGACCTTGGCGCGCAGGTCGTCGGTCTTGGCGTCGACCATCGGGCCAAAGTCATTCACCGCAGCACGGGCCTCCTCGGCGCTGTGCTCGTAGGTGTCGCGCATATTGTCCCAGGCGTCGTTGGCGATATCGGCAGCCATGGCGCGGGTCTCGGCGCCCGAGCGCGGGGCCAGAGCAACGCCGACAATAGCGCCGGCAGCGGCACCAAAAAGTGCGCCGGAGACAAAGCTGAAAGTCTTACCCATGATCATTCCTCTCCTGCGGGCACGTCGGTGCCCACCGTTTGAATGCTGTCCATTATACCCGCAGCGCATCACTTGCCGCTCCGCTCATCTGTGTACGGCAAAGGCGCAGGTACGTGATGGTGATAAACGCGTAGGCCTACTCCTGAGGCATAGACGGCATGGCCACCGTGGCACCCGGGTCCTCGCCGGCGCCGTCCACGAGCGGCAGGCCGCCCTCATGCGCAGGCCCTGCCGGAACCGTCGCCGCACCGCCAAAGACGGCAGCGGAGGCTTCGTGGTTCTCGGCAACCGCGCCCTCGGTATCAATCGCCACCTGGGGCTCGTCGTCAAAGTTGGGGACACCCTGGGGCTCGGTGGGAACAGGCTCGGCGGTCGCATCGGCAACGGACTCGGCGTCGGCCGGCACATCGCCCTCGTCAGCGCCCTCGTCCTCGACAGCATCTTCGCCGTTCGCAGCGGCGACGGCCTCGTGAGGATCCTTGCCCTCGGCCTCGGCGCGCATGCCCAGCACCAGGTTGCGCAGGCCCGCGACCGTGCCTTCCACGTCGGGGGCAGGCTGGTCGGCGTGCAGGTACGCCCAGTCCATCATAAAGGTGGCCGAAGACAGCGCACCGATGGCCAGCGCGTCGTCGGGGCACGAAAGCTCAACCTCAAAGACGCGCTCGTCGTGCTCGCTTACGCGCGTGCGGCCGCACGAGATGCTGCCGGCAAGCCCGGTCTCGTTCATGAGCTCGACCGTCACATGCTCCAGCAGATGGCAAAGCTCGGTCTGGCCCATGCAGTCCTGGAACTCGCGGCCAGAATCGCCCAGGCACAGGTGCTTGGCAATCGCCGGCACCAGGTAATACACGCGCGCCGTAGCCTCGATATCCTCCGAGGTCATGAGCGGCATGCCGGGGTTCACCAGCACGTGCGCGCAAATCTTGTCCTCGCTGACGGTGACCTTAAGGATGTTGAACAGGCCTGCCATAACTCTCCCCTACTCTTCCTTGTCCTACTCGTCGCCGTCGTGCGGATTCGCGGAACCCGCACCCGACGTCGTCGGCTCGTCTACCGAAGACTCGGAATCCTTCTTATCGGTTTCGGCCGGAGCGATCACGCGAATGAGCGAGATGCGCTGGCCACGCATCGACTGCACCTTGAACTTGTACCCTGCAACCTCAAACACCTCTCCGATGTCGGGCACCGAGTCGCAAAGCTCCAAAATCCAGCCGGCGATGGTCTCATAATCATCGCTTTCCTCGAGCGGCCAACCAAGCTCAATCGCGTCATCGCACGAAAAACGCCCATCAACGAGCCACTCGCGGCGCGAAAGACGCGTGAGATACTTGTTGTCGGGGTCGAACTCGTCCTCGATCTCGCCGACGATCTCCTCGACGATGTCCTCGATGGTGATAATGCCGGCCGTACCGCCGTACTCGTCCACGACCACCACGATCTGGTCGTGAGAGGTCTGCATCTCGGACAGCAGCGGCAGGATGTCCTTGGTGTCGGGCACAAAGGTGGCGTCGCGCAAAAAACCGGCGATGGGCTGGTCGCCCTTGCCGTCGAGCGCGGGCTGAATCAGGTCCTTGATGTGCGCAATGCCGGCAACGTTGTCGGGATCCTCGTGATAGACGGGGATGCGGCTAAAGCCGGTCTGACGCATGGTGGACAGCACGTCGGCGACCGTCTCGTCGTCCTCGCACATGGTGGTGTCCACGCGCGGCACCATGACCTCGCGGGCAACGGTGTCGCCCAGGTCGAAGATCTCGTGGATCATGCGCTTTTCCTCGTCGAGCAGGTCGTCCTGCTCCGAGACCATGTACTTGATCTCTTCTTCCGAGACGTTCTGGCGGTCGTCGGCACTCTTGATGCGCAGGATGCGGGCCAGACCATCGGAGCAGGCACCGGTCAGCCACACGAGCGGACGGGCGATCTTTTGGAAAAACGACAGCGGGCCCACGACCTGCTTGGACACGCCTTCGGCATTGGCCAGACCAATGCGCTTGGGCACCAGCTCGCCAATCACGATGGACACGAAGGCGACCGCGACGGTAATGATGACCGGCGCCAGGCCGCGCGCGATGGCGGAAAGCGGCGCGATGCCAAAGCCCATGAGCCATATGGCAAGCGGGTCGGACAGGCTCGTCGAGGCGACGGCGGACGAGGCGAAGCCCACGAGTGTGATCGCAACCTGAATGGTGGCCAGCAGCTCGTCGGAATCGGCAGCCAGCTTAACGGCGCGCTCGGCGCGCTTGTCGCCTTCCTCGGCCTCGTGCTCCAGCACAGCGCGCTTGGCCGTGGTGAGTGCCATCTCGGACATAGAGAAGTAGCCGTTGATGAGGGTCAAAACGAGGGTAGTGATAAGGGAGATGGTTATGTCCATCGGGAGTTTCTCGAACCTCCAAGATTCGGGACGTTAGGTAGTAAGCGTAGGTGACGGATAGGGCAGTTGTGCCCAGCGGCCGCTTGGATGGGCCCGCGGGCACAGACGCGATCGCTAGATTACGAAGAGGATCACCGCCATGAACTGGAAGATACTGCCGGCGAGCACCCACAGGTGAAACACACTGTGCAGATAACGCACGTTTTTGGCGATGTAGAACGGCACGCCCACGGTGTAGCACACGCCGCCGACAGCGAGCAGGGCAAGTGCCACGGGGTTGAGCAGCGACACGAGCTCGGGCAGCTTAAAGACGACGAGCCAGCCCATCAGCAGATAGACCAGACCGCTTACCCAATGCGGCTGGCGCTCACGCAAAAAGCACTCGAGGGCGATGCCGATAATGGCGATGGCCCATACGGCAAAAAACAGCACGGGGCCACCGTCGTTTGCGAGCGTGATGAGGCAAAACGGCGTATAGCTGCCAGCTATGAGCAGGTAGATGCAGCTGTGGTCGATAATGCGAAACACACGCTTGGCACCCGCGGGCTGAATCGCATGGTAGAGCGTGGAGGCAAGGTATTCGAGAATAATGCTGGCACCGTAGACGATTGCCGCGGCCATATGCGCCGGACCGCCACCGCGAAGAGCGGCAAATACGATCAGGAGCACAAGGCCTGCGATGCCCAGCAGGCAACCGACACCATGGGTGACGGAGTTCATGATCTCCTCGCCCACCGTGTAGTGCGGAACGGCCGCGGTCTTGGGTCGCGGCTTAGAACTGTCGCTCGAATCGGACATGCCGGTTACATCCTCCAACGTAAAGAGTTCTCAACACTATATCAAAGCGTCTAGATACGTGCGAAATTTGCACCATATGTGACCCTTTGTTTACCCATTCTTTGCTTGTTGACGCATCAACGGCAAACGCCCATAATGCGCTTGCATTAAATGTTGATGTATTAACATCTTATAGGAAAGCTTCTTATGTCTCAAAACGCACGTTCCCATCGAAAGCTTAAGATAACCGTCGTTGTTGCGCTGGTGCTCGTTGTCGCGCTGCTGGGGTTTGCCGGAAACTTTTTGTTTGACTTTGCCCTGAACCCCCAAGCGCCCTACACCATGAAGATGATGCAGGATGGTAAGGCCGACAAAAAAGGTGAGCAGCCGGATGCCGAGGAAACCGAGGCGCGGGCGTGGTTTAAAGAGAACCGCGAGAGCAGCAGCCTCACCGCAGATGACGGAACCGAGCTCGCCGCTTGGTATTTTGCTGCACCGGAGAGCACGCACGACTACGCCGTCTGCCTGCATGGATATACCAACGAGCCCATCGGTATGGCCCGATACGCCAAACGATTCCACGACCGCGGCATGAACGTACTCGCACCAGCCGCCCGCGCCCACGAGCGCTCCGGCGGCGACTATATCGGCATGGGCTGGCCCGAGCGCCTCGACATCGTCGCATGGATCGAGCGAATCGTTCAGGCTGACCCCGAGGCGCGCATCCTGGTCTTTGGCGAGTCGATGGGTGCGGCAACCGCCATGAACGTCGCGGGGGAATCTCTGCCCGCAAACGTAAAATGCATTATCGAGGACTGCGGTTATACGAGCGTTTGGGACGAGTTTTCCCTGCAGCTCAAGGATGTGTTCGGCCTGCCCAGCTTTCCCTTGCTCGATGTAGCAAACTTGGTGTGCAACGTGCGCGCGGGCTACGACTTTCATAAGGCGAGCAGTGTGGAGCAACTCAAACACGCGACGGTTCCCATGCTGTTTATCCACGGCGACCAGGACACCTTTGTACCGTACAGTATGCTCGACCAAAACTACGAGGCGTGCGCCAGCAAGGTCAAGCAAAAGCTCACCATCCATGGCGCCACCCACGCCAAGAGTGCGCAAGTTGACCCCGAGCTCTACTGGAACACAGTCAATAACTTCCTCGACGAGCACTTTTAGGCAAAAAGCAACGTCTGGGGTTTTGTTGCCTAAAACGCCTTGTGGTCGGCGGTATTCGATTTTTCACCTCGCTTCCGAAAAGCCGCCCGTGAGCGCTGTGCTCACGGGCGGCTTTTACTTACGTTGCGCTGCTAAAAGAACGCGATTTGTCCAATAACCGGACGCTACTTGACCTCGATGAGCTCATACTCGCTCGTGCCCAGGCCAATCTTTTCGGCGTGCGCGATGCACGCGCGCCAGTCGGTGTCGGGATGCGTGATGCAGAAGGGGTCGTGTGCCTGCTCGCCCTCCAGGTGCTCGTGATTGTGCTCCATCTTAGCGGCGCTATCGGTGAGCTCGGTGTTGGGCAGCGGCTCGGATGTCATGACGGCGTCGGCGCAAGCCTGGTCGATGGCGACCGGGTCGAAGCTCGCGAACATACCGATATCGTTGACGATGGGCGTGTCGTTTTCGGGATGGCAATCGCAGTTGGGACTAATGTCCATAGCGAGCGAGATGTGGAAACTCGGGCGGCCGTCGACGACAGCCTTCGTGTACTCGGCGATCTTGTAGTTGAGCACATCGGCCGCAGCGTCATAGCCGGGCTTGATGCAGTCCTGGTTGCACGCCGCAATGCAGCGCCCACACCCCACGCAGCGATTGTGGTCGATGGCGGCCACGTGTACCGTGCGAGTACTACCGTTGGCAAGCTCGCGCTCGCGGGTGTCGTCAAACGAGACGGCGTTGTGCGCGCAGATCTTTTCGCAGGCGTGGCAGCCCACGCAGTTGGTGGTATCGACATTCGGCTTGCCGGCGGCGTGCTGCTCCATCTTGCCAGCACGGCTGCCGCCTCCCATGCCCAGGTTCTTCATGGCGCCGCCAAATCCGGCCTGCTCATGGCCCTTAAAGTGGGTGAGGCTGATCACGATGTCGGCGTCCATGAGTGCCTGGCCGATCTTGGCCTCGTGCACGTACTCACCGCCCTCGACCGGAACGAGTGCCTCATCGGTGCCTTTGAGGCCGTCGGCGATGATAATCTGACAGCCCGTGGCATACGGGGTGAAGCCGTTCTGGTAGGCGGTGTCGATGTGCTCGAGCGCGTTTTTGCGGCTACCGACGTAGAGCGTGTTGCAGTCGGTGAGGAAGGGCTTGCCGCCCAGCTCTTTTACGACGTCCGCGACGGCGCGGGCGTAGTTGGGGCGCAAAAAGCTCAGGTTGCCCAGCTCGCCAAAGTGAATCTTGATAGCAACGAACTTGTTCTCAAAGTCGATCTGCTCAATACCGGCGCGGCGAATGAGGCGCTTGAGCTTGTCGAGCTGGCTCTCGCGAGCATGCGTGCGCAGGTTCGTAAAGTACACCTTGGCGGGTGCGGCGGATGCAGTTGCGGTCATAGATATATCCCCTCTGTCTATATGGCGTTACAGACATAGAGGATGGTACCAGTTAAAGCAGAGTTAAAGTCAAGTACGGCACCTAGTCATTGGGGACGTTCTTTAGTCATTGGGGACAGACTTAAATGACTGAAACCACTCATTGGGGACGGACTTAAAACCACTCATTGGGGACGGACTTAAATGAGTGCCTCGCCGCCTGGCAGCTAGGGACGTTCCTTTCCTGCCGGCAGCTGGGGACAGTCCTTGCCAGCACAGCCGACGAGCCGGCGAGTCAGCAAAGACCGTCCCCGATGACTAGTCGTTTAAGAACGTCCCCAATGACCAATAAGGGGTTACTCCTGCACTTTGAGGGCCTCGGCCAGGCTCACACGCTTGATGGAGCGCGTGTGCAGCAGTGCCACGACCAGGTAGGTTGCAAAGCCGATGCCAACACATGCCGCCATGGACCAAGCGGGCACGTAGATCTCGATATTGCCGTTGTAGGCAAGCAGCATCGATCGGAAGACAGCCGTGAGCGAGCCGATGATCACGGGCAGGCTCAGCACGAGCGACACCGCCACGCACAACGTGATCGAGCGGATGTACAGATGCGAGATCTCGCTATCGCGATAGCCAACGACTTTCATGTAGCTGATCGAACGGGCACTGTGGTCGATCACAGCCTTGGTCAGCAGGTACATAAACAGCAGGAAGATAAACACCGCGAGCCCGACCATCATGCCGATCATTTTGCTCATCATGCCGATGAACTGGTCACCCACGGCGCGCATGTCGTCGGGCGTGGTGTCGCCGGCAAAGTAACGGGCATCGAGGTCGAGCTTCTCGTCGCTCACATAGCCGTTAAAGTAGGCGGCATCGTTGCCGAACAGCTCGTTAAAGTCGTCGATGCTCATATAGACATTCATATCCGACTTAGAGCCCCAGGCACAGTCCTTGCCAACGTACCCAAAGGAATAATTCTTGCCCTCGTACTTGTCGCGAAGCTTAACCTTCTGGCCCTCGCTCCAGCCAAACTTGTCGAGCAAGCCGCCGCCAAAGACGACGTGTCCGTCGCCGACATCCAGCCCTTTCCAGTAGCGCGAATCGGATGAAATGCCGTAGACGGAAATCGTCTCCTCGCCATTTCCGTCGCCGCGGTCGTATTGCAACTGGTAGACGGCGTATTTCTCGGCCTGCGCGATTGTGCCTGCACCGTTGTCGATCGTGTTGACCGGGTGAATGTCGTCGTTGTCGGTGTCGATCTTAGAGGCCTTGTCGATCAGGTCGATAGCCTCGTCGCGGTTGCAGCCGAGGGCATCGGCAAGGTCATCGAGGCGCGCATAAAGCGCATCCTTCTTGTCCTGGACCTTGGCAAGCGCATCCTGCGCCGCGGCAAGGCTCTCGGCAGACGGAGCGCTGGTCGCGGCATCGGCTGCCGCCTGCGCCGCATCGGCCGCGTCGTCAAGCTCGTCATCGGCATCCTGAGCGGCGGAAAGCAGCGCGCCGTCAACCGACTGCAAGCGCTCGAGTGCCGACCACTGCTCACGCTCCTCGGCAGTGCCCTCGAGCTCCAGCGGAGCCTTGAGCGTGTACTGGTGCTCGGCGACCAGGCTTGTCTCGAGGTTGTCGGCGTAGTGCGTCATCGTGGGCAGAATCGCCAGGCCAAAGAGCAGCAGCAGCGAGGCAAACGCGATGCCCACGAAGAGCGTGGCGAAGTTGCCCAGATTGCGCAGGAAGATACGCAGGCGGAAGCGTAAGACAAAGCCCATGCGCTCCGGCAGCTGCAGGCCACGCTTGGTGCCAGACTTGCCGCTCGCCTCGTGGCGAAGAAACTGCAACGGCGTCTTGCCCATCTTGCGAAGCAGCCCGCCAGCGTGATGAGGATGAGCGCAGCGGCGGGAACCACGGCGCACTTCACAAAGATCCCCCAGCTCCAGTGCACCTGGAAGGGAGGCAGGCTGTACGAACCGTAATAGAGGCTGCGCATGGGCTCGGTAAAGAACACAACGCCGAGCGCGGTGCCCAAAAGCGCCGCGATCACGCCCACGGTAGCGGGAAGCGCAAGGTAGTGCAGGACGATCTCGCGTCGACGATAGCCGCTGGCGAGCAGCGTGCCGATGATGGCGCTCTCCTCCTCGATGGTGGCGTCGGTAAGGACCACAAAGACGAACGCCATGATCACGATGATGATGTCGAGCAGCGTCATCCACATCATGGAGTCGCCGTCTACGTCGTCGCGCGCATAGCCAATGCCCTGGTTGGAATCGGCATCGATCAGATCGTCCACGCGCGCATCGGCGTCGGTCAGCGCCTCGACCATATCCTGCTCCGCATCGATGCGATCTGCAGTGGAGAGATCGCGATCGGTAAAGGTAAAGGAATAGGTGTAGGCGGGCGCGCCGCCAGCGTCCTCGAGCGCGGCAAAGCCGGCGTCGCTGATCTCGGCCACGCCATAGGTGATGGTGTTCACCGTAAAGTCCGAATTGTTGAGGAACAGCGCCTGGCTATCGGGCTGGGTCATGATGCCGCAGATGGTGTAGGTGCGACCCTCGAGCTCGACCTTATCGCCCACGGCGAGGTCGTTGTTGGTGGCGAAGACACGGTCGATTGCCACCTCATCGTCCGTTTTGGGCTCCTTGCCCTCACAGTAGGACGCAATGTCCACCTTAGCGCGGTGCGCATAGGTGCGCAGCGTGCGCTTGGTGCCGTCGTCGCCGGCGGTCTTTTTGATGATGGCGTCGATGGAGAAATTCTTATAGAGCGTGACGCCGCCGACGTCACTGGCAACATCCTCGGCGGCCTTGAGTTGATCGTCGGTAGCCTCGAAGAAGGTGGTCACGCGGCCGTCCTCAATCGTGTACGCATCACGCATGTCGTCGATAAGGCAGCCGATGGAATGCGCTGCGAGCAAAAAGCCCGAGGTGAGAGCGATGCTTCCGCACATAAGCAAAAAGATGCCCAGGTACTTGCCGATATTGCGGCGCAGCTCGCGCGGGAGACGTTTTGCGAGAGGTGTCATGGCGCCGCCTACCAATCGAGCTCGGCGGCCGCGACGGGCGCATCGTTGAGCTCATCCTCGACGATGCGCCCGTCGCGCAGGCGCAGCACGCGATTGGCCATGCGCGCGATGGCGGCATTGTGGGTGACAATGATGATGGTGCAGCCGTAGGTGCGGTTGATATCCTCCATGAGCTGCAAGATTTCCTTGGACGTCTTGTAGTCGAGCGCGCCGGTGGGCTCGTCGCACAGCAGCAGACCCGGGTTTTTGACGAGCGCGCGGCCGATGGCACAGCGCTGCTGCTGACCACCCGAAACCTGGCGTGGAAACTTGTTGCGGTGCTCGTAGAGGCCCAGCGAGCGTAGCAGGTCATCAATGTTGAGCGGCTTTTTGGACAGGTGTGCCGTGACCTCGATGTTTTCCTTGATGGTGAGGTCGGGCACCAGGTTGTAGAACTGGAAGACAAAACCCAGCTCACGGCGGCGATACTCGCCCAGGTCGGTAGGCTTGAGCACCGTGAGGTCGCAGCCGTCCACCAAAATAGAGCCAGCGTCGGCATCCTCCAGGCCGCCGATCAGGTTAAGAAACGTCGACTTGCCCGAGCCCGAGGGCCCCAGCATGACGCAGATCTCGCCTCGGTTGATGGACGTGTCGATGCCATCGAGTACCGTCAGGCGCGCATCACCGTCGCCGTAGTGCTTTTTGAGATCCTTAACCTGGACGTAGGCTTCCTGCGTTGCCATGGTATCCCCCATTGTTAGCCTAGTACTACTTTATGAACGTAATAGTAAACCATGGCGAACTATTTTGGAGCGAGGCCTGGATTTTATTTCAGACTAGTCATTGGGGACGTTCTTAAATGACTAGCTGTTGGGGACACTCTTTCGCCACCCGGCAGTTAGGGACGTTCCCTTTCTGCCGGCAGCTGGGGACAGTCCTTGGCAACCCGGCCGGCAAGCCGGCGGTTCGGCAAAGACTGTCCTCAATGACTAGTCGTTTAAGTCTGTCCCCAATGAGTACCCACCCGATGGCTAGTCGTTTAAGAACGTCCCCAACGACTAGGCGGTTAGGCGCGGGATTTGGCGCGTGCGAGAGCCAGACCTACGGCGGCAATGGCGGCGGCGAAGAGCACGGTGACGCCCAGGTCGCAGGCGATGTCGCCCAACATGGCAGACGTCAGGTCCGACGCGAGCGCCTTGCCGATCGCATCGTTCACCCAATATGTCGGCACAAAGTGCGCCACGGTCTGCACGGCCGGGCCCATCAGCGACAGCGGCATCCAAGCGCCGCCCAAAAACGTCATGAGCATGCCGAGCAGGTTGCCCACGCCATTGAGCAGCTCCTCGCGCGCACCCAGGCTCGAAAGGGCAAAGCCAACGGCCAGCGGCGTGCACGCCAGGGCAAACGTCGCCGCCAGTGCCAGGCACACACGGCCCACGCCGACCTCGGCGACCGCGCCGGCAAAGCCCACGACGCCCATCATGCTCGACACAAACCAGATGCAGACGGTGAGCACGGCGGCGGCGGCAAACACGGCAAGCGAACGTTGGCGCTCGGAGATTGGGCCGGCATCCATACGACGCACGCGCTCGGGCTCGTTCATGCCCGAGAGCACCAACCCCACCGATACGATGACCGACGAGATAATCGCGTACGCGCCAAAGTTGAAGTACGACTCGAGCGTGGCGGCAGCAGCCGAGTCGACCTTGACCCGCTCGATCTGGACCTCCGCGCGCTTTGCAGCGGCATGTTCGGCGGCCTTGGCAACGTCGCCGTTGGAGGCAGTGGGCTCAAGCGCCGCCGCAGCGCCCGCGAGCGAGATCCAGCGCGAGGCCTCGGCAGACGAAAGCGCCGCCGCCATGGTGCCGGCACCGTAGGTCACATCGAGCTTGGGCAGGGACTCCCCCGCGCGGGCAGCCGCGACCAGGTCGTCCTCGAACCCCTCCGGGATAAAGAACACGCAGTCGGCGCTGCCCTTGGCGCTGTTGCTCTTGGAGAGCGCGTCCGCAAGGTCGTACGTGTCATCGCCGACGCCCGTGACCAGGTCAAACCGCGAACCTAGGTGCTTGGTGAGCGCACGTGAAAGATCACTGCCATCGCGGTCGACCACGATCACGTTGGCGTCGTAGGGCTTGTACTCGGTGAGCTGCGACGAGTTCCAGCTCACCGATGCCGCGATGAATACGCCCATCAGCGAAATGAACACCGTGTAGATGAGCAGGTAGAACGGGTGAGCGAGCGCCATGCGAAGCGCGGTCTTAAAGGTGCTCATAGCGGCTCCTTCCAAAGATCAGCGTGGCGGCGGCAACGAACAGCAGTGCCATGAGGACCAGTGCGCCGGCGCGAACGGCAAAAGGATCCAGGTCCTCAAAGAAATACAGGCGGTTGAACATGTCGCAGATGAGCTTGACGGGGTTGAGCCAGCACTCGGCCGGACAGGCGCGGGCGACGTCATCGGCAAGCGCCATCGCCGGTTCGCCGTAGAGCCCAGCGAACAAAGCGCACGTGGTGGCAAAGCCTGTGAGGATGCCCGACTTGGATGCCTTGCCGCCCTTAACGGGAAGCGTGCCCACAAAGAGTCCCAAGCCCGTGGCGGCAAGCGCGGAAGCGGCACCGCCCACCAGACACAGCCCCTCGCGCCCGCCAAAGTCGACGCCCACAACCAGGCGCACGTAGCCGATCGCGATCGCCATCGAGGCAAAGGAGACCAGCCACGAGCCCACAAAGATACCGGCCAGCGACGCCGTTTTGGAAAGACCGCCCGCGCAGCGGCGCGCGCCAAGGCCCGACAGATTGGGCTGCAGATCGACGACGCTCAAGGCGGCAAACTCCGCAGACATCATCGCGACCAGGCCAAAGAGCGCGTAATAGTAGATGACCGTGCCATCGGGCGTGGTGCGTGTCAGGCTTACGCGGCGGGTGCCGCCCTCGAGCGACAGGGCGCGCGCAACCGCCTCCGGGTCGGCGAGCGCCGCCGGGTTGTCCTGGGCAATCTGAGACATGAGCTCGGCATTTTGTGTATACGAGCTTGCCACCGTCTCCAGAATGCTGCGGTCGGTGAGCACCGTTGAGGCACGCGAGCTGTCGTAGCTCGACAGCAACGTGAGCTTGGGTGCGCCCGCGTCGTCGACCGTATAGATGCCCGCGACCTCGCCGGCCTTAAGCACACGGTTCGCATCGGCTGCGTCGTCGCACTCGTGGATCTCGAGCAGCTGATTGTCGCTCTCCTTGGCAAGCGACGTCGCCACGTCCTTAAAGGTCGAGGCGTCCCAGGCCTCGTCCGCTATGACGGCAACCGGTACCGGGTCGACCGTGCCGTCAGAGCTCAGATTCGCAAACATAAACATGAACATCGTGGAAAGTGCGATGGGAAAGAGAGCGCCCCAGACCCACGTGCTCGGCCGGCGCAGCAGCGTCTTGACCGTAGTGATGATGGTGTTGAACATGACTGCCCCCTAGTCGCGCAGCTCGCGGCCGGTGATCTCGAGGAACACGTCGTTGAGGGTCGGCGGCTCGCTCCACACGCGGCCGAGCGCCACATCGGCGGCGCGCAGCGTGTCGAGGATGTCGACCAAATTGTGCGGGCTCGCTTCGCAGGTGCAGACGAGCTCGCCGCCGGACAGCTCAACCGAAAGCACGTGCTCGAGGGCGCGCAGCCGCTCGACCGTGGCGGTCTCGACGGCGCCGACCTCGACAGTCACGCGCTCGCCCATTTGAATCATGCGTTTGAGCTCGTCATTGGTGCCCTGCGCCAGCACACGTCCGCCGTCCATGATCATGATGCGACTGCAAATCTGCTCGACTTCCTCCATGTAATGGCTGGTATACACCACCGCGGCGCCCTCGTCGCGCAAGCGGCAGATGCCCTCCAGGATGGCGTTGCGGCTCTGCGGGTCGACCGCCACCGTGGGCTCGTCAAAGAAGATGAGCTCGGGCTTGTGCGCGATACCGCAGGCGATGTTGAGGCGACGCGCCAGGCCGCCCGAGAGCTTGCCGGGGCGAAACTTGGTAAAGTCGCCCAGCCCGACAAAGTCGATCGCCTCGTCCACCAGCGCGCGGCGGCGCTTGCGGTCGTTGACGTAAAGGCTGCAGAAATAGTCGATGTTCTCGCGCACCGTAAGCTCGTCAAACACCGCCACCTGCTGCGGCACCACACCGATGCGGCGCTTGAGGTCGTAGCGGGCGGGCGTCATGGGCTCGCCGAACAGCTCGATGGTGCCTTTGTCGTAGGCGAGCAGCTGCAGAATGCAGTTGATGGACGTGGTCTTGCCCGAGCCGTTGGGGCCCAGCAGGCCAAAGATCTCGCCGGGGGCGATGCTGAGGTTAAAGTGGTCAAGCGCGATAAGGTCGTCGTAGCGCTTGACGAGGTTTTCGACGTGGACGATGTCTGTCATGAGGCGGCCCTTCTGTTGATTGCGGCCCGGTACGATTGCATCATCGCAGGAGCGGACGGCGCGCACCAGTGAGCTTTGTCACGAGTGCGGGGGCTCGGTCGCGTGGCCCGCTGACGCGACCGCCCCACCGTGCGGGAGGAATGTCACGGTTGCGCTAGGCGGCCCCTCCACCACGCGCAGCTTCGCGTACAATACCCGTATGAACAGGCTTTTCGACAAATCGATCGTGCTGGCGTGCTGTATTGCGGCCGCCATGGGTCTTGCCGTGGACGCTCGTCTGGTTGTGGCGTTTTGCCTTGGCATTATTGCCACCTCGCTGGCCGAGGTCGCACAGGGGAAACGCACCCGACGCGCAAGCGAGGCAGCGAGCTACGCCTGCATCATCGCGGCTGTCTTCGTGCCGCCGTTTGTGCCGTTTGCGCCTCTCGCCCTCTATGACATCGCGCGACGCGTGCGCCGCGAGCACGCCTGGGTCGCGTTGGGCATTGGCTCCGTCTTTGCCTTTGCGCTCGTCGCGGACCTTCGCGCCGATGCGCTTACCGCACGAACGCTCCTGCTGACCGCCATCCTTTCGGTTGCCGCCACCTTGCTATCGCTACGCACCGCCCAGTTGGAGCGCGAGCAGCGGCGCATGCGCCGCACCCGCGACGAGCTGCAGGAACGAGCCCTCGCGCTCGAGGCGCGCAACCGCGATCTTGCCGATCGCCAGGACTACGAAGTCGAGCTCGCGACGCTCGCCGAACGCGCCCGCATCGCGCGCGAGATCCACGATAACGTCGGGCACCAGCTCACGCGCGCCTCACTGCAGGCCGAAGCCCTACGCGTGGTCCACGCCGACGAGCCTGGCGTCGCCGCCGATTTCGCCGACGTTAAATGCACGGTTGACGAGGCGCTCCAGCTTGTGCGCGCCAGCGTCCACGCGCTCAACGACAACGCCGTCGACCTTTCCGTGCAGCTCGAACGCATTGTCGAAGGCACACGCTCGGACGGCGGCCCGCAGATTGAGCTTGAAGTTATGGCCGAACATGCGCCCGCAAACGTCGCCAACTGCTTTGCAGCGGTCCTGCGCGAAGCGCTCTCCAATACCATACGCCACGCTTGCGCCCAGACCGTCACCGTACGGTGCATGGAGCATCCGTCGTTTTACCAGCTCATTGTTACCGACGATGGCGTGGATGAGGTCCAAGCAAGCGGCCGCGGCACCGCGGAGGGCATGGGGCTCGCCTCCATGCGCGAGCGCATCGAGGCGCTTGGCGGCACCTTCACCGCCGGCCCGCGTGCCGGCGCCGGCGGCTGGCGTGTGTTTGCCACCGTTCCCAAACAGCAAGGAGATGAGGGCCGATGAGGCTCATCGTTGTCGACGACGACCGCTTGGTGGTCGATTCGCTCAAGATTATCTTGGGCGCCCAGCCGCAGATCGAAGTGGTGGGCACCGGTGCCAACGGCAACGATGCGGTGGCGCTCTACGCCGAGCACGCACCCGATATCGCGCTGCTCGACATCCAGGTGCCGGGACGCGACGGCCTTTCGGCCGCGCGCGAGATCCTTGAGCACGACCCTGCGGCGCGCGTGGTGTTTCTGACGACGTTCTCGGATGACGAGTACATTGTGTCGGCGCTCAAGCTGGGCGCCCGCGGCTACCTGATCAAGACCGATGTCGCTGCCATTCCGCCGGCGTTGGCGCAGGTCATGGACGGCAAACGCGTGCTCGAGGGCAAGGCGATCGAAGATATCAACTTTGATGGGGCGGACGTCGAGGCCGGCGCGACCCGCCGGCCCGCCGCCTTTGCCGGCCTGACCGACCGCGAGTTCGAAGTCGCCGAGCTCATCGCCCGCGGCCTCGACAACAAGGAGATCGCTGCCACCGCCTATATGGGCGAAGGCACCGTGCGCAACCACATCAGCTCGATCCTAGCCAAAATGGGGCTACGCAACCGCACCCAAATCGCCATCGCCTATCTGCGAGGCTAGCCGCTGGCTGCCGCCAATTTGATGCCATTTCAAAACTATGCCGGTTTACTACGATGAACCGCATATCTCCGACCACGGCAAATTGCGCACTTACAAAACCGCAGGTAGAACACTTGCGATATTTGCAAAAATGCGGGTGTGGTCAGGAATCTCGGATTCATCGTAGTAAACCGGCATAGTTTTGTTCGGGCGGCCCTGCACGAGTGTCTCCGCCAGCCTCGCGGGACCAAAATGAGCCGTTTTCCTCCGTCCCCAATGGATCAGCCGAAACCGCCCGCCACGAAATCGGCCCATCTACTACGTTTGACTCGATACCCCTGACCATACCTTCGTTTTGAACAAAACCGCAGGCGTTCTACCTGCGGTTTTGTTTTTGCGCTTTTCGGCATGGTTGGGGGTAAGGGGCTAAACGTAGTAGATGGGCCGGTTTCGTGGCGAACCCTTCTCGCCTACGCACAAAAGCGCCGCCACGGAGGAGGGAGATACCTCCGTGGCGGCTGGGGCTGGGGGTGGGGCTATGTTCTGGCTCCCCGCCGGCCGCCCGGGGCCTTCTGGCCCCGGGCGCTGCCAGCGTGCCTAGCGCTTACGGATACCCCAGACCAGGGCTCCGACGCCGGCCATGGCGATGACAAATGCCATAAGCAGAGCGGCAGCCTGCTGGTCGCCCGTGGTGGGCAGGAAACCCTTGACCGTCTTGACGATGTTCGTCACGGTCTTGGGCGTGCCGGGATCGGGTGTCGGCGTAGGAGTCTCGGCTTCTTGTACGTGTTGTTGAACACGATACCCTCGACGCTTTTGTCGCCCTTGGTATAGGTAACGCTCGCCTTGAGGTTACCCTCACCGTCGTCGACCACGTTGACGGTCGCGGTAAAGACGGACTTGTCGTAGGTCATACCGGCCTCGTCGCCCTTGACCTCGCTGACGGTGTAGACGTACGTACCAGGCTCGTCGTACTCGAACTTGTCGAAGTTGATCTTGCCGTCGGCATCGTTGGTAACCGTAGACTCGATGTCCTCGCCAACGAGCTTAAAGCTAAACTCGTCCTTCTTGAGCTCACGTCCCTCGAGCACCTTGATGGCCCCGATGGAAACCTGCGTGGGCATGGCGTGATACTTGTTGGTAAAGCCAGCCGACTCGGTGGTTCCCTCGAGCTTGTGCGTCGCGGTCAGCGTGCCGCCGCCGTTGTCGGAGACGGTGGTCACGACGGTGTAGGTCGCGCCGTCATAGGTGACGCCCTTGTGCAGGCCGAGCGCGTTGGGGCAAGCCTCGCGCAGCATGTACGTGTGCGTGCCGGGCGCCTCGTAGCGGATCGGGCTCAGCGTAACGTTACCGTCGACGTCATTGGTGCCGCTCGCGACAACCACGCCGTCCTCGAGCAGCTCAAACGTGAACTCGCCAGCTGCAAGGTCGCGTCCGGTCAGACGCTTGACCGTCTTGACCTGATCGGTCACGGAAGAATCGGTAGGTGCCACGCCGTAGGTGTTGGTGAACGTGAAGGCAGCACCGTCGTCGCCCTCGCGCACGACACGCAGATGTCCGGTACCGTCGTCAGTCACGGTGTAGGAAACCTTGCGCATGGCGTTGGCGTCGTTGGTCACACCAGGGGCACTACCGGACTCGGTCACCGTGTAGGTAAAGGTGTGCGAGCGCGGAGCGGTGGGGGCTGCGGGCTCGGACTCGTCGTTGGACTCGTCGGTGTCGGCAGCGTCGGCGTCAACCTCGGCCTCGCCGGCGTTGGCCTCGGCTTCGTCAGCTTCGTCTGCCTCGGCCTTATCGGTCGCATCGTCCGTCACGCCCAGAGCGCGGTTGAGGTCCTCGAGCGTAAAGTGGATCTTGCCAAAGCCCACGTTGCCAGCCGCGTCGTTGGTTGCGGTCGTGCGCTCGGGCATCGGGGCACCAGCCTCGTCGGCGGTCACGGTAAAGGTGAACTTGCCCGTGATGTCAACCGGGGTCAGGCCCTCGGCAGCTTGGAGCTTCTTAGTGCCGGTGAGCGCGGCATCGACGGCTTCGGCGCCGTAGACGTTCTCGAACAAGGGCTCGACGCCGCCGTAGTCGACCGTTGCCGTCAGGGTACCGTCACCGTTGTCGACGACGATAACCTTAAAGCCAAAGCTCCACGTTGTAGCGGAAACGCCATTCGGCAGCCCGAATAAATCTTCGTAGGCCGTGTAGTTAATGGTCCAGGCAAGCTTACCGTCCTTATCGGTACGATGGGCAAGCCCAGCAGCCTCAAGATTAGCAAGCATCTTAGTGTCGTAGTGCAGCGTATCAAAGCTCACGTGCCCGCCGATATTGGGCTTGAGGTTTTCGTATGCCACAAGCTCACCCTGATAGGCGATGCCGAACCAGAACTCGCCGTCGGCCATCGGGCGGCCGGTCAGAGTCTTGGTGGCAACGACCTGAGCGGCGGTGCCGCCAGGCGTGTTGGTCGTAGCGCTGTAACTGTTGTGGAACGGCACCAGGGCCTTCTCGACCTTGTTCTCGCCACTCTTGTGGACCGTCTCATGCGTGCCCTCGGGACCGCCGGAAACGGTCGTCGTAGCAGCGAGCGTGCCGGCGGTGTCGTCGGCGATGGCGATCGTCACCGTGCGCACGGCGTCGTCGTAGGTGTAACCGGGCTGGCCGTCGTTCTTCTCGGCCACGGTGTACGTAAAGGTCTTGCCGGCGTCAGCCTGCGTAAATATAACCTCATGACCAGCCAGAATGTCGATCAGTCCGACCGTTGCCTCTGCCGCTGCGGGGGACTTGAAGCTATTAGCCCCGGGCAGCAGACCGAGCGCGCGAGCCGAAGCGTCGTCAGCAGGTGTCACGGTAAAGGTGAACTGACCCTCGGTCATGGGGCGGCCATCCAGATACTTGCTGAGCCACAGACCGCCGGCAGCGGTGTAGTTAAGCTCAGTGCGGTACGTGTTGGTAAAGCGTCCGTTTTCCTTCTTGGTGACGTTGGCGGTCAGGCTGCCATCGCCGTTCTCGGTCACGGTCACTTCGGCGGTTGCGACATGCGCGTCATACGTCAAGCCGACCGTGCTGCCCGCGTTCTCGCGAATCTCGTACTTATAGGTTCCGGCGGCAGCGTAGTGAATCTTGCCGAACTTGATGGCGGCAATGCCGTCCTTCGCGTCCTTCTTGCTCACGGTTACGGTTGCGGGATCGGGCAGTGGGGCGTCTTCGGGGGCGGTGATGGTAAAGCTGAACTCGTCCCCATCCGTCCAGTCGCGGCCGCTGATGACCTTGCCCAGGTCAAAGTCGAGCTCCGCATCGAGCGGGGCCACGCTGTAGGTGTTCTTGAAAGTCGCAGCCGTGGCGTCCTTCAGGACATGCTCGGCCTTGAGGGTGCCGTCGCCGTTGTCCGTGATGGTGGTCTCGATGGTGTACTTGGCGTCACTGTAGGTGATGCCCTTGCTGGTGGTTCCGCCCTTGATCTCGCGCAGCGTGTAGGCGTGCTTGCCGGCCTCGGTGTACTTCACGGCGTTCATCGTGATCTTGCCATCGGCGGCATTGGTGCCGGTGGCGACGACCTTGGCGTCCTCGTCCTCGCCCTCGACGAGCTCGAAGGAGAACTCGCCGTCCTTGAGGTCGCGGCCGGTCAGGGACTTGGTCGCGGTGATCTGGTCGGTGACGCTGAACTCACCAGGATTCGGCTTGTAGCTGTTGCTGAACTTCGCCTCGCCGTCGCCCTTCAGGACATGCTTCGCCTCGAGCGCGCCGTCGCCCTTGTCGGTGATGGTGGTCTCGATGGTGTAGGTCTTGCCATCGTAGGTGATGCCGTTGCCGGCGTCGCCCTTGACCTCGCGCAGCGTGTAGGTGTGCTCGCCGGCAGCGGTGTACTCGATGGGGCTCATCTTGATCTTGCCGCGGGCATCGTTCTTGCCGGTGGCAACAACATCGTTGCCCTCGACGAGCTCGAAGGAGAACTCGCCTTCCTTGAGATCGCGCCCGGTCAGGACCTTGGTCGCCGTGATCTGATCAGTAACACTGAAGCTCTTGGGGGTTACGGTGTAGGCGTTCTCGAAGGTCGCCTTGTCAACATTCTGCAGCTTGTGCTCCACGCTGAGGGTGCCATCGTTGTTATCCTTGACGGTGGTCACAATAGTGTACTCAGCGGTGCTGTAAGTAATGCCATTTTCGGTGGTGCCGGCCTTGGCCTCGCGCAGTATGTAGGTGTGCTCGCCAGCCGCAGTGTAGGTGACAGGATCCATTACGATCTTGCCGTCGGCATTGTTGGTACCGGTGGCGACCACGTTATTGCCCTCGACGAGCTCGAAACGGAACTCGCCAGCCTTGAGGTCGCGCCCGTCCAGGACCTTGTCCGCGGTGATCAGGTCGGTGACGCTGGAGCTCTTGGGGGTCACGTTGTAGGAGTTCTTGAACTCGGCAACCTTGACGTCCTTCAGAACATGCGTGGCACTGAGCGTACCGTCGCCGTTATCGGTGATGGTCGTCACGATGGTGAACTTGGCATCACTGTAGGTGACGCCCTTGCTGGTGGTTCCGCCGTTAACCTCGCGCAGCGTGTAGGTGTGCGTTCCAGCCTTGTCGTACTTCACGGGGCTCATCGTAATCGTGCCGTCGGCGGCGTTCTTGCCGGTGGCAACGACCTTGGCGTCCTTGCCCTCGCCCTCGACGAGCTCGAAGGAGAACTCGCCCTCAGTCATGTCGCGCCCGGTCAGGACCTTGGTCGCGGTGATCCGATCCTCGACAGGCTTCACGTTATAGGCATTGGTGAACGTAAATGCCACATCGCCGTCTGGCTTGTGGGATACGCTCAGATTACCCTTGCCGTCATCGATCACGGTGTAGGAAACCTTGCGCGTGGCGTTGGCGTCGTTGGTCACGCCAGCAACCTTACCGGACTCGGTCACGGTGTAGGTAAAGGTGTGCTCGCGCTTCTCGCGCTTCTCGCCCAGAGCCTTGTTAAGGTCGTCGAGCGTAAAGGCGATCTTGCCAAAGTCGACCTTGCCCTTGGCATCATTGGTTACGCTCGCGTTCGCGGGCATGGGTGCGCCCTCTTCACCGGTCACGGTAAAGGTGAACTTGCCGGCAATGTCAGCCGGGGTCAGGCCATTAGGAACCTGCAGATTCTTCTTGCCCACAAGCGATGCCTCGGCAGGCGCGGCAGTGTAGGTGTTCACGAACTCGTTGCCGGCATCGCCGTAGACAGCCGTCGCCGTCAGGGTACCATCGCCGTTGTCGACAACGGTTACACATGCGTCAATTGCCGACACGGTGGCGCTCACGCCCGCATGCAGCTTGCCGGTCTGCTCGGCAGCAATGTAATGAATGGTCCACGTCGGTTTGTCTGAGCTAGCATCAAGCGATGCCTTGCCTTCCTCGACCAGCTTGGCGAGCGACTTGGTCGTGTACGTCAGCGGACCGAACTCAACCTTGCCACCCTTGTTGGCTGCATTCAACAGAACCTCGTCGTGCCCCGCATAGCTCAGTGCAAACTTGAATTCGTCATCGGCCATCGGACGCCCTGAGAGCGTCTTGGTAGCCTCAAGAGTCAGCGGGGTTTCCGTCTTGGCGCTATAAGTGTTCTTGAACTCGCGCTCGCCCGAGATCTTTTCAACGTCAGCCTTAAGCCCACCCGTGGCCTCAACCGTCACGGTCACTTTGAACGTGGCAACGTTATCGCTGTAGGTGATGCCACCGGCGTCGCCCTTGACCTCGCGGACCTCATAGGTGTACTCGCCCGGCTTGTTGAAGGTGATCTCGCCGAAGTCAATGGCAGCCTTGCCCTTGCCGTCCGGGTCGGGTTTGTGCACGGTCGCGTCCGTGGATGCAGGCATCGGAGCGTCATTCTTGGGCGTCGCGGAGAGCTCAAACTTAAACTCATCCGTATCCGTCCAGTCGCGGCCCTCGAGCGCCTTGGTCAGGCCAAAGCTCGTCTTGGTATCCACCGTTGCCGGCGTCACGTTAAAGCTGATCTTGCCGTTGTTGCCCAGGTGAACGTCAACCTCCGTGGCGTCCGACTTGGCAGACGTGTTGTTCCACTTGGGATTGAGCACGTCGGCCGCGGTACCAGTAGGGTTGCCGCCCACGAGTTCCTTGGTGGTATGAAGTTCGTCAATAAAGGCTAGTCGCGCGGTTCCCTCACTAAACGACAGGTTGCCGCTCGCATCGCGCACGATTGCGCCCTCAAACTGCGCGGCATGTCCACCGGTAAACTCAATAATAGCTGTGCGGGGCTCGACCTTACTGTCTGTGCCTTTCGCCTCGAACTCATCCTTGTAGTAATAGATGCCCTCGGCAGCCAGCGAGCCCGTCGCAGGCGTTGTGCAGTTCTTATCCACATAAATGGGAGTCTGCTTCTGGAAATAGTAATAACGGTTGGAATCGGCGGGCTCAAAGTTCGCAATCGTATCGCCCAGCGTGCCGCCATTCCACTTGTTCGCGTAGAAGTTAACGGTCTTGGAGCCGTCCTCCGCGGTGATCGTATTGCTCTTGATGTAGTCCTTAAGCCCCACTACCTGCTCAGGCGTAAACAGATTATCGAGCGCGTCTTTCTTAACGCTCGAGGTGTAGTTCACCTGGATGGGCTCAGTATTGTCGACCGTAAGAACACCATCGGTGATCTTAAATTGGCGCAGCGGAATCAGCGACGCGGGAATCTTGACTGTTACGATATCGCCGGTCTGAGGCTTGCCCTCTTCGGCATGCTGAACGGTGATGACCAGGTTCGCGGCGGCACCAGTAAATGTATAGGTATCGACGTTGCCTTCGGTCTTCATTTTCAGATCGTCAAACGTCTCGCCGTTGTACACGACAGATGTAAAGTTGTCGACCTGCATAAAGTCACCCAGCTTATCGGTGAACGTAATGTAGCCGGACTCATGCTCGCCATAACCGCCATGGACCTCTGTCGGGTAACCAGCCTGGATAATGCTTCCCGAGATCTCTTCGAAGATCTTCTCGAGCTCGTCGGCGCTGGTTGCCGACTTGTAGTAATCGGAGTTTTCCGCACGTGTGCCATAGTCGATGACCCACTTTTCACGGCGGCCCTCATAAGTAATGCTTGACGAGGCGCTCGGATAGTTGCTCGACACAGCATGCATGAACTTATTCTCTCTGCTTGTGCCTTCAGCCGTGGGGACGGCACTGGGGTTTACGCCGCTAAAGATACCGATCGTATAAATGTCGGCACCTTTATCCTTGATCTTCTTGGCGGTGTTGACGGCGCTATTTGCCACCTCGTTCTCAAAGTCGCTGTAACTCGTAGGCGAGCCATCGGTGAAGAAGACGACGATCTTCTTGGCGTCGGCGCGACCAAGCGAAAATTGCTCATCAGCCAGCTCCAAGCCATAGTCGGCGCGCGTGGAACCGTCAGGACTGATAGAGTTGACCGTGCTCTTTAGGCTCTCCGCACCTTTGTCCTTGCAGGGCGTCAGATTCTTCATGGTCTGCGAATAGTTGCAGGTGGGTCCCCACCAACCATCGCGATATGTTTTGTTGCCAACCTCAGTAGTCTTATCGCCTGCAAACTTAACGATGGCAACCTGATGCTGTTTGGATTCATCTGTGATGCTTTGGTTTTGCGTGGCGATGGTGTCAATAAAGCGATTGGCGGCCGTCTTCAGCGCATCGATGCGCTTGGTGGAGCCTCCGTCGCCCATAGGATCACTCATCGAGCCAGAAGCATCCAACACCATCACAATATCGAGCGGTTTTCCGGAAATCGTCGTATCGGATGTCGAAGAGATGGCCGACAACGTGGTCAGGAAATCCGAATCTCCGTTCTCGACCGCCTTGACCGTCTTGTCGGTCCAGATTCGGCCGACGTTTTGAGTTGTTACTTCTTTGCCGTCATAGCCGCCGGCCCAGAACTTCCAGTGGTTGCTGGTGTCGGGGTCGACGACCGTCCCGGTCGCTGTCGGTCCGTCCATTCCTGTGCTGGACCTGGCGTTGGCCTCGGGCAGCATGGCAAATGCTGCAGCCGGCAACACCAGCACTACGGCCAGTATCACCGCCAAGAGACCCCTCGTGTACTTACTCATCGCGTCTCCCTTCTCGCGGTCTCAGACCTTGCAACAGCCTAAAGTTACGAAATGAGACACAATTTGGGCAGGTGACACATGCTCCAGATTCTGCTTTGGGCGTGAGACAAATGTCTCACCAAAGTTGAGACACGGCGTTTTCGCAGGAAAACAGGTGCGACTCGGAGCCATCAGGCAAAAATGATTTGTTTTCCTCCGTCCCCGGGGAATCAATTGGTGGTGCTCACCACGAAACTGGCCCATCTACTACGTTTGACCCGATACCCCCGACCATAACCGCGTTTCATGGAAAACCGCAGACGTTCTACCTGCGGTTTTGTTTTTGCGTAATTCGCCGTGGTTGGGGACAGCGGCCTAAACGTAGTAGATGGGCCCATTTCGTGGCAGACGGGTCACGTGACAGCCCTCGCAAGGCCAAAATGACCCGATTCCCTCTGTCCACGGGAGATCAAGGGCTGTTACGGATATGGTGTCATTTCAAAACTATGCCGGATTACGGAGCCAAAGTCGGGGCCCTCATCCATACCACCATTTTTTGAAAAACGGCAGGCTATCTACCTGCGGTTTTGTTTTTGCGTTTTTCTGCATGGTGGGAGGTTCGCTATCCAGCCCCGTAATCCGGCATAGTTTTGTTCGTGGCAGCCCAACCGCGCGCTCACGCGCGGGGCCGGTGGGGCATTTTTGCCCCTCCGGCCCCTATTCCAGCTCTATTCCAGCGCTACTCCGGCTTAGTTTCTACCGTGGGAGTCTTGTCCGCTGCGACTGGGGTGCGGGCGGTGTCCATAGTCAGGCAGTGCTTGGGGCAGCTCTCGATGCACTCACCGCACACCACACAGGCATACGGGTCGATCGACCACGTTCCACCCTTGCGATCGACCGCGAGCGCGCCCGCCGGACAGCGACGCGCACACATGCCGCAGCAGATACACACGTCCATGTCGTTGACGATATGCCCGCGCAAGCGCTCGGGTGCCGCGAGCTTCTCCTGCGGATAGCACACCGTTACCGGCTGCTTGACCATAGAGCCCAAGGCCGTCTTGGCAAATGTCAGCAAACTCATGCCGCGCCTACCTTTCCGTGCAGCTAATGCAGGGGTCGATGGTCAGGATAATCATGGGCACGTTGGCAAGGAGTACGCCCTGCAGCGCATGCGTCAGACCCGCCAAGTTCTGCGACGTCGGCGTGCGCACGCGGAAACGGTCCAGGTTCTTGGTGCCGTTGCCGCGCACATAGTAATACGCCTCGCCGCGCGGCTGCTCAATCACAACCTCGCCGCGCGCGCCGTCGGCCGGCGTAAGCTTGGTGCGCCCGCCAATCCCGTCGTGCGGAATCTTGCCCACAAGCTCCTTAATGATGTCCATGGCCTGCGTGACCTCGGCGCAACGCACCTGGCAGCGGGCATAGCAATCGCCATCGGTAGCAACGATGGGCTCAAACGCGGCCAAGTCCGCATAGGCGCCGTCACCGAACATGCGCACGTCGTAGTCCACGCCCGAGGCGCGGCCGAACGGACCGACCATCGAAAGCTCCAGCGCGTCTTTCTTGCTGATCACGCCCACGCCATGCAGGCGCTCGCCGCAGCTGTTGTCGTCCAAAAACGTATGCACCAGGGCCTCGTAGTCGGGGCGCATGGCGTCGAGCGTCTCGACAATGCCCGCCAGCTCGGAGTCCTCGATATCGTGCTTAAGGCCGCCGATCTCGTTAATCGACAGAATCACGCGCCCGCCGCAAGTGCTCTCAAAGATCTTGAGGATCTGCTCGCGCAGGGTCCACGACCGATAGAACAGCGCCTCGAAGCCAAAGGCGTCGGCGAGCAGGCCCAGCCACAGCAGATGTGAGTGGATGCGCGAAAGCTCGTGCAAAATGGTGCGGATATACTGCACGCGGCCGGACACCTCGATGCCGAGCATACGCTCACAGGCGCTGGCATAGCCGCAGCTGTGGCCCACGGCGCAGATGCCGCAGATGCGCTCGGCGATGTAGCCAAACTGGTGCATGTCACGCTTTTCGGTGAGCTTCTCGAGTCCGCGGTGCACAAAACCGATCTGCGGAATTGCCTCGATGACGCGGTCGTCCTCGATCACCAGGTCCAGATGAAGCGGCTCGGGCAGCACCGGGTGCTGCGGGCCAAACGGAATAACGGAGCGATGTGCCATGGGCCTTACGCCTCCTTTTTCTGCTTGTCGCGGGCGGCCTTGGCGGCAAGCGCCGCGCGGACCTTGGCTGCTTTCTCGGGATCCATGGCAGCGAGCTTTGCCTCCATCTCGGCAGCCTTGAGCGCGGCCTTCGCAGCAGTTTCATCGTGCTGAGCATCGGAGCCGGCAGCCGCAGCGGACTGGGCGCTCGCCGCAGCCGAAGCATCGCCGGCACTCGCAGCGCTCTCCCCTGCAGCAGCCGCAGCCGCGGCGGACTTCTCGGCAGCGGCCTTGCGCGCCTTGGCCTCGGCGGCGGCACGCACCTTCATGGCCTTCTCGCGCGCGGCCTTCACCTCGGGCGTGATAACGCTCATGGGCTCGGCAGTCGAGACCTGGTAGAAAAAGCCCTTAAAGTCGATCTGCATGTCGGTGATGGCAAGACCAAACAGGTCGTGCGCCTCGTTTTCAAACGGGAATACCGCCGGATAGTACGAGCTGATGGACGGAATCTCCTGGTACTGGTCGATACCCTCGACCACCAGATTCTCAATCGCATAGTTTCCGTCCCGCGCGGTCTGCTCCTGAGCAGCACGAACGTTGATAAACGTATAGACCAAGCGATACGTGCCGTCGTCGACGTTGCGCTCGGCGTGCATTTGCACAAAGCGCGCGCCGACGCCCTTGAGCACCTGAACATGCGGCAGGAGCTCGTCGATCCCGACGGTGGTATAGATAGCCTTTTGCATTACTTGGCCTCCTTTGCAGCGGCGGGCGCACCGTCAGCCGCGCCTGCGTCGACACCGGCCCCGGCCCCCGCAGCAGCTACAAACCCGTCCTCGCCTAGCTCAACGCCACCATCCCAGGTAGCGGCGCCGCCCACGGTAAGCGGGTCACCGCCAGCGCGCATCACGGCCTCCTTCTGGTCCAGAATGCCGCACGCCTCCACAATGGCGTCGATCACCGTCTCGGGGCGAATGGCGCACCCGGGCGCGTACACGTCCACGGGAATCGCGCGGTCCACGCCGCCGATCACGTTATAGGCATCGCGGAACACGCCGCCCGAACACGCGCAGATGCCGCAGGCCACCACGCACTTGGGCTCGAGCATCTGGTTGTAGATCTGGCGCACGACGGGCAGGTTCTGGGCATTGACCGACCCCGTCACCAAAAAGATATCCGCATGCTTGGGGTTGCCAGTGTTGACCACGCCAAAGCGCTCCGCATCGAACAGCGGCGTGAGCGAGGCCAGCACCTCGATATCGCATCCGTTGCAACTCGAGCCGTCGTAATGAATAACCCACGGCGAGCGCGACATTTTATGATCCATGGATGCTGCCTCCTAAATAAACACATCGACGAGTATGGGCATAAGGTTGAGCAGGCCAAACACCAGCGCCACGCCCCATCCGAGCCTAAAGCAGCTGCGCCAGGTGCTGCGTGCGAAGGTGTTGTCGATCAGGACCTCGACAAAATACGTCGCGACCATCACGACCAGGGCTACAACCCAGCTCACGGGGTTGTCCCAGACAAAGAACATGCCCACCCACATCAAAAACAGCACGGTCTCGCACCAGTGCATAAGGGTCATCTTGGCCAGCGTGCCGCCGCTCATCTCGGTGGCGACGCCCTGGACGATCTCCTGATGCGCATGATGCGAGTACGAAAGGTCAAACGGCGACTTGCGCAGCTTGATGGTGAGCACCGCGAGCAGCGCAAGGAAAATGGGCGCGCTGTACACGATGATGGGAGCCGACTGCCCCGTTACGGCGATGGAATCGAAGCTGTCGGTGGCAAGATACAGGCCCACACTCATCAGCAAAACGGCGGGCTCGTAACTCATAACCTGCAGCAACTCACGATCGGCGCCGACCTGGGCAAACGGACTTTGCGTCGAGGCGGACGCCAGCACCACAAAGATCGCGGCGAGCGTCACCATAAAAGCGCACAGCAGCGTGTTGGAACCCGACACAAAGATGCCGCCGCCCACCACGGTAAAGATGAGCGCGCACGCCATGTAGGTATCGTCCATGGTGTTTACGCTGGCAGGGGCTTTGCGCAGGAGCTTGGCAACGTCGTAGAAGGGCTGCAGCAGGCGCGGGCCCACGCGGCCCTGCATGCGGGCCGAAAGCTTACGGTCAAGACCGTCGATCAGACCGCCCACAAGCGGCGCCAGCAAGGCAAACGCCACGGTGCCAATAAAAATGCCCACGACGCCCGAACCTTCAAAATACTTGCCGCGCAGCACCGAGGGCGCGCTCATGGCAAGTCTCTCGGGCCCAATCCACGCGCAACACAGCAGCGCAAACAAGATAATGCTGCAGCACACGACGCTACCCGCGGGGCCAATACGCTTCTCGCCAAGGGCGTCCTCCGAGTACCAATTGCGCTTTTCGGCCTTCACCTCGTGTCCCATCGAGCCGCGGAAATGGCGATATTTGTCGGTTCCCACACCCGAAAGGTACACGTTGACGTGCGGCTTGTTGCTCACGCGGAATGAAGTCAGCAGCACCACGGCGATAAACGCCACGATAACCACCATCAGATACATAGCGTCCTTGCCGATAACGTACGGCACGCGGCCAAACACCATGGCCAAGTAAGGCGACACCAGACCGCTCGAGATAATCGGAAACGCCACGCAGCACAGAATCAGCAACGCGGCGATGGTGTTGAGCGCCATCCATTCGGTCTTATGGACATTGACCTCAACGTTTTGAGCCGTGGGGTCGACGCCCGAAAGCTTGGCAAGCCACTTGCCCCAGAAGTAAAACGTCGCGGCCGAGCCAAAGGCCAGAACCATGATCATGAGCACGTTGCCGGTCTGGGCAAACGCCACCAGGGCGCCCCACTTGGACACGAGCATGCCAAACGGCGCCACAAACATGCCCATGATGCCCAGCATCATCAGGCGCGTCAGGTGCGGCATGCGGCTGAACATACCGTCCATGTCCTCGATATTGCGGCTGCCGATATGATGCTCGGCCGTGCCCACGCACAGGAACAGCAACGACTTTGCCACCGTGTGGAACAGGATCAGGAAGATGGCCGCCCATACGGCCTCGGGCGCGCCGACACCCAAGCAGGCACTGATGAGGCCCAAGTTGGAAATGGTGGAGTACGCGAGCACACGCTTGGCGTTGCTCTGCGAGATGGCCATGAGGGCAGCGAGCAAAAACGTGATGGCACCCACACTCGTGACCATAAAGCCGGTCACGGGATAGATGGCATAGAGCGGGCTCAGCTTGACCATCAGGAACACGCCGGCTTTGACCATGGTTGACGAGTGCAGCAGGGCGCTCGTGGGCGTGGGGGCAACCATGGCGCCCAGCAGCCAAGTGTGGAACGGCATCTGTGCGGCCTTGGTAAGGGCGGCGAGCGATAGCAGGACGACCGGCATCACCAGCAGTGCAGACTGCGCGGTACCGGCGCCGGAAAGCTCGATCATGCCCGAGATGGTCAGCGGCATGCCGTTGACGTGCAGAAACATAAGGCCCGCCAAAAACGCGATGCCGCCCAGCATGTTGAGGATGATCTGGGTGAAGGCGTTTTTGATGGCCTCGGGCGTGCGCGTGTAGCCAATCATGAGGAACGAGCACACGGTGGTGATTTCCCAGCCGCAGAACAGCCACTCAAGGTTGTCGCTCGTCACGATGACGAACATGGCCGAGAGGAACAGGAACATGAGCGCCAGGAACTGCGGGCGACGGTCGGGCGCGGTCTGCCCGCGCAGCGCGGCCTCGTGCTCGTCATGGGCCTGGAAGTCCTTCATGTAGCCCAGGGCATACACGCAGATAAGGCTGCCGACAATGCCAACGGCGAGCACCATGATCACACTCATGTAGTCCAGGTAGAGCGGGGTTGCGGTGACGGCTTCGGTCGCGGGCAGCGTCATGGCTGCAAAGGCGAGCGAGCCCACCAGTTGGACTATGCCGAGCACCGTGGTGAGCGCGTTCCTATATTTGTACGCGTTGTATAGGATGACGGCGCACAGGATGACGTCGATGACGGAGCTGATGATCGAGAGCACATGCGAGGTACCGGGGGCAACCTCAAAGCTCTGCGGACCCGTGCCAAAAAACATGACGGCGACTACAACCGTCACCGCCATAATAATGCCGGAACCTATGAGCCCCACCGCATCGCGGGCGCGGTCACCGCGCGCGAGCAGCATGCTCAGCGCCGGTACCAGCGGAAACAGGGTAAGGAAATACAGTAGCGTCATACCATCACTCCCCCATGCAAAAACGCTGCAATTGTTTAATGTTATAGCTCAATTGAGGAGCAGCGGCGGCAGGTTTTCGGTCAACTGGGGAGTTTTAGGCGTACGGGGTAAGGGCACGTCCGCTTTGGAGCAGTGGGGCGACGCTCCCCTATCGCAGCGACAGGCGCGCGGGCCACTGCGCGCGGTTTATTGGCCACTTTGGAGGATGTCCCGACAGGCTCGCGCCGGTCCAAAAAGTTGGCGCGGCAAGAAAAATGCGCCCCTATGGGCGCACCATCCCGTTTGCTATTCCGCCTTTTTAACGCGCGGCTTGCGACCGCGCGGCTTATCGACCAGTGCGGCCTCACCGCTCTCGCGGTACTGACGGCACCAAGCCTTGACCGAAGACTCGCTGGGAATCTTGTGCTTGATCATGGCCTCGCGAACCGTCAAGCCGTTTTCCAGACGGTCCTTAACCACAGCGAGCTTTACGTCGTACGAGTAGGTGTGATGATGCGAACCGGCATTGAGAACGGCGTCGGCACCGCCCACGGCATACGCGCGGGCCCACTGACGAGCCGTGGCCTGGGGAATGCCAAGCTCCGCGGCGAGGGCGCGATGACCGACCCCCTCTTGGAGGATCTCGACGGCGCGCTGCCTAACCTCGGGCGCATGCGTGCGAGTCCTAGTTGCTTCCGACATACCTGCCACTTCTTAGCCTTAACCGTTAATCTGCTTTCTTACGTGCAAGTTAGATAGTAGCATTTTACTGTTTGCTCAAAGCAGTTAATTAAAATAGACGCGGCGTTATCTGGGCATTTGGCACCAAATTACGACATTTCTTTATCGATTATTTACGCTGGTAGCTGACTCGCAGCTAATCGTCATTCGCTTGTCAACAAAATTGGCATCTCTTTATGTCCTTTGATATAGAGGATATAGTTATTAACCCCTCCCCCAATAATTTTGAGTGATCTGCGAGGCAGTAGACGTCCTCACTCCTCATGGTTACCGCGCATTGCCATCCACCGGAGCAAAACAAAAAGGGCGGGACCTGCTGCGCTTGCAGGCCCCGCACCGGTTGACACCCGACGGGGCACAGCCGGGCGAGACGGATCCGTGCTACCGCCCCGCCTGGCCGCGATGTTCAACTACAGCTCGTTGGCCGCGTGATACGCCGTGCGAATGGCGCTCGCAATGTCGGCGGTGCGCTCACCCGAGCAGTCGCCCACGCAGGTCACGGGCACCGTCACGCCATCCAGGTCAAACGCGTTGGCCTTGGAGCCCACGGCCATCACCACGTAATCGCAGGCGATCTTCACCGGCTCCTCGGCGCCGTCCTCGGTGGTGCGAACAGCCTCCACGCCCTCGTCGGTAATGGCGGTCAGGCGGGTCTTCACGTGCTGCTCCACGTTGTGCTCGGCAAAGTCGCTCATGATCAGCGGCAGAATGGTCTCGGACTCGCCCGCGGCAATCTTGTCGAGCATCTCCACGATCGCCACCTCGCAGCCGCGCTGCAGCAGGTACTCGGCAGTCTCGGTGCCCACCAGGCCACCGCCAATGACGGCGACGCGGCCCGTAAGCTCCACCTTGCCGGCCAGCACGTCCCAGCTCGAGACGACCTTGTCCGAATCGGCACCCGGAACGGGGATGACCACGTCGTGCGCGCCCACGGCCACAATCGCGGCATCGGCGGCGTTGAGGTCCTCAGCGGTAGCGGCATGGTTGAGCTCAACCTTCACGCCCAGGCCGGGCAGAATCTTCTCGTAGTACTCGACCGAGCGCATGATCTCGTCCTTGCGCGGAGGCGCAGCCGCCAGCACAATCTGGCCGCCCAGATGATCGCTCGCCTCGTAGACGGTCACATCGTAGCCGCGCTTGGCCGCCACGCGCGCGGCCTCCAGACCGGCGATACCGCCGCCCACCACGGCGATCTTCTTGTCGCCCTCGCCCGGCTTAATGGCGATGGTCGCCTCGTCGCCGTTCTCGGCATTGAGCACGCACGAGATGTACTTGCGGTTTTGAATCGCGTCGACGCAGCCCTTGTTGCAGTTGAGGCACTCGCGAATGGGCTCACCCGTGGCAGCCTTCAGCGCAATGTCGGGGTCGCACATGAGCGAGCGGCCGTAGGCGATGATGTCGGCCGCGCCGTCTTCCAGAATCTTCTCGCCGGCCTCGACCGAGACAACACGGCCCACGGTTGCCACCGGCACGGAGACCAGGGCCTTGACGCGCTCGGCCACCGGCAGCGTCCAGTTGTAGGGCATGGCGCCCATGGGCGGAATGGTGTCGCCCATGTTGCCGGTGTGGTTGGCCTGCGCGACCTGGATCATGTCGATGCCCGCGCCCTCGAGCAGCTTGGCGAATTCGCAGGCCTCGTCGGGCTGCAGGCCGCCCTTGCCGCGCGGCGTGCCGTCGGGGTTCTCCATGATCACGGGGAGCTTGTACTCCACCATCAGTTGCGGCGCGGCCTCCTTAATGGCAGCGACGACCTCGAGCGCGTAGCGGACGCGGTTCTCGAACGAGCCACCGTACTCGTCGGTACGCTGGTTGAGGATGGCCGAGCACAGCGAACCCACCAGGCGGTCGCCGTGGACCTCGATGGCGTCGATGCCGGCCTGCTGCGCGCGGGCGGCCGAGGCAGCGATGGCTTCCTTGATCTGGGTGAGCTGCTCTACGCTGGCCTCGTTCACAAAGTGCTGCATGTCGTGGTGCAGCTTGGCGTATGCCTGCTTGCGGATCTCGTTGGACTCGGCCATTTTGGCGGCAAAGGTCTCCTCGTCGCCGGCGGCCTTGGCCTCCTGCGCGGCCTTGGCAGCGACCATGGAGCCCATGACCATGCGGCCAACACCGGGCACGTCGTACTCGGGGTGGAACAGCTGCAGCGCGACCTTGGCACCGTGCTTGTGGACGGTATCGGCCAGCGCCTTAAACGTGGGGATCTGGGCGTCGGTCGCCAGCTTGGGCGTGGGGCTTGCGGTCATGACGGGAGCGACGTCACCGATGACGATGTAGCTCACGCCGCCACGGGCCAGGCGCTCGTAAAAGGCCAGGCTGCGCTCGCCAATGGAACCGTCGCGCTCCTCGTAGCCGGTGGTCAGCGGCGGGAACATAATGCGGTTTTTGAGCTCAAGGGGGCCAACCGTAATGGGCTGGAGCAGCTTGGATGCAGGTGCGGTCATGGATATTCCTCTCTTGTAGGCGCGGCGGCGATGATGCCGCGTAGTTGTCTAGAGGATATGGCATGAGAGCACGGCGGCACAACGAAAATCGGCGAATATCAGGTGACGGCAGGTGGATGGGGCGGGACGGCCCGTCGGTTCGTCTCAATCTGTAACAGTTACTCGGCAAAAACCGGGTCTTACTGTTACAGATCAAGACAAACGGGAGCGGTCCGTCGGAAAATCTCGATCTGTAACACTTACAGACCAAAAACGACCCTAGATGTTACAAATCGAGACGAACAAATTCGGTCCGACCAAACATCTCAATCTGTAACATCTAGGCCCACTTTTGGCCCCTACCTGTTACAGATCGGGACAACGGGAACCGTCCCAACAAAATGTCTCGATCTGTAACATCCATCGGCCAAAAACGACCCCAGGTGTTACAGATCAAGACAAACCAAACCCGCCTGCTAGAAAATCTCAATCTGTAACAGCTGCCCGGCAAAATCCGTCCCTCGTGTTACAGATTTAGACAAACGCGGCCCAAACCGCCGGTATATCTCGATCTGTAACACCTAGCCGCCCAAATCGGGTCTTGGTGTTACAGATCGAGATCTTTGATTGAGAGGCTGAGAATTGAACCGAAGAAACGATCCCGGGATAACAAAAAAGCTCGCCGGCTTGACCGACGAGCTGCAAGTTCTTGGTCGCGGGGGCAGGATTTGAACCTACGACCTCCGGGTTATGAGCCCGGCGAGCTACCAGACTGCTCCACCCCGCAATGTCTGGGCGCCTCATGTGCGCAAGAAAGAATATTACGTGGGAGTTCGGTAAACGGCAAGGAAAATCTCGTAGAGCATAATTCCTTCATATTTAAACCCCTCAGCCCATATCACCGTGAACAAATCGCAGCCTAGCGCCGTCGGCGGCGCGTATACAATGGTGCGCGTCCTTTTACGCCGACACCTGGAGTAGACATGCTGCTCGCTATCGATATGGGAAACACGCAGACGGCCATGGGTCTGTTTGACGGAAACGAGCTGGTGCAGTCGTGGCGCATGCCCACCGACCGCTCCTATACCGCCGACGAGATCCATGTGCGCCTGATGGGTTTCTTTAAGATGTACGGCCTTTCGCTCGACGCGGTCGACGCGATCGCCTTTGCCGGCGTGGTGCCGCAGCTCTCGCGCGAATGGCACGCCGTGGCCGACCGCATTACCGCAGACGCCATCGTTATTGGGCCGCAGACGGCCGCGGTGACCAAGCTGCGCGCGGCGCGTCCCCAGGCCGTAGGCGCCGATCGCGTCGCCAACGCCGTTGCGGCCGAAACTATCTACGGCGCGCCGGCGATCGTGGTGGACTTTGGCACCGCGACCAATATCGACGTCATCGATGAGGACGGTTATTACATTGGCGGAGCGATCGCGCCGGGTATCCGCATCTCCATGGACGCGCTTGCCGCACGTGCCGCCAAGCTCGCTAGCGTGCCGCTCGAGGCGCCCGAGCACGCCATCGGCCGCGATACCGAGGAGTGCATCAAGGTCGGCGCCGTGGTGGGCGCTGCCGCCATGGCCGAGGGCCTGGTCGCGCGCATGAAGCGCGAGCTGGGCCGCGAGGATGCCACCGTTATCGCCACGGGCGGTCTCGCCGGCATCGTCGCCGATTCGACCGATGCCTTCGACGTGGTCGACGGGCAGCTCACCATCAAGGGCATCTGCGAAATCTACCGCCGCATGCAGGAGCTGGGGTAAGACAGGGGCATAAGTCGAGCACGTCCAATGCCCCAGCCCCCGCAAACGTTCGCCAAGCCTATTCCTCAAAACTGAAAAATTTTCAATTTTGAGGAATAGAGACTCCTCGAATACGCCCAGCACAGCGATATCGTGCATGTTTCCTATTCCTCAAAAACGAAATTTTTTCAATTTTGAGGAATAGGACCGAGATGCCGCTCCACAGTCACGCAAAAGCCCTCCCCGGTGCAGGCCGAGGAGGGCTTCGTTGTCATTGTTATCTATGGACGCGGACGCCTCGCGCTACAGCCCGCGAATGCGTACGGCCTCGGGCGGAAACTCCTGCTCGCCGGCATCGGTCTTGATGGTCGCACGACCCCAGATGTCCAGGCCCGCAAATACACCAACAGCAAGCGGCAAGCCGCTGGGCGACACCGCCGCAACTTGGCGACCCAGCAGCGGCACCATGTCGAAGTACTCGCCCAACACGGGGGCCAGCGGACCTGCGGCGCCCTGCGGCGTATTGGCAACAGCCGCCCAGGCGTCCACACGGGTCAGCACGGCGGCAGACAACTCCTCGACCAGCGCTTCGTCGGCCGCATCCACACCGAGCTCGCTCAATGCCGAACGCTCAATATCCACCGTCACGGCACCGAACATGCCCGCAGCACCGGCGCCGCCGTTGACGGTGACGCGCGCGAACGACGTCTCAAACACAGGCGCACCGCACACGATGTCACTCGGCCACTGGATGCCCACCTTGCCGGCAAGGCCCAGGCCCGGCGTCGACGCCGTGCCCGCGAGCGCGTCCATCATGCCCATCGCCGCCACAAACGGCAGGCCGTGGAAGGCATGCATATTCACGTCCGGGCGCACGACCAGCGAAAACGTCAACGACGCCTCGCCCGCGCTCCAAGCGCACCAGCCCGCGGACACACCCTCGCGACCCGCGTCGCGCGCGGCGTCAAGCTCGGTGCCGGCGGCTACAACATTCATCTCAATCATCTACATACGCCCCAATTCGCCCACGATATGGCCCACGCGGTCCTCGGGCTCCTTGACCTCGACACCGTTGTAGCGGAAGAACCGCGCCGGGTCGTGCATCAGATCCTCGAGCGGCACCAGTACAAAGTCGCGCTCGCCAATGAGTGGATGCGGCAGGCGCAGCTTTTTGCCGCCATGGATCTCGCCGTCCATCCACAGCAGGTCCAGGTCGATGGTGCGCGGACCGTTGACCTTGGCCTTCTTGGAGCGGTCGCGCCCCAGCTCAGCCTCGATCTTCATAAGCTCGTCGAGCAGCACCAGCGGCGCCAGCTCGGTCTTGATCTCGATGACGGCGTTGGCAAACGCATCTTGGCGCGTCTCGTAGGCCGGCTCGCTCTCGTAGATGCGCGAGCAGTTGGACACGCAGGTGAGCGGAATCTCGGCGATCATGTCGCGTGCGGCGCGGATGTTGTCGCAACGATGCCCCAGGTTGGAGCCCACGGCCACAAACGCACGGCGCGGCTGCGGCTTGGCGACAGCCCAGTAGCCGTTCAGGAAGTGCGCAAAGCCAGTGACGTCGTGCACGCGCACGATGTTGGCACCGGCCTGGATAGCGCCCAGGCATACGCCAAACGTGGCGGCATCGCGCGCGGCGGCCTCGGTCACGCCCGAGACGGCGCCCACAAAACGCTTGCGCGACACGGCGCACATGAGCGGATAGCCCAGCGACGCCATCTTGGCGGTCTCACGCTGGATGACGATATCCTCGTTGGCCGTCTTGCCAAAGCCCGGGCCGGGATCGATGCAGATGCGGTCGCGCGACACGCCGGCATGGATGAGCGTGCGGGCCTGGTCGGACAGAAAGCCCATGACACGGCGCATGATGGGCGCCGAATCAGGCAGGGTAAAGCGGCGGAGCTGCGAGGTGGGCACGTAGGCTTCCTCGCGGCGGGCACTGCGGCGCATCATGGCTGCCAGGTGGTCATTGGGCTCCGGCGCGGGCTCAGGGGTCGCGACGGCCTCGGCGACAGGGATAGCCTGCTCGGCGGCCGGTGCCTCCTGCTTCTGCTCGTCCGTAGGCTCGGGTGCAGGCTCCGGATCGCCGAACGGCAGCGAGGGCTGCACCACGCCACCCGGGAGCTTTGCCTCCGTCTTGGGCTCGCCCAGCAACTTGCCACGGCGACGGCGGGCAGGCTTCTCGGCCTCGCGCGCAGCCTCGGCGGCCGCCTCGCGCGCCTTTTCGGCAACAAACGCCGCGGCCGAGGTATCGAGCTGCACCGTTGCATGCGCGCGCGTAGGCGCCGCGACCTCACCGGCATGCATCACGATGACGCCGCAGGTGCTCGTCGCGACAAACTCGACCATCTTGGGGTCGGTGAAGCCCGTCACGTCGTTGACGATCGAGGCGCCGCAGCGCACGGCCGCCTTGGCAACCGCCACGTGGCGCGTGTCGATCGAGACGATGGCGCCCTCTTTGGCCAGCGCGCGCACCACGGGCAGCACGCGGCGAGCCTCCTCGTCGGGGTTGACCGGGGTAAATCCGGGGCGCGTGGACTCGCCGCCCACGTCGATGATGTCGGCGCCAGCGTCGAGCATCGCCAGGCCGTACTCGATAGCGGCATCCGGGTCGAAGTGCTCCCCGCCGTCGCTAAACGAATCGGGCGTCACGTTGAGGACGCCCATGATGCGCGGGCGGTCAAAGCTGAGCTCGTACTTTCCGCACCGCCATGTCTTGCTATCGTTCGCCATGAACATCCTCCTAAAATGCCCGCGCCGCCGCGCTCGGGCGCAGGCGGCGGGGTTGCTTTGCAATCAGTCTTTCTATTGTATCCGCGCACACGGGCTAGAACGCAAACGCGGCCGCGATGTCGCAAGAAATCAGCAGGTCGGCATTTGCATCCTGATCGGTGGGAGCAAGATTGCAAATGGCCAGCGTATCGCCGGTAAAGTAGCGCGTAAGGCCCGCCGCCGGATACACCACGAGCGAGGTCCCGCCCACAATGAGGGCATCGGCCGCGGCAATGGCGGCGACGGCGCCGGTCAGCACACGCTCATCGAGCGGCTCCTCGTAGAGCACCACATCGGGCTTAATACGCCCGCCGCACGCAGGACACACGGGCACACCCGCGGCGTCCTCGTGCTCGCGCGAGCAAATCCACTCGGCGCTATAGACCGCGCCGCACGACTGGCAAATGTTGCGATGGACCGATCCGTGCAGCTCGAACACGCGCTGCGAGCCTGCCATCTGATGCAGGCCGTCGATATTTTGCGTCACCACGGCATTTAGCTTGCCGGCGCGCTCCAGCTCGGCCAGCTTGGTGTGGCAGCGGTTGGGCTTAGCGCCAAGCGCGATCATCTTGGTGCGGTAGAAGTCGAAAAACTCAGCCGGGTGCGCCTCGTAAAAGCTATGCGAGAGCATGGTCTCGGGCGGATAGGCAAACTGCTGGTGGTATAGGCCGTCCACGCTGCGGAAATCGGGGATGCCACTCGCCGTGGAAACGCCCGCGCCGCCAAAGAAGACCACGCGCTTGTGGGTGCCGAACAGCTCCGCCAGCGCGGCGGAGGCCTGCTTGGGATCCGTTATCGCCTGCGTCATATGAGTCCTCCGTCCTTGTTGGTCGGATGGCGGCGGGCGCTTGCCCGGCGCGCAGCCTTTGGATCGACACGCGCGGAGCCCACCACCGCCCCTGTTGCGCTAATCTTAAGCCTGCCAACCCCGTCGAAAGGACACCATGCCTCAGACTTACACTTTCGCCTCGTGGAACGTCAACGGCCTGCGCGCCGTGCTCAAAAAGGACCCGAGCTTTATCCAAATCGCGCAAGAACTCGATGTCGATATCTTGGCGCTGCAGGAGACCAAGCTGCAGGAGGGCCAGGTCGATATTGACCTGCCCGGCTATCACCAAACCTGGAGCTACGCCGAGCGTAAAGGCTATTCGGGCACCGCAGTCTTTAGCCGCCAGGAACCGCTGCGCGTGCTACGCGCCGACGCACTGCTGCCCTACGCCGGCGAGGGCGAGGCGGCCGAGCTCGTCGCCCAAGCCGCAACCGAGGGCCGCGTCTGTGCGCTCGAGTTCGACAAGTTTTGGTTCGTGGATGTCTACACGCCCAACGCCCAAAATGAGCTCGCGCGCATCGATGTGCGTATGGCCTGGGACGATGCCTACCGCGGCTTTTTGAACGCGCTCGAGCGCGAGACCGGCAAGCCCGTCGTAACCTGCGGCGACTTTAACGTGGCGCACGAGGAGATCGACCTTAAGAACCCCAAGTCCAACCGCGGCAACGCCGGCTTTTCGGACGAGGAGCGCGGCAAGTTTACCGAGCTGCTCGACGCCGGCTTCACCGATACCTGGCGCGCGGCAAACCCCGACGTCGAGGGCGTCTACAGCTGGTGGAGCTACCGCTTTAATGCCCGTAAGAACAACGCCGGCTGGCGCATCGATTACTTCCTGGTAAGTGATTCAATCGCCGCCGACGTTCGCGACACCGGTATCCGTGGCGACATCTTCGGCAGCGACCACTGTCCCGTCACCCTCACCCTAGAGTTCTAGCCCCAACTGACCCCCTGGGGACGGAGGAAAAGGGATCATCTGACCTCGTCCCCCTATAAGTTGCGGTGAAATAGTTCCTGCTTCGGCCCCAAACAGCCAAACGAGAACTATTCCACCGCAAGTTCGTAAGGGAACGCAGCCAGCCCTACAGTCCGTACTTCACGACGACGCGGTTGATCCGTCGACACCAGGGCCTGTACAGGGCGGCTAAGAACACGCAGGTCGCGAGGCCGTGTGTGATATCGAACGGCACTGCCGTGGCAAGACGCGCCACGGCGCCCGCCCACGTGAGCGGCTGCACAAAACCGATGATGTCGTAGGCGTTGATTACCACGCCGTAGAGCAGGCCCGATGCAAAGCCGTACGCCATCAGCGCCGGCATGCGCGCGGTTCCATCCGCACGGTCGAACGCGCCCGCATGCGCCAGCGCGCCGCCAACATAGCCAACCAGGCCCCAGGCATACATCTGCCATGGCGTCCACATGCCCTGTCCAAAAAAGAAGTTGCTGGTCAGCGCCGCCAGCGCACCGACCATAAAGCCGTTACGACGACCGAGCGTCGCCCCGGCGATAATGGCGATGGCACTCACAGGTTTAAAGTCGGGAATGGGGCCAAACAAGATGCGCCCCGCCGCGGCCAACGCCGCCAAAACCAGCGTTGGCATAATCTGGCGCAGGCCCGGTCGCGACGCCTCGTAGCCCGCAAAGAACAACGCAAGCACCAGCGCCACCACGACAAGCATGGCAAGCGCCGCCTGCTCAACGCCCGCCAGCAACGCCGCGGCCATTACCGCCGGCACCGCCAGCAGCAGTGGGATCTCCAGTTTTGCTAGTAGGCGCGAGACGCGATAATCCGTCATCCCATCACGCCCTGTAGAACACGTTGTCGGCAAAAAAGTCGGTCGGCGGCTCCATGCAGGCAATCTCACCGTCGAATATCATGGCAATGTCATCGGCAACCTGCTCGGCAAAATCCAGGTCGTGCGTGGCCATGATGACGGTGCCGCCAGCCTCTGCATGGTCACGCAGAGCGCGGGCAATGATGCGGCGGCTGGTCAGGTCCAAACCCTTGGTGGGCTCATCGAGCAACAGCAGCTCGGGGCCAATCAGAAGCAGTTTTGCCAACGCAAGCAGTTGACGCTGCCCGCCCGAAAGATCGTACGGGTGGCGCCCATCCAGGCCGTCCAATCCCAGCTGCGCCGCGCGCTCCTGGGCCGCGCCCTCGTCATACCCGCAGGTCGAAGCCCATTCCATCAGCTCATCGCGCACTGTCTCGGCAACCAGCAACGCCTTGGGATTCTGAGGCAGCAGTGCCGTCGAGGCAGCCCCGCGCTCCATATGCCCACGCTGCAACTTGACCGTCTTGGCCAGCACCGAAAGCATTGTCGACTTGCCGCAACCGTTGCCGCCCACAACCGCATGCACCGCGCCTGCCGAAAACGACGCATCGAGTCCGCGCAGCACCCAGCCGGACGCCCGATCGTAGCGAAACCAGCTCCCTGCCAGGGTGGTAGCCGACCCAGCGTGCATTTTTGGGAGAATTCGGCATCCACCGGCGCGCGATGGCGCCCCCGAGTCACCCTGCGGCAGTATTTGCGCCTCAAATTCACCCGATTTGTCCGATTTCAGCCATTTTTCTGCACCCGGAGCGCCCGCGCGCGGGTCCAAAGAGCCCAGCTGGCCACTGGCGCTGCTGAAAACTCCGTTTTTTGCACGCCGCGAGGCACCCCACCCTGACGCCTCGCCAGAAAACAGCTCTTCACGATGCCCCAGGGAGGCAATGTCGGCCACCTCGCACACGCGTCCGTCTTCAATCCGATACGCGCACGTCGCGTATTCGAGCATCGGACGTGGCTGATGCGTTGCCACGACAACCGTGCAGCCCAGCTCGCGATTCACGCGGAACAGCGCATGCAGAAAACTCTTCTCGGCAACGGGATCCAGTTGGGACGTGGGCTCGTCGAGCAGCAGCACGCGTGGGCGCAACGCCAGCACAGCCGCCAGCGACAGCAGCTGTTTGCGTCCACCCGAAAGCGTATCGGTATCGCGGTGGAGCCAATCCTCCAACCCAAAGAAATAGCTGGTCTCGGCCACGCGACGGCGCATCTCGTCGCGCGACATGCCTAAGTTTTCCAGACCAAACGCCATCTCGTGCCACACGGCTTCGCACACGATCTGGTTCTCGGGGTCCTGAAACACATAGCCCACGCGCTCCGCGGACGCCCGAACATCCATGTCGGCAACGCTCTCGCCCAGCACGCGCAGCTCGCCAGCGCATTCGCCCGTCGGCGAAATCTCGGGTTTGAGCAGCGAGAGCAACGTTGACTTACCCGACCCCGTACCACCTACCAGCAGCGCAAACGCCCCTTGGGGAACAGACCAGTCGAGCCCGTCGAGCACCGGCGCCTCGGCCCCGGGGTAGGCAAAGCGCAGACCCCGCGCTTCAATCGCCGGCGTATCCGAGCCGCACACCATGCCCGCCATCATGCTTCCGTCCAACCGGGTCATCAGCCAAACCTCTTCTCGTCAATCGCGTGCAGCACACAGGGCAGCGCCATCCAGGCCGCGTATACAACATAGCCCAGCCACGGCGCGGGCACCGAAAGCTGCGGGTAAAACGAATACTGCGTTGTCGCGGTCCATGCCACTGCCACCGCGGCGGCACCAAACAGCGCGAGCTCGACCAGCGCGGCAACGTCGCTGCGTCCCAGTCGATACCGCGCGTACGTCGTACGGCGCGACGCAGCACCCCACCCGCGCGAGCGCATGGCATCCGCGCGCTCAAGCGAATCTTCCATGCCCCAGCCCATCAGCACGCTCGACGCCCGCAGGCGCGATCGCACGGGATCGGCGGGCGCACGCCCCGGCACATCGATCGCGTCCTGCACCGCCAGCACCGTACGGCCGCGGCGCAAAAACTGCGGGATAAGCCGCATACACATCGAGATCATGAGCGCGAGCACCGGCGCGGCGTTGCCCAACAGTGCGAGCACCTTGTCGTATTCGAGCATCGACGCCGCCGCCTCAAACCACAGCACGCTCGCCACAAACAGCCCGCCCATGCACAGGCCGTAAACCATGCTCTCCAGATACACCGCGCGCATGCCAATACGAAACAGCTCCGTCGAGCCCGAGGCGCTAAACAGCGGATTGAGCACCGCGATGATCAAAATCACTGGCAGCTGCCAGCGAAGCGCCCCCAACGTGCGCGCAGCACCGCGCGTCGCAAACCCGTACGCCAACCCACCCGCAAGCGACAGCGCGATCAACACCGGTTGCATCGAGAACATGGTGAGCCCCAACGTCAGCACCATGTAGAGCGCCGGAACTGCCGGATGCGACATCGAAAATGCCCCCACGGGCTCGGCGCCCGAACCCTCTCGTATGTTGTCCATAGGCATCCCCGCCCTCCCGCCAAATCACCGACGCCGAAGCACTGCCGGCACCGCCCGCAAGCAGCGCAAACACCACACCAGCGGCCCAAGCCTCAGCTGCCGCGCATCAATCGTTACGCGCTCATCATATGCCTGCGGTATCATATTGCGCCGTGTATCGTTTCCAAACACACGTCTCTATAACGTAACAGGAGATCACATGGACGCAACCGCAATTATCCTCGCCGCCGGCGAGGGCACCCGCATGAAGTCGAACCACTGCAAGGTTTCGCACAAGATCCTGGGCAAGCCCATGGTTCAGTGGATCGTCGACGCTACCATCAAGGCCGGCTGCAGCCGCGTCGTGGTCGTCATCGGCAGCCATGCCGACGAGATGCGCGCCCTCATCGATGGCGCCTACGCCAACAGCGCCACCAAGGTCGAGTGCGTCGAGCAGACCGAGCGCCTGGGCACCGGCCACGCCGTCAAGGTCGCGCTCGAGGCCTGCGGCATCACGCAAGGCCCCGTCGTCGTGCTCAACGGCGACCTGCCGCTCATCACCGCCGACACCGTCGCCAAGTTCGCGCAGACCGTCGCCACCGGCGAGCTCGCCTGCACCGTCATGACCATGACCCCGCCCGATCCCTTTGGCTACGGCCGCATCAAGCTGGGCGCCGATGGTCAGATCGAGCGCATCATCGAGCAGAAGGACTGCACGCCCGAGCAGGCCGCCACGCTGCTGGAGTGCAACGCCGGCTGCTACGCCTTCGACGGCGCGCAGCTTGCCGCCCACATCAACGAGATCGGCAACGACAACGCACAGTCCGAGTACTACCTGCCCGACATGCTCGAAATCCTCAAGGGTCACGGCCAGGCGGTCTCCATCTTCCACTGTGACGACTACCGCGACGGCCTGGGCGTCAACAGCCGCATCCAGCTCGCGCAGCTCACCGCCATCGCGCGCGACCGCATCAACGAGCACTGGATGGCCGAGGGCGTTACCTTCATCGACCCCACGCAGGCCTGGATCGGCCCCGACGCCGTCATCGGCCGCGACACCGTCGTGTGGCCGCAGACGCACCTGATCGGCCACGTCACCGTGGGCGAGGAGTGCCAGCTCGGCCCCAACAGCCGCCTCACCGACACCACCGTCGGCAGCGGCTGCACCATCGATGAGACCATCGCCATCGAGGCCGTCATCGAGAACGGCGTCGACTGCGGCCCGCGCGCCTACCTGCGCCCGGGCACCCACATGCTCGACGGTTCCAAGGCCGGCACGCACGTGGAGATCAAGAAGTCCACGATCGGCGAGGGCTCCAAGGTTCCGCACCTGTCCTACATCGGCGACACCACCATGGGCTCCGGCGTCAACGTGGGCGCGGGCTCCATCACCTGCAACTACGACGGCGTGCACAAGCACAAGACCGTCATCGGCAAGGATGCCTTCATCGGTTCCGACACCATGATGGTCGCGCCCGCCCAGATCGGCGACGGCGCGCTCGTGGCTGCCGGCTCCGTCATCACCGAGCCGGTCCCGGCAGACGCGCTCGGACTGGGCCGCGCCCGTCAGGTAAATATTGAGGGCTGGGCCGCCGATTACCGCCGCCGCCTGCACGAGGACGACGAGGTATAACGTTTTACCAAGCATCTAAGGAGCTGTTCCATGGGGACGGCTCCTTTTTCTATCGTGACCTGCGCGACCGGATGAGTGGTCGGTTCGTGTCCGTTGACGGTAAAGACGTTATCAAGACCCGAATAACCCCGCCGCACGGTTACAATGCAAAAAGGCATCTATATGGCATTCGATGTATAAAGGAGAAGGGTAATGCCGATTAATGATCCCGAGAAGTCGGAGAATATGCGCAAGTCCATCCGCGTGTATTCCGGTTCCTCCAACCGTCCCCTCGCTCAGAAGATCGCTGAGTACCTTGGGGTCGAGCTTTCGGGCCTTACGCTAAAGCAGTTCGCCAATGGTGAGATTTACGCCCGCTACGACGAGACCGTCCGCGGCGCCGACGTCTTCCTGATTCAGTCCGTGGCCGGCGGCAACGTCAACGACATGCTCATGGAGCTGCTCATCGCCACCGACGCTGCCAAGCGCGCATCCGCCCGCTCCATCACCGCCGTTATCACCCACTACGGCTATGCCCGCCAGGACCGCAAGGCCGGCCCGCGCGAGCCCATCACCGCCCGCCTCGTCGCCAACCTGCTCGAGCGCGCCGGCGTCGACCGCATCATCACCCTCGACCTGCACCAGGGTCAGATCCAGGGCTTCTTCGATATCCCGGTTAACCACCTGTCCGCACTGCCGCTGTTTGGCCAGTACTACAACGACATGCACTTCGACACCGACAACCTGGTTGTCGTCTCCCCCGACGTGGGTCGTGCCAAGGCCGCCAAGAAGCTGTCCGACATGCTCGGCTGCGACTTGGCCATCGCCCACAAGGGCCGTCCGCGCCACAACGCCGCCGAGGTCATGGGCATCATCGGTGACATCAAGGGCAAGACCTGCATCATCAACGACGACATGATCGACACCGCTGGCACCCTGTGCGCCAACGTCAAGGAGCTCAAGGCCATGGGCGCCGGCGACATCTACGTCTGCGCCACCCACGGTATCTTCTCCGGTCCGGCCATCGAGCGCCTGAACGACGCCCCGATCGTCGAGTGCGTCGTCACCGACGCCATCCCCGTCGAGGTCGGCGGCAAGATCAAGACCATCTCGGTCGCCGAGGAGTTCGCTCAGGCCATCTCCGCCGTTTACCACGAGGAGCCCGTCTCCACGCTCGTCGGCGGCGACTTCGCGCTGTAGTCGCATCGTCCTTGCAACCCGGCGCATCGCCGTCGGAACAGAAGAAACCCCCGCGCTCCCCCTTGCTTCGCAAAGGTCGCGCGGGGGTTTCTTCTGTTCCGACGGCTCGCTCTGCCGCGGCCGCGCTTTTGTCTGGTGGGATTTCGCTGAAGCAAAGCCTCGCCTTCGGCGGGCGTGGTAGCCTTTGTCGTTGATTAAACTTTTTATGTAACGGAAGGACAAATATGGCAGCTGCACAGCCGCTTAAGATTCGCATGGTTGCCGGGCTTGGCAACCCTGGCGAGGAATATGCCGAGACCCGCCACAACGCCGGCTTTAAGGCGATCGACGAGCTGGCCCGTCAGGCCGGCGTCACGTACTGGAAAAACCAGGCCGGCGCCGAGGTCGCGCTCATCAACATCAACGATCCCGAGGAAGAGGGCGGCAAGCGCCAGATTGTGCTGGTCAAGCCGCAGTCGTATATGAATACCTCGGGTGGCCCCATCTCCAAGCTCTGCCGCGAGTACAAGATCAAGGTCGAGGAGCTGCTCGTGATCCACGACGAGCTCGACATTCCCGCCGGCGACGTACGTGTTAAGGTGGGCGGCGGCCACGCCGGTCACAACGGCCTGCGCTCCATCATCGACAAGATGGGCAGCCGCGACTTCAGCCGCATCCGCACCGGCATCGGCAACCCTCCCGGCAAGATGGCCGTCGCCGACTACGTTCTTAAGCAGCTGCGCGCCCGCGAGGCCGAGGATTTCCAGGACACCTGCGCCCGCGCGGCCGACGCCGCCGGCCTGGCGATCGTGCACGGCGTGGTCTATGCCCGCGACCACGTCAACGGTGCCGCCTCCGCCAACGGCAAGCACTAAAACCTACCATTTAGGGACAGGTTTATTTTGGCAGGTTTTATATGCGGAAACGCCGCGGATGCCGCGTCGCAATAAACCCTGTGCCGCCATACATATGCAACGCTCCAAAGGGGGCCGGCCTCACCGAAGCGCGAGGCCGGCCCCCTTTGCCGTTTTACCTGATAAAACCGACCAAAATAAACCTCTCCCCCTTTGGTAGGCCAAAGTGGATAAACCCTGCTCTCAACAGCCGAAGACACACGTAAGTGACATGTCCATGAGGGTATAATTTGCACCGTATGTCTGCACAACGCCTGTGCGCGTACGGTTTTATTCGGGCTACCGTCCATTTCCGTGGAGGCACGGTTCGGCGGCCCTAACAAGAGAGGGGTTCTATGTATAAGATCCTGGAGAAGACGCAGTTCTCGGAGAAGGTGTTCAAGTTCCGCATCGAGGCGCCCGCAATCGCCAAGCATGCGCACGCTGGACAGTTCCTCATGGTTCGCGCCAATGAGACGGGCGAGCGTGTCCCGTTTACCCTGGCCGGCTGGAACGGTGACGAGGGCTGGGTCGAGTTCATCTTCATGGTGATCGGCAAGACCACCGAGATGCTGTCCACCTACGAGGCCGGCGAGTCGCTGCGCGACGTCGTAGGCCCGCTGGGCGTTCCCACCGAGATGGCCGAGGGCCCCTGCGCCGTCATTGGCGGCGGCGTCGGCCTGGCAATTGCCTTCCCGGTCGCCAAGCACCTGGTCGAGACCGGTCATGAGGTCCACGCCATCATGGGCGCTCGCACCAAGGACCTCCTGCTCATGGAGGACCAGTTCCGCGAGCTCCTCGACGAGGGCCACATCCACATCACCACTGACGACGGCTCCTACGGCGAGCAGGGCGTTGTCACCGCTCCGCTGGAGCGCCTGCTGCAGGACAAGGCCGTGAGCCAGGTCTTCTGCGTCGGCCCCGTTCCGATGATGAAGTTCTCGACCCTCACCGCCCAGAAGTACGACACCCCCATCACCGCGTCCCTCAACCCCATCATGGTTGACGGCACCGGCATGTGCGGCTGCTGCCGCGTCGAGGTGGGCGGCGTGACCAAGTTCGCTTGCGTCGACGGCCCCGACTTCGATGCCACCCTGGTCGACTGGGATGACCTTCGTGCCCGCCAGGCCGCTTACCGTTCCGAAGAGGGCGAGTCCCTCAAGGCCTATGAGGAAAAGAGCTGCGCATGCCACTAGTTAACGGTCGTTTCGTTGCCGATATGAAGTCGCCCCGCACCCCCGATAACGAGGAGCCGGCTGCCGAGCGCGCCTGCGACTTCCGCCCCGTCGACAAGGGCTTCACCGAGGAGATGGCGCTGGCCGAGGCCGAGCGCTGTCTCAACTGCAAGAAGCCGTTCTGTGTTGAGGGCTGCCCCGTCAACATCAACATCCCCCGCTTTATCGAGCAGATCCGCGCGAAGGACTTCGGCGGCGCCCTCGATACCATCCGCGAGGACTCCATGCTTCCCGCTATCTGCGGCCGCGTCTGCCCGCAGGAGAACCAGTGCGAGGGCAAGTGCATCCGTGGTAAGAAGTCCGAGCCCGTGGCCATCGGCCAGCTCGAGCGCTTCCTGGGCGACCGCCCCGAGCTCGCCTCCACGCCCAAGATGGCTCCCAAGAACGGCAAGAAGGTCGCCGTCGTCGGTTCCGGCCCGTCCGGCATCACCTGCGCCGGCGAGCTCGCCCGCAACGGCTTTGACGTCACCGTCTTTGAGGCCTTCTTTACCGGCGGCGGCGTGCTGGTCTACGGCATCCCCGAGTTCCGTCTGCCCAAGGCGGTCGTCAAGCGCGAGATTGACGGCCTGGAGGATATGGGCGTCAAGTTTGAGTACAACTCCGTCGTGGGCAACATGGCCACGGCCGAGGAGCTGTTCGAGCAGGGCTTCGACGCCATCTACGTGGCGACCGGCGCTGGCCTGCCCAAGTTCCTCAACGTCCCCGGCGAGAACCTGCCCAACGTCTTCTTCGCGAACGAGTACCTCACCCGCGTGAACCTGATGAAGGCCAACAAGTTCCCCGAGTACGACACCCCCACCAAGCACGGCAAGAACGTCGTCGTCTTTGGTGGCGGCAACGTGGCTATGGACGCCGTCCGTACCGCCAAGCGTCTGGGCGCCGAGCACGCTATCATCGCCTACCGTCGTACCGAGGACGAGATGCCCTGCCGTCGCGCCGAGCTGCACCACGCCAAGGCCGAGGGCGTCGAGGTTCTGCCGCTCGTTTCCCCGCTCGAGTTTGTCGCTGGCGAGGACGGCTCCGTGTGCGCCGTCAAGGTCCAGAAGATGGAGCTCGGCGAGCCCGACGAGTCCGGCCGTCGTCGCCCGGTGCCCATCGAGGGCGCCATCGAGGAGATCCCCTGCGACGTCGCAATCTCGGCTATCGGTACCAACGCCAACCCCTTCGCAAAGAAGATCGGCGGCAAGATGGAGCTCAACAAGTGGGGCTACATCGTCGCCGACGAGGAGACCGGCCAGACCACCGATCCCCGCATCTGGGCCGGCGGCGACATCGTCACCGGTGCCGCTACGGTCATTCTGGCGATGGGCGCCGGCAAGAAGGCCGCCGCTTCCATCACCAAGAGCCTGCTGGGCGAGTAATCACCTACAGCGTTAGCCATCAAACGGCAAAGTCCCCGTCGAGCACACGCCCGGCGGGGACTTTTTCTATGCCGGCCAACCCATCACCACAAAGGGAACATGCGCCTTTGTGGTGGTCGGGGACTTGACCGGCGAACCAATTCCGACGTTTGTCTCAATCTGTAACAGTTAGAGACCAAATTCCTCGCTACGTGTTACAGATCGAGACGTTAGGTTGGCGGCTAAACAGTTCATCTCAATCTGTAACATCTAGAGCCGTTTTGGGCAGTTTGGTGTTACAGATTGAGATTTTGCTAAAGCCGAGGACGGACGCCGCCACCAAAACCTAGCGCTTGCGACGCTTGGCCGCGGCGATGCCGGCAGCGGCGACGGTTGCGCCGGCAATGCCCAGGGCCGCGACCGTCATCGCGGTGGCGTCACCCGTGCCGGCAAGCTCCGTGCCACCGGACTTCTTGCCGTTCTCGCCCTTACCCCTGGACTTGTGCGTCGTCACCGTGGTCGTCGTCGAAGCCGAGCCGCCCGCAGGTACCCCGGTGCCGCTAGAGCCATCCGCACCGCCGCCCTGCTCGCCGTCGCCAGGCGTCGGGTCCGGCTCGGGCGTCGGCTCAGGCGCCGGCTCATCGGTCACCGTAATCGTAATGTTCAGACGCTTGGAATACTCGCTGTACGACATGCCAGGGCGCTGTGCCGCAATGCGCACATACATGTTGCTATCGAGCGCAATAGGCTCGGTGTACTTTACGCGGCCTTCGTCACGGCAGGGGCAGGTGTCGTTGGTGGTGTACCAAATCGTCGTGCCATCCTCGGCAGAAAGCTCCAGCTTCGTGCCCTTGGGCACCGTAATGTAGTTCTCCTTGGGCGACCATGCACCAAACGTCGTCGCACCAATCGTCGCCACCGGTCGCGCCGGTCGCGCTGCCTCGGCAGACACGCGAACGTCGACCTGCTTGGACAGCGCCGTGCCGTCCACCGCCGCCGTCAACGTCGTCAAACCGGGCAGAGCACCATGCAGCACAAACGTCGCCGCGCCGTCCTCGCCCGTCACGGCCTGGTTGGCATCGACAGAGCAGATAGCCGAGGACTCCAGCCCAACACTAACCTTGGCGCCCGCAAACGGCTTGCCCGCCTTATCGGTCACGTGCGCCACCAGCTCAAAGTCACTGCCCTCAAGCATGGTCACGGCCTGCTCCACGTTGAGCTTGAGTTTGTCGGCACGAACGCCCACGACAAGCTCGCCGCTTGCCCAGCGCGCCATGGCCGTGCCGGCATAGTTGCGAGCACCGTCGAGCTCAAACGACACCGTCGAGCCCACCTCACACGCATCGGCATAGCGAATACGCAGCACGCGCGACAGCGGCTTGCCATTGGGATCGTCCTGCTTATCGAGCCACGTATACGTCACGTCGCCCAAGCCCTGCGCGCACAATGCGGCCAGGGTATCGTCACTCGCATCCATATACTGCGCAAACTCAACCTCGACGCAATCGGTATAGGCATGGGCCGAAGCCACCTCGGGCGCCGCCGTCGACGCCAAGCCAATGTTCACCTCAGTCTGAATCGGCGGCACGCGCAGCCAGGCCGAACGCGCCTCCTCATACCCGTCCTTGGTCACGCGCACCTGATACCAGCCGGTCGGCGTATTCCAGTTGTACGCACCGTCCGCACCCGTTGCAAGCGGATTGTCCTGCTCATACTCCTCGGCATCCCAACGCACTGCATTGGTACCGGCCGCATCGTCGGCGCTCCACAGCTCAACCGTCGCGCCTTCAACCGTATTGGACAGCAGGCCCTCGTACACCACGCCCGCAGGGTCGGGTGCAGCCTTGGCAGCCACATTGCGATAACGCGCCTCGAAGATCGACTGCATCTTCTCGTCCGAGATCAAGCCGTCCTTGTTGGCCTTGTAGACCTCGGTATCAGTCAGCTCGCCCCAGTTGACCGTAATACGATTCTGGCACGCGCGCTCCACCTGCTCGCAGGCAACATCGTAGGCGCATTCGGCATTGGTCAGCTTAATCGCGCGCTCCGAACCTACGCTGGTCGAAGCCGCGTCATAGGCAGCGCCCACCACGGTACCCGCCGAACCGGCCGTCAGCACGCCGGCGATTGTCATAATGGAGCCCACCGCCACATCGGTGCTGTCGTGGCAGAGCTGGCGATGCAGCAGATCCTCAAACGCACGCGCCTTCTCCATGGCGTCGCGCAGCGCGTAAATGCACTTCCAGTCGTCCTCGGTCTTCTCGGGCTTGGCAAGCAGGCGCGTATGCTGAAGCTCATAGCCCTCGCGCTCGCCCTTCACCTTCTGCATACGGACGTTCACGTTCTCCCAGTTCTTGCTGGCATCGTTCACGCCGTAAATGCCGGTAAAGATGCCGATGCCCTGGGTCGCCGCGGGAAACGCCTGGCCGGCCGCCTTCCACGCATCGGTCTTAAAGACCTGTCCGAACATCTCGCACTCGATCTTATAGCTCTTGAGCGAACGAATCGTGCGGATGAGCTTCATATGGGCGCTCACGTCGCCGTTACGCTTCCAAGCCATAAGCCAGCCGCGAATCGTAGAGTTATTGAGGCTATGGACCACATTCCAGTTATCGTACAGATTGTCCAGAATGTCACACTGCATGGCGATCGAGTTAAACAGAAGCGCCTGGTTCTTGTTGTTATTGGAGTTCTCGATAAACTCCGACTCGATATAGGCCGTCTGCTCGCCATCGGGCGCGGCGACCTTAAAGCCCTTGACGGTATCGTCGTCAGCCGCCTTGTAGCTCAGTGAGCTGCCGAGCGCCTGGCCCAAATCGTTAAACCCGCTCGTCGACTGGCCGTTGTACTCGCTGGCCTTAATGCCCGCACACTTGTTGAGCGCCGCAGCGGTTGCGTCATTCCAGCTTCCATATTGGTTGAGCTGGCCGATACCCATCGACTGGCCCACCAGATCCTCGGCCTGCTGGGCAATAAACTCCGCTCGCGATGCATGGTCGACGAGCTCCTTGATGGCGGCCGCATCCGCAGCGTTCGCGCCCTGGGCCGCCGCGAGTTCCTGATACCAATCCTCGCTGGTGCCGTAAGCATCCTCAAAGATCATCTTGTCCACATTGACGCCATAGCTGTCGCCCTGCTGGGTCAGCAGCGCCGACGACCCGCCGACCGCGGCCTTGAGCTCAGCCGCAAACTGCGCGGCCTCGTCGTTGCCAGTACCATCACCCTCGCCGTCGCTGGCGGCAGGGGCGCGACGAGCCTTACGGGCAGCTCCACCTTGGGCTTCGTCCTCTTTACCGTCCTTGTCCTCCTCGGCAAACGCATCGGCGACCATCTGGTCAATCGCGTCGTTAAAGGCCTCGTCGACATCATTAAACGAGTTATCCATCATATACTCGTGCCACTGCTGCACGGCATTCGAGAACTCCTGCTGGCGCTCCTCGGCCGCGGCGGAATGCTTTTTGGCCGAAGCGTTGGCGTCAAAACTCAGCATGGTCATAAGCTGAGCATTGGAGATGCGGTAGGTCTGCGGCATAAAGATTTGCTCAAAGTTGCCGCAGTTCACATAGGTCGAGTCATTCGCCTTGTTAAACTCATTAAGCAGCTTAAGGTAACCCTCGTCCACATACTCCGCCGCATAGCGCACGCGGGTGCCCTCGCGCGACTTTTGAGTCAGAGGAATCGTCACCGTCTTGCCATCCACGCAGTCCACGTACAGGTCGAGCGTATCGGCGGCCTCTTCGTTTCCCACCTCGAGCGTAATATCGAACGTCCAGTAGGCGTTCTTCTTTTGCGGCAGATGGTGGAAGGTCCACAGGCTCTTACCCGTGTCCTTGCCGTCCTTGACCAGGTTTTGCGTACCGCCACGATACGTCACATCAAAGTTCCAGACCGAAGCACCCGGAACATAGCGCACATAGTTGCGAGCCGTCACCTCTGCGGCAGCGGCGGCGACATCGGTCGAGCCCACGCGCGCTTCGAGCGTCACACGCTCGGCGGCAAGCGTATCCTGCGGCAGTTCGTATTCAATCTTGGCACGGCCGAGTTTATTGGTCTTGCCGGTGTACTTTGCAGCCGACGAGCCCGTCCCCACGGTGAGCTGCACGCTCTTGCCCGGCGCTGCATACACGTAGGCCACATTGCCCAGCAGGCTGTGAACGTCGGTGTTGTCGACCTCGATGCGCGATCCGCTAACCTCGAGTGTGGTGCTTCCCAGCGGCAATGTCACCTCGCCCAGCGTAATAAGCGGCGAGACGGCATAGATGCCCGCGGCCTTAGGCTTAAAGCGCACAAACACATCGGCGCCCGCACTCTTCTTCATATCGAGAACGAGGTTGTCGCCCTCCCAAGTTGTGGCAGCCCACATGGCATCGGAGCTGGCGCCGGCTTCGCGAGCGCCTGCGGACACATCCTCGACGGCATCCTTGGCCAGAGGAATCTCAATCTTGGCAGCCTGGCTGTCCTTGAGCTCGTAATGAATGCGCAGCTCGGTCTCCGCGCCAACGACCGCGGACGAATCAGCGATAACCGAGCCCGCCGTCAGCCCGCGCTCGGCACGATACGTCTCCACGTCAAACGTGGGGACGTCGAGCGTCACGTCGAGCTGTTTGCCGTCCTCAATCTTCACCTGCTTTTGCGCGATATACTTACCCACGGTCAGCCCTAGGCGGCTAAACGTGGAATAGCTCGTCGCTTGGATGTCGTAGCTCGTCTTGTTAAAGGCGACGATGGTGTACGAACCGGCCTTAAGGCGCGGCGTCTCGGCCTTCATGATAGGCGTGGTGCCATCGTCTTCGTAACCCATCAAATAGGTGACGACGTCGGCGACTAGCTTGCCGTCGGACGTACGGAACACCAGCACGCGGTTGGCGCCCTGGTAGTCGCCCTTGGTCGTGACCGTCGCCGTGCCCCAGGGTTTCAAGTCGATATCGACCTTGCCGGCCGAAGGCTTCACCGTCGCCGTCGCCCCACCCAGCTTGAGGCTGTCTTTGGGCTCGAGCGTTATCTCCAGATCCTGGTCTGCATCGGCAATGGCCTGCGACACCACGAGCGCTGTACCCTGGATACGGAAGTCGTTTTCCTTGTCACCCTTGGCAGGCTTAAGCGTCTTGCCGCCGCTCTTCACCGTCAGATCGATGTTATCGAGACTATCGAGCTCAATGCGTTCGGTCTTATCCTGGCCCACAATCGGTTCAAGAAAGCCCACGTTGAGCTCAATCGCGCGCGAAGCCGGAATCTTGGTAAAGTCCTCCGCCTTAATGTCTCCGATATTCCATGTGCCCGTCATCTGGTCGCCCGGGCGCGCCAGCACCATGTCATAGTAACCGCTGAGCGAAATGCGCAGGGTGGCTGCCGTCTTGGAGAGGGCGTCCGCTGTAAAGCTGCCGTCATCGCCAACCGCCAGCGGCGTGGACTGCCCCGCCTGCACGAGCACGGCCGCCGCGCCCTGGGGAAGTTTGCCCGTGATCTGGGCCGCCTCGCCCATCCACTCAAACGTGTAGGCAGGCTTCGAGGAATCGACGGAGTCCTTGCGATCGGCCACGGCATCGGCAAGCTTTTTGACCATCGAGGGGTTGCCAGCCGAATCGGTCGCATAGGCATAGATGGTCTGGCCTTCACTAAAGGGAATCGCATACGTTACGCCATCGATTGTCACGCGCTCATTATAGTCGCCCGGATAGCCCGCCTCACCAAGCTGAAGATCGGGGTTCATCACGCGCAGGGCAACGGCATTATGGTTCGTCTCGTTTCCGTATCTCGTGTTCTCAAAAGCTCCCCACTCTATCATTTCCACGCTTTTGGGTAGCACAATCTCTTTGCCGGCAATCGCAGGATCAAGAGAGGCGAACGCGAGCGCCCCGATAGATTTGACACCATCGCCGATCGTCACCGACGACACATGCGAGCACCCATCAAAGGCATAGTGCCCGATCCGCTCCACCGTGCCCGGCACATTGATCTGCGTAAAGGTGAGCACTGTTGTGTCCGAGACATAGAACTGTGGCACGCCGCAATAGGCGAATGCAAGATAGTCGATAGTTTTGACCGAAGGCGGCAGCGTTGCCACCACCTTGTCGTCAAGTTGTTCACATTCCTTAAAGGCCTGCTCGGGAATCGTGGTAAAGGCCGCGTTGTTGGGCCAGGTTACCGTTTGGAGCGTCTTGCTTTTGTAGAATGCATAGCTCTTGAGCTCCTCGACCGAATCGGGCAGTGCGATCTCTTTGATGCTGCTGCCGCCCAAGCCTCCAACCGAGCGGACATGCGAATTAGGGGCGAAGGTGATCGATGTGAGCGCAGCGCTTCCCATACCCGTAAGGCTTACGACATTTTTGTCGTCGATGGTCGAGGGCACCTCCAACGTGGTAATGCCCGCGTCGCCATACTCGATAGAAATTTCGTTGGTGAGGCTATCAATCGAGAAGTAGTACTGCGCGGGAGTCTGCTCGCCGGCCACGTAGCCATCATCGTATTCGCCTTTTACGCCCGTGGCGCCCTTCGAGGTTGCCCAGAGTTCAAGTTCCTCGTTCCAGGTTGCCTCGGCACCGGAAGCCTCCTCTTGCTTCTGCTGCTCGGCGAGTTCCTTGCCCTCGACAAGATCGGTGGCGAGCGTACCCGCAGGTGTGCTCTCGGTCTGCCCGGCGCCCGTCAGGCCTGCCGCCAATGCAATCTCGGAGTCCGGGGGCGTAAGGACGTCATCGGCGGCGGGCACTGTGGGGTCGGCAACGCCGGCATCGGGCGCGGCGTCGGCGGCATCGGGCGCGGGGTCGGCGGCATCGGCATCGTCTACTTGTTCGACATCCGTCTGCACAAAGGTGCTATCGGTGGTGAGGGTCTCGGCAAACGCGCCCGCGGGCAACGAACCCGTCACCATGGTGAGGGTCACCGCGGCAACGGTCAGGCGGCGGCAAAGCGCTCGAACAGTGGTCCACCTCATGGTCGTTCCTTTCCTGAAACCAAAAGTCATCCAGCGTAATCGTCGTCCAAAAACAAAGCGAACGGTAGGTTCATATATACGAACCTACCGTTCTACCTGCGCAAACCGCCACAAAGGGGACAGGCACCTTTGTGGCGGTTTGGGGTCTGGTCGGCGAACCGATTCCGATGTTTGTCTCGATCTGTAACAGTTAGGCCCTGTTGAGCCTTGTAGTTGTTACAGATCGAGATATTGCTCCAGCCGCCCCCGCTTTGTCTCAATCTGTAACAGTTAGAGACCAAATTCCCCGCTACGTGTTACAGATCGAGACGTTAGGTTGGCGGCCATTCGGTTCATCTCAATCTGTAACATCTAGAGCCGTTTTGACTGGCTTGGTGTTACAGATTGAGATTTTGCTAAAGCCGAGGATGGGCGCCGCCGCCAAAACCTAACGCTTGCGGCGCTTGGTTGCGGCGATGCCGGCAGCGGCAACGGTTGCGCCAGCGATACCTAGGGCGGTGACCGTCATTACGGTGGTATCTCCCGTGGTAGCCAGGACAGCATCGCCCTTCTTGGTCGGCGCGGCTTTCTCAACCGTCTTGGTCGTGGCGGTTGTCGTGGCCGGCTTAGCCGCGGGTTTGGTCTCGGGTTTCGTCTCAGGCTTGGTTTCGGGCTTGACCTCGGGCTGCGGCGTCGGATTGGGATCCGGCGTAGGCTGCGGATCGGGAGTCGGCGTGGCTTCAGGCGTAAAGGTCAAATCGGTGTTGAGCCACAGAGTGAAGATACAGCCGCTCTCGGGATCAACTACACTCGCTTCGCCCATCTGGTAGCCGCCCTCCTGGCCGTTGATCACCAGCTTGGTGTTGGGCGTAAAGTAGAATCCGCGCGCGGGCTTGAGGTAGATACCGTAGCGATAGGTCACGCCAGGCTTAAAGGCGTCGATGTGGTTCGTGATGTTCTGATCCCAGAACTCCTGAGAGTTCACTTCGCTGCCGTCGCTACCCGTCCAGTACTCACACTGAGGAAGGAAGTTGGAGCCCGTCGGAACATTCGCCGTAAAGACCGGCTTATCGCCTGCCTTGAAGGTGGTCGTGGCGCCGTTGATCTCGATAACGTCGATGGCCCGCCATTCGTCGATCGGCTGCTCGCACAGCATATTGTCAGCGTTTGGCGCGAAGACGCCGTTGACGGTCTTGATGTGGTGCGTCCAATGGCCGTTGACGTACATCATGCAGTCATTGCCCACGGTATTGTCGCCCTTGAGCCTCAGCTCGACGGAATACATGTAGAACTTGCCCTCTTCGAAGTGTTCGATCCTCCTCGCGCCCGTCGGATACTTGGCGGGGTCGGAATACCAGAAGGCAACGGGCGTGAGCTCCGCGGGGTCGCTGCCATCCATCTCCTCCCAGCACTCGTAGGCGATCTCGTACTTGTCGGCGTCAGCAGCGGGAATCGTCGCGGTCGCGCGGGGCGCCTCGCCGGGCGCGTAGTTGGTCTTCACGTCGTTGACGTTCAGGTTATGGAGGGCTTCGTTTTCTGACGCAACGAGCGTAATTTCGCTATTGATGGCGTAGCGGAGGTAATAATCGTACCTGGTTTCGTTGAGGATAGTCGAGCTGCCTTCATAGTCAGTTCCGGTATACTCCAGTGCCGAGCCAATATAGAGAGCCTCATTGCGCGTGAGTCGATACGAGCCGCCTGCCGCGCCACCCGTAAAGGTCAGCGTCAGCCTCATGTGATTGCCAACGGGTTCGAAGCGAGCCGTCACGTCGGACATGGACGCATCCTGAACTTCGACCAGAGTGCCCGAAGCGGCATCGGCCCTGTAGTACTTAACCTCGACAACTTCGCTCGCAAGCGCTTCTGGAATGCCACCCTCAACATCGGGAAAATCATGGGTATACGACTGGCCCTTTTCGAGCGTGATGTTGTCCGAAAGCTCGCAGTTCGTATAATGATCGACCACGGTCGTATTGACCCTAACGCCGCCCCCGCCTGTCACATCGGTCACGCCACAGGGCATGATGGCGTTGCTCGCCGGCATGGCGGCGTTGTCGTCGCCAGAAGCGTTTTGCCCAGCGAGCGCAGCACCGCTAGGCTCATTGGCGGCATCGGCTGGGATTGTCTGCTGAGGCTCAACGGTGGCTTGCGCCGCCGGAGCAGCATCGGTTGCAGGCGCGGTCGAAGCAGCTGGCGCGGTCGTTGCAGCCGTATCCTCCGCAACCGTCGGCGTCACCGGAGCCGCGGCAACCTCATCCGTCCCAGCGGCGGGATCGGCGCATTCCGTCGCCAGCGCCACGCTCGGCAGCAGCAACTGACCGACCATAAGCGCACACGCGCCGGCGCAAGCTATTTTGGCACCCACACAACGCCAGGTACCGTGAACCAGCGAGCAGGTGGACTCACGTTGAGCTTGCTTGTCAAAGTGGCTTACGTTCATAACGGCCTCCTTGGTCGTAGGGACATACCACCACAAAGGTGCCTGTCCCCTTTGTGGTGGTCCTGTACCACCAAGATGTGCCAAATGACTCCATATGCCTAGGTTCGTAGATGTGAACCTAGGCCTCTACCTGCGGTTTAATTCAATATGATTTCGCCATCGCCACACTCGTCCCGGGAACGCTACAATCGAGGACACGATTATTCGTCCACCCAAAGGACCGTCCTTGAACCTGAGCAGGCCTAAAATCAACGCGCTTCTGGCACTCGCGCTCTTCACCTTCGCCTTCCTTGCCGCCGAGTTTCGTTTCGACGTCAACGTCGGGCTGCTCGCCGGTGCCGAACGCGTTGTAATCGCACAGGGCTTTATTCTGGGTGCGAGCGTGCTCGGCTTTATCGGATATGCACCACTGCTCGGTCTCGCCCAACGCAAAGGCCAGCCCCAGGCAGTTGTCAGCGCCGCCGTTCCCATCGCCATCCTGGGATTGACCCAGATCCAGTCCCCCACGGGTTCGCTTGCCCTCGAGATTCTGGGCTGCCTCGCATTCCTCGGACTCGGCCTGCTGGGCGCCGCTGCGCACCACGCCTTTTCACTGGCGTTTCAAGACGATCCCAAGCTCGCCACCGGTGCGGGAGCAGCCTATGCCGCGGGCATCCTGATGCAGTTCGCCGTCAACCTGCTCAATTGCGGCGGTATCGCAGAGCTCATCGTCCTTGGCGCAGCGACTATCGCCATATCCGCCCTCAGCGTCGTTCCCCAAAAAGCTGCCGAGAGCTCCAGCCCCGCCATCAATCCCTTTGCTGAGTCCTCTCATGCCCTCGCCAAGCAGGCATGCTGGAGCATCGCGCTCGTCATGATTCTTGCCTGTCTGTTCTCCACCCTCGACAACGTGGTCACACTCTCCAACGCCCACGGCACCATTGCCGTGCAGACTTGGCCGCGCCTCTTTTTGGCGGCAAGCGGCCTTGCCGCCGGTCTTATCTTTGACCTTGCCGAGCGCCGCTACATGGGACTTGTCATGCTCGGCATCGCCGTGCTCTCGACCATTTCCATCCTGGCCGTGGAGGCCGGCGCCGATCCCAACCTAGGCCTTGTCGTCTTTTACCTGAGCTCGGGCTTTTTCGTCACGTTCTTTACCGCCACCTTTACACAGCTGGCACCGCACATGCATGCGCCCGCCCTTTGGGCTGGCATGGGCCGCGCCGCCAACAATGTATGCGCTTTCACCACATCGGGCATCTCGCTTGCTCTCGTGACCTCGGATAACGTTGCCCTCATTATGATCGGTGCGCTCGTTTTGCTCGTCGCCGCCTGCGCGGCGTTTGTAGCCGCGGGCCTGTTCCGCCTGCCCCAAACCGAGCGGGAGCGCGAGCGCGAGCAGCTGGCAGAAGAAGCACTCGCCGCCCCCACCATCGAGGAGCAACGCCAGGCCTTCATCGCCAACCACGCTCTCACCCCGCGCGAAGTCGACGTGCTCATAGCCGTGACCCAGGATGAACGCCCGCTCAAGCAGGTTGCCGAGGAACTCGGTATCTCGATGCGCATGGTACAGCGCCACCTGAGCTCCATCTACCAAAAGACCGACACGCAGACGCACGCCGGTCTCACCAAGGCCTTCCCCTCGGCCTAAAACAAAAACCACCGCAAAGGTGCTTGTCCCCTTTGTGGTGGTTATTGATCGGCTAGCCTTCGAGCTGCGCTACCTTGTAGCGGTAGGCAGCGGCGATGACATCTTTGCAGCCCTCGCGGCCCAGCTTGGCGCGGTTGACGACGATGTCCTTGCCACTCGTCATCTTCCACTTTCCGGCGCTGTAGCGCTTATAGAACGCCTCGCGCGCCTTCTGCTGCTGCTTGACCAGCTTGGCGCCCTTCTTTTTGTTAAGGCCGCGCTTCTTGCGCACGATCTCGACGCGGTCCTCAAAGGGTGCGGTCACCAACACGGCAATGTGGTTGGGATTGTTACGCAGCAGGTAATCGGACAGACGGCCTTCGATAATGCAGCTCTCGGTCTCGCCCAGATCCAAAATCACCTGGCTCATCTTTTGGAACAACTTGTCCGAGTACGAACGTGCATCGTAGCGGTCGGGCAGAAACGCCATATTCTCCACGGCCAGGCGCTCGTCGTAGGCAGCCATCTTGTCGAGCGACTCGCCCGCGCGCAGCGACGCGCGCACCAGCAGCTCGTTATCGTACAGCGGAATCCCCAACTCGTCGGCAAGCATGCGACCAATCTCGTGGCCCTCGGCGCCAAAGTCGCGCGCGATGGTAATGACCACAGGATTCTTCTTATTCTCCAGATCGCTCATCGCGATTCCTTTCTAACAAATGAGAAATAGGCAATCCCTGATTCCCATTTTGTCCCCACCTTCGTCCTGGTTTCCCAAGTGCGGCAGATTGCCCCGAAAGAGGAGCGCCGCGTACTAAATGTACGCAAGCGACGATTGAGGGGCAAGGTGCCGTGCTTGGGGAAGCAGGACTATGCGGCTACGATACGGCGTTGATATGCCCTCACCAGCAGCGAGATACCAAAGTTGAGCACAAAGTACATCGCAAACACCAGGCCGTAGAGCATAAGCACCTGCGACAGGTCGATCGCGTGGGCCATCACGACGTTTGCCGTGTACATGAGCTCGGCCACGTTAATACCCGAAAGATACGAGCTGTCCTTAATGACGGTCGTGCACTGGCTAAACAGCGCCGGAATGATCGTCTTAAACGTCTGCGGCAAAATGATGTAGCGCATGGTGGCAAAGAAGCCGAAGCCCTGGCTCTGCGCCGCCTCAAACTGGCCGCGCGGAATCGAGTTGAGGCCGCCGCGCACAATCTCGGCCATAACAGCGCTGGTAAACAGCGTAAAGGCGATGGTCGAAATCACAATGTCCAAACCCTGCACCGTAAAGTAGATAAACAGGATCCACAGCAGGTTCGGTGTGCAACGGAACAGCTCAATATAGGCGCTCACCAAAATACGGAACGGGCGTGGCGCATAGCTTTTAACAAGCGCCAGCACCGTGCCAAAGATGAGCGAGAAAAAGATCGACAGCGCCGAGATCTCGATCGTCTTAACAAAGCCGCCCCAAATGTAGAGCAGGTTGGTCGCGTTGAAGATTTCCATGCGCTAGGCCTCCTCTACGTTGTCGAGCCCCAGCTCGGCCAGGCTCACGCCGCGCGGACGCTCCTTGGAGCGGCGCTCGAGCCACTGCACCAGCATGGCGAGCGGAAAGCAGATGATGAAGTACATAAGGCAGCAGACGATGTATCCCTGCAGGTAACCGTACAGACTCACAAAGTTGTCGGAACGGTACATAAGGTCGCCACCGGCGACAAGCGCCAGCACCGACGTGTTCTTGACCAGGTTGAGCGCCTGGTTACACAGCGGCGGCAAAATGATCTTGAACGTCTGGGGCAGCACGATGTACCAGTACGCCTGCGCACGGGTGAAGCCCTGGCTCTGGGCCGCTTCCATCTGACCGCGCGGAACCGCCTCGATACCAGTGCGGATGACCTCCGAAATGTAGGCCGCGTGATACAGGCCCACGCCCAAGAAGCCCAGCACGAATGGCGCGATGCGCACCGGCTGGTCGGCACCGGTTATGGCCTGCAAAAACTGCGGACCGGCCATGTACATAAAGAGCACCTGCACGGGCAACGGGGTGTTCTGGTAAAACTCCACGTACACGCGACTTATGGCGCGCAGCACGCGCGAACGAGTGGTAGAGAACACGCCCAGCAGCGTGCCCAGCACCAGCGACAGCAGCAGACCGGCAACGACCACCTGCAGCGTCACGCCAAAGCCCTCCCAGAAGGGCCCCATGTTTTGAAATGTCGTCGACCAACGGTCGGCGTCAAATAATCCTTCGAGCATTTGATTCCTTCCTTGGACGATGCGCCTATACAAGACCCCAGGTCTTGACCTCTTGGTCGAGCCAGCCGTCGGCCAGGCGATCGCAAATCACCTGATCGACCACGGCCGAAAGGTCGCAGCCCTTCTTGGTCGCCACGCCGTAGCCCTGCTCGCCAAACTTGACCTCGGGCTGCAGCAGCTCAACGGTCTCGTTCATGTAACCGGCCAGCGTGGAGCGGTCCATGGCAAAGACGTCGATATTGCCGGCGTCGAGCGAACTCTTGATGATGGGGTAGCCGCTAAAGGCCCTAAACTCGGGCTTGCAGCTAAAGCCGTTGTCCTTGATCATCTGCTCGATCAGGCCCTGCGTGGTGGCACCCTGGCTTACGCCAATGACCTTGCCGTCCAGGTCCTCAATCGAGGTAAAACCCGAGCGCTTCTTGACCATGAGTCCCACGTAGTCGGTGCGGTACGGCGTCGAGAAATCCCAGCTCTTCTTGCGCTCGTCGGTGATGGTGTAGGTCGCCGCGACCACGTCGAGTTGGCCGTTATCGATCAGCGGACCGCGCGTCTTGGGCGTTACGTCGGTAAACTCGACAAGTTCCTGGGCACGGGCCTCCTTGTAGCTCACGCCAAAGACGGCAGCGGCGATCTGGTAGCACAAATCGACTTCCATGCCCTCAAAGCGACCCTTGGCAGTGTCGTAATATCCATAGCCGGGAACGTCCTTCTTAACGCCGGCATTCAGATGGCCACGCGACTTGATAGCCGCAAGCTTAGACCCCTTGTCGGAGCCCTCGCCGCTGGTGGAGTTACCGCAACCGGTAAGCGCGGTCCCCGTCAGCGCAAGCATGCCGGCGCCAGCCAGCTGCAAAAAATGACGGCGCGACACGGCCGCCCTCGTCATATCCGTCATGTCCATCACCGCGCCTAGTGCAGAATCTTGGACAGGAACTCGCGGCAGCGCGGGTTCTCGGGGTTATCAAAGAAGTGCTCGGGCGTGCCCTCCTCCAGGATGCGGCCGTCCTCCATAAAGATGACGCGGTCGGCCACCTGGCGTGCAAAGCCCATCTCGTGCGTCACGCAGATCATAGTGATGTCCTCCTGCGCAAGCTCAATCATAACGTCCAGAACCTCCTGGACCATCTCGGGGTCGAGCGCCGAGGTCGGCTCGTCAAACAGGATGATGGGCTGCTTGGTGCACAGGGCACGGGCGATGGCGATGCGCTGCTGCTGACCACCCGAGAGATTCTGCGGATACTCGCCGGCCTTATGCGCCATGCCGACGCGCTTGAGCGCGGCGATGGCGATCTCGGTCGCCTCCTCTTTGCTCTTCTTTTGCAGCTTGATGGGCGCGAGCGTCAGGTTGCCCAGCACCGTCATGTTGGGATACAGGTTGAACTGCTGAAACACCATGGAGCTATACTTGCGAGCCATCTCCAGGTGATTCTTTTTGGTGAGCGGCGTACCGTCGATGATGACCTCGCCCGACGTGGGCTCCTCCAGATAATCGACGCAACGGATGAGCGTCGACTTACCCGAACCGGAAGGCCCGATCATTACGAGCTTCTCGCCGCGCTTGACGGTGAGATTGATATCTTTGAGCACATGCAGGTCGCCAAAGTACTTGTTGAGATGCTTGATCTCGATCATGTCTGCCATGAATGTCCCTTCCCTGCGTTTACACGAGTTGAACTATTGTACGGAAAGAACCGCGTTTCCGCAGCCCACACTACATTCCCGTAAAGAACCCGCAACCTTCCACCTGCTCGTTGGCGCTCATTGGGGACAGGCTTAAATGAGTACCTGCTCATTGGGCACTCATTTAAGCCTGTCCCCAATGAGTGCCCAATGACCAGCCAGGGGAGGCGCCCTTCATCGGCCAACAAAAAGGGCGCGACCGCAATGGTCACGTCCCCTTAACATCAACTATGTACCGCTCGGCCCTTACGCAAGCTTTGCGCCAACAATCTTGGCAGCCGCAGGCTTGTCGAAGTTGCCGCCGGTGGCCTTGCCGAGCGCACCCATAACCTGGCCCATCTGCTTCTTGGACGTGGCGCCCAGCTCGGCGATGACCTGCTCGATCAGGGCCTCGAGCTCCTCGCCCGAAACCTGCGCGGGCAGCAGACTTTCCAGAATCTTGACCTGCTCGGTCAGGTTGTCGGTACGCTCCTGGTCGGTACCGGCCTTGATGGACATCTCCAGCGTCTCGCTCGTCTGCTTAATCAGACGCTTGATCATGCTGTTGACGTCCTCCTCGGTCACATCGCGGCGCTCGTTAACCTCGATATTCTTCACCTCGGCCTTAACCTGGCGAATGATGGACAGGCGAACCTTGTCCTTGGCCTTCATGGCCGCGATCATTTCCTTCTGCAGCTCTTCGTTGGTCATCTGCAAATCCTCTCTAATAGCGTGGGCGGCACTCGCGCGAGCACCGCCCCATGATTACTCAGTCGTCGACGAATCGTCGGTCGAACTCTTGGTGACGCCCTTCAGGCTGACGTTGTATGGCACGTCTTTGGGCATGGGATTAACGGTGATGTCGGCATCCTTCTTGTACTGCTCTAGCCACTCGCTGTACGCGGTGCTGGCCGCCTGCGTCTTCACCACGTTGGAGACATACTTCTTGATGTCCTTGGGCACCTGGTTGATGTCATCAACCTGATTATCGACATGGAAGTAGTCGGTGCACTTGATGATGTGGTAGCCATAGGTCGACTCGACGACTTCGCTCACGTCGCCCTTGTTGAGTCCCTCGAGCGCCGTCTGGTAGCTGTCGACGAAAGTGGTGAGCTTATCCCAGCCCACATCGCCCTTCTTCTCCTTGGAACCGGTGTCCTCGGAGTACTGCTCAACGGCGTCCTCAAAGCTCAGCTCACCGGAGTTGATCTTGTCCAGGCACTCCTGCGCCTTGGCCTTGGCGGCAGCCTTGTCCTCGTCGGAAGCGTCGGAATCAACCTTGATCAGGATGTTCGACGAGCGGCGGGCGTCGTTGTAGCTGGACAGGTTTTCGTTGATGTAATCGACAATCTCGCTGTCCTTGGGCTTGCTCGTGGGCGCGACGGCATCCTTGAGTTTCTGCTGCGCCAGACTCTCCTTGAGTGAGTCCTTGTAGGTGTCCTCGGTATAGCCGTAGGTCTTGAGGGTCTTCTTAAAGGCCTTGGCACCGCCCGCGCTCTTGCACGCGTCCTTCCAAGCCTTCTCGACCTCCTCGTCCGACACCGTCACGCCGTTCTCCTTCTGTGCCTGTTGAAGCAGAATCTGCTGCGTGTAGGAGTCGATGAGTTGCTTGCGGTACTTCTTGGGCGTGAGGTCGTTGTCAACCAGATACTGCGCCCAATCCTTATCCTTGGTGTAGCCGTTGGACGTGCGCATGCTCATGATCTGCTTGGTCACGGTGTCCTCGGTGAGGTTGGTGCCGTTGATAGTTGCAGCAACACCGCCGGTCAGCTTGTAGCCCGAGGTGTCCTCGGCCTGCGACATAAGGCCGGAGCACGCCATCGCCGAGACGGAAAGCAGCATCGCCAGCACGCCGATGACCACCAGGACGATCTTGACGGTCTTAGACACGTACGTCTTGCGCTGCTTCTTGCGAGAGCTGGAGGCAGCGCGGGCCTGCTGCTCGGGCGTCGGCGCGGCCTCGGAGTTCTTTTTCTTATTTGCCATAGTTGGCCTTTCGCATAACGAATCGAACAAACGCCATTGTGTCACAACGCAGCCCCCGCGGCACGCTTGGTGCATTGGGGACAGGTTAATCTGCACCATTTTGGTGCAAAGGGGACAGCTCTGGCAGCCGGCAGTTAGGGACAGTCCCCAAGTGCCGGCTCAGCCCCACCTTAGAAGTGACGGCGGATGGCGTCGACCATGCCCTGGGGCGTGGTCTGGCCGAGCACGTCGGCTGCGGCATCGGCGTCCATAAAGATGTTCATGAGCGCCTGAAGGGCCTCGACCTGGCCGCCCGGCTCGACGATGCCCAGATTGATGACGATCTGCGCCGGCACCGGAGCGCCCATGCCAGCCATAGTGTTAAATGTCACGGGCGCGGCGGGCTTCACCACCGCGATATAGGGCTTGGCCACAAACCCCGGATCGGTATGCGGAATGGCAATGTTTGCCGCCGGCATGGCAAGACCCGTAGGGTAGGCATCCTCGCGCGTGCGAACGGCGTCGAGCCAACCGTCGACAATGTAGCCGCGCGGGGCAAGCTCGCCCTCAAGCCGCGCAAACACCTCGCCCGGCGTCGCACACTCCCAATCAAAAAACACCAGCTCAGGCGTAAACAGCGCTTCGTTATCCGCCATACGCTCACCTCTCTCATCTAGTCACCTGGGACGTTCTTAAACGACTAGTCGTTAAAGAACGTCGCAGGTGACTACCCAAAACAAAGGGTGGCCACGTGCGCCTTGGCGCCAATGACCACCCTGACTACTCGGCTAAATTGTACTGTGCGCCACTAGCCGCGAGGCGCATCAATTGCGACCTTGCCGCTCTCCAGCACGTGAACGCGACCGTCGGCGAGCATTTGCACGACCTCGGGATACAGCACATGCTCGATCGCGTGGATGTGCTCCTCGAGTGTGTCGACGTCCCAGCCCTCCTCGACAGCCAGTGCACGCTGGGCGATGATGGGGCCGTTGTCGTAAATCTCGTTGGCAAAGTGCACGGTCACGCCGGTCACCTTGACGCCGCGAGCAAACGCATCGTCAATCGCATGGGCGCCGGTAAAGCTCGGCAGCAATGCCGGATGCAGGTTGACCACGCGATTGGGAAACGCTGCCAGCAGCGGCGTGTGCACCATGCGCATATAGCCGGCCATGACCACATATTCGCAGCCGCGCTCGAGCAGCTCATGCGCAATGATCTCGTCAGCCGCGATGGGATCGGCATAGACATCCTTGGACAGCGTGAGTGTCTGGATGCCCGCACGCTCGGCACGCTGCAGGCCCTTGGCCGAAGGACGGCTCGACACCACAAGTTCAATCGAGGCGTTGAGCTTGCCGGCGGCGATCAGGTCGATCAGCGCCTGCAGGTTGGTACCCGAACCGCTGATAAGCACGCCAATCTTAAGCGGCTCGGCCGTATCGGTGCCGGTCGGACGGGTGTAGGGTACAAAGCCTAGGCCCTCGGCAGCAACCATCTGCTCGTTAGCGCTCATCGGAGTACACGACCTTACCGGAGCCCTCGACGCACTCACCCACGCGGAACGGCTTCTCGCCTAGCGCGACCAGAGCCTCGGTCACGGCAGCCTCGTCCTCGGGGGCGACGATCAGGCACAGGCCGACGCCCATGTTGAAGGTCTTGCATGCCTCGTTGGGCGCGAGCTCGGCCTGACGCGACACGTAGGTGATGACGGGCGGAACGTCCCAGCCCATCTCGGCGCCGTTGCGGGTGACCACGGCGTCGACGTCGTCGGCGAGCGCACGGTTGAGGTTCTCGGTGATACCGCCGCCGGTGATGTGGGCGATGGCGTGCACGTTAGCGCCGCCGCGCAGCAGCTCCAGAATCGGCTTGACGTAGATGCGCGTAGGGGCCAGCAGAGCATCGGCCAGCGAAGCACCGCCGAGCTCCTCGAGCGGACGGCTCAGTTCCTCGGCCTTAGCGGCGGCCTCGGGCGTGCCCGGCTTGATGCCGTCGACACCGATGACCTTGCGCACGAGTGAGTATCCGTTGGAGTGCACGCCGGTGGAGGGCAGGCCCAGGATCACATCGCCGGGGCGAACGTTCGCGGGGTCGAGCATCTTGGGACGATCGACAACACCCACGGTAAAGCCGGCGAGGTCGTAATCGGCGGGGGCCATGACGCCCGGGTGCTCGGCCATCTCGCCGCCCACGAGCGCGCAGCCCGCGAGCTTGCAGCCGTCGGCCACGCCCTTGATGATCTTTGCCATGTGCTCGGCCTCAATGTGACCGATGGCAACGTAATCCAGGAAGAACAGCGGCTCGGCGCCCGAAGCCAAAATGTCATTGACGCACATGGCGACCAAGTCCTGGCCCACCGTCTCGTGACGGTCCATGATCTGGGCGAGCACGAGCTTGGTGCCCACGCCGTCGGTGCCGCTGATCAGGATCGGGTCTTCCATATCCTTGAGCGCGGCAGCCGAGAACAGGCCACCAAAGCCACCGATGCCGCCGATAACCTCGGGGCGGTTGGTGTCCTTGACCATCTGCTTAATAGCGTCGACGGCGCGGCCACCCTCGGCGGTATCGACGCCGGCGTCCTCATACGTCACATGCTTGCTGTCGCTCATCTGAGCCTTCCTCTCCCACTACCGTGGCGCCGCGCGGGCGCCAAACGGTGCTCATAGTTGCGTTCATTTCGGCGCGCGCCATAACAGCACGCGCCGTCATATCAACAAAACAGCAGGTAAAACCTACCAGAATAAACCTGTCCCTAAATGGCAGATTTTAGGCCTCGCCGTGCTCCTCTTCCCAGCTGCGGTCGTCGTATTTCTCGACCACGGCGTCGTCGTCAAAGTGCAACGGCTTGTCCAGGTTGCGGGGCTTAAAGCCCTCCATGAACTTGTCGCGGCCAAAGCTCTCGGGAATCGCTACGGGGTAGCGTCCGGTAAAGCACGCATCGCAGTAACCGCCCTTGGGCATGACCTTAAGCAGGCCCTCAACCGAAAGGAAGGCCAGCGAATCGGCGCCAATGTACTCGCAGATCTCATCGACCGTCTTGTTGGCGCTGATAAGCTGCGACTGCACGTCGGTATCGATACCGTAGAAGCACGGCCAGATGACCTCGGGCGAGTTGATGCGGATATGAATCTCCTTGGCGCCGGCGTTGCGCAGCATCTTGACGAGCTGCACCATGGTGGTGCCGCGGACGATGGAGTCGTCGATGACGACCAGGCGCTTGCCCTCGATGTTGTCGCGCAGCGGGTTGAGTTTCATACGCACGCCCATGGCGCGCAACTCCTGCGTAGGCTCGATAAACGTGCGGCCCACGTAACGGTTCTTGATAAGGCCCTCGCCAAAGGGAATGCCGCTCTCGTGCGAATACCCCTCCGCGGGCGGCAGGCCGGAGTCAGGCACGCCGATGACCAGGTCGGCCTCGACGGGCTCCTCATGTGCCAGCTGACGACCCATGTCGTAACGGCAGGCGTAGACGCTCTTGCCGTTCATGATGGAATCGGGGCGGGCGAAGTAGACCTGCTCAAAGATGCAGTTAGCAGGCTCTTCGGCAGCGGGCACACCCTGCTCGGACACAAGGCCCTCGGCGCTGATGCGCAAAATCTCACCGGGACGGACGTCGCGGACGTACTCGGCGCCCACAATGTCGAGCGCACAAGTCTCGGAGGCGACGACCCAGCCGCCGGCGCGGGTGACACGGGTGGTGGCGTCGACCGTCGCGGCGCCGTCCTGCGACGGCAGCTTCGAAACGGATGCGGCATCGGCCTGGTCCAGGCCCTCGTCCACCAGCTTGCCCAGCACGAGCGGGCGAATGCCGTGCGGATCGCGGAATGCATAGAGCGCCTGCTCGTTGATGAGCGTCATGGCGTAGCCGCCACGCACGAGCTCCATGGTCTTGCGAATGCCCTCGCGCAGATGGCCTGTACGCTGAGTAAAGTAGCCGATGAGTTTGGTCGCGACCTCGGAATCCGAGTTGGAGAGGAACGGCACGCCCAGCTCGATCAGCTGGCGGCGCAGCTCGTCGGTGTTGACGAGGGTGCCGTTGTGCGCGAGCGCGATAATGACGCTATTGATGGTAGAGAGGTGCGGCTGAGAGGCTTCCCAGCTCTTGGCGCCGGCGGTGCCATAGCGCACATGACCCACGGCCAGCTGACCGGAGAGCGTCGATAAGTCGGCATTGGAGAACACGCGGTCGAGCAGGCCCAGGTCCTTGCGGACCATAACCGTACCGCCGTCACCAACAGCGATTCCCGCCGATTCTTGGCCACGGTGCTGCAGTGCACGCAGGCCAAAGTACGTCAGTCGAGCCACGTCACGATCGGGCGCCCACACACCAAAAACGCCGCATTCCTCATGCAGCTGGTCGGAGTCCGGATCATACGTCGACATGGCGTTCACCTGTCCCGCGGCGCGCTCGGCCGCGCGGATGGTTTCTTGAGACATGGCATCCCCTCAGAGCCTCGTATTTTGGCGTTACCCGCCTTATTATACGCACGGCGCGACGCGCTCCCCAGCGCATGAGCAGCGCTTTTTAAAAGCCCACCGAGCTAATAATCCGTTTTGCGGCCAAACATTTTATTGGTCTGCCCAGTGCAAGCGCCCGCGCCCCCATATGGCCGCCGCGTCCACCGTTGGGGATTGCAAAGTTGCAATTGGGACGTTCGTCCTGTCTTTTAGCAGGTCGGCGGCGTATCCTAGTAACCTAGGACAAAGCGAGAAAGGTTCTGTATGGATCGAAACGAACTCGACCCCAGCGTCCCCAGCGCCACGGAGGTCAAGAAGATTCCCCTCATCATTAAAGTGTACGCCGTCCTGTGCATCCTGTCCGGCTTGGGCACACTCCCGTCGGTCGCCGTCTTTATGTGGCAGGTCATCACCGCACTCATTAACGGCAACGCCGCCGCTAAGCTCGGTGATAACACCCTGGTCGCGGTTGGCCTTATCGTCGCCGGCATTATGCTCTCGGCGGCAAGCGCGATCATCTTAATCGTCTTTGGCCTGGACCTCATCAAGGACCAGCGGCGCAATGCCGCCCGCCTGTCTTACGTCCTCATCGCATTGACCGTCGTGGAGCTTTTAGTTGACGTGATGCTCCAGGGTATCGGACCCTTCCTGCTGCGCCCCGCCATTCAGCTCGGTATCCTCATTGCGCTGTCGGCCACCGTCGACCCCACGCTACGCCAGGAGCGCGAACTGCAGCGCCGTCTGCAAGAGATGCTCGACCGCGATGCCGCCGCCGAGGGGATGCTCGGCCGCGACGAAACCGGCGAGGGCTACATCAAGCTCAACTACTTCAACCTGTTCTGGGTATTCTTCGTCTGCAGCGTGTTAGGTCTCATTCTCGAGGAAGTCTGGCATATGGTCGTCGTCGATCCCGGCGTCTATCAGGACCGGGCCGGTATGCTATTTGGCCCCTTTAGCCCCATCTACGGATTTGGCGCGGTGCTCATGACCATGGCGCTCAACCGCTTCTATAAAAAGAATCCTCTGATCATTTTCCTGGTAAGTGCCCTGATCGGCGGCGCTTTCGAGGTGTTTGTAGGCTGGTTTATGCAGACCTCATTTGGCGTGGTGTCGTGGAGCTACTCGCACATGAAACTGTTCGGCATGCCCGACCCACTCGCCGTCCTTACGGGCGGACGCACCTGCACGGGCTTTGCCTGCCTGTGGGGCCTGGGTGGCCTTATCTGGATCAAGCTGCTGCTGCCGAGGCTGCTCAAGCTCATCAACATGATTCCGTGGAAGAGTCGCTACTCGGCTACCGTCATCTTTACCGTCATTATGCTGGTCGACGGCGTCATGACGCTGCAGTCGCTCGACTACTGGTACCAGCGCGTCAACGGCACGGAGCCGGATATTCCCGTCGCGCAGTTCTACGGCAAGTATTTCGATAACGACTACATGGAGAACCGCTTCCAGAGCATGACCATGAGCCCCAAGGATGCGACGCGCGTGTAGCGCCAACCGCGCCCAAAACGCAAAATGCCCGCCGGTATCACACGTACCGGCGGGCATTTTTATAAACGAGCCTTCTATCGACGCAAGCCTCTACGCCTCGCGCTCGACCTCACTCACGCATTCATTCTTGATGGTGCCAACGAGCGCCTGCAGCGCATCGACCACGTGCGGGCGAATGTCCCCGCCGACGAGCACGAGCATGATGTCGTCATCTACGGCAAGCTCGCCGCTTGCCAGCCACACGCGCACATAGCCGACACCCGGCATCGCGCGCGTCGCCTCGATGGCGGCCTGTACCTTGCTGGCGTCGTAGCCAAACACCATGCCGCCCACCTTGTGGCCCGGCGCCACGCCATCGGTCTCGACACCGCGCGCCTCGGCCTTGGGCGTCGCGCGCACCACACCGTTATGTGTCAGATACATACCGCACGCAGGTGCCGACGAATCGGCCTTGGCCTCGCGCAGCCAAGCATCAACCGAAGGCATCATTTTGCCATTCTCGAGCATCATTTCTCCCTTACCGTCGTCGAGTAGCCAATTTGGAACGGGGCTTTTTTAGCTACTTTCGAACAACTTATTCCTCGACCGGCGTGAGCACCATGACAGCACGCGTGTTGCTCAGCGATAACGAACGACAGGTCACAAGCGTCACGACCTTGGTTGCCGAAGCGGCACGATCGGTGGCATCGCTCGCCACGGCAGAGGCACCGTCGAGCATCTCGGACAGGTAGTTCTTGAGCCCGTCATCGCCCTCAAAATTGGGCGTGCGCGCCTTGGAGTACGTATCCTCAACGACCTTGGTCGCCAGCGGACGCAGCTTATACGTAGCATCCCGTGTGATGTAGTACACATATTCAATGCTATCGAACGTTGCCTGGTCAGTCGTATCCGAAATCACGTTGAACATCGACCCATCGTTCATATGGTGGCCGTAGATCGTGGTCTGCTGGTCAACCATTCCCGGCGCGGTGTCATCGCTATCCAGGAAAATGGCCCCAGATGCATTGGCCGTACCGTCGAACAGCGTGTTGAGGTATTTGGAGTTGTTGTTGGTCTGCACCACGGGATAGTTGATGTTGGTTCCCGGCACATAAATCCAACCCACAATCTCGGGGTTTGTCTGAGCAAGCGCATCGAAGTCGATAGTCGGCACGCCGCTGGCGTCCTTATCGCTTACATATTGCTTCTCGATTTTCTGATACGACTCGCTCGCCTGCTTGTAGCCAATCTGTGCATTGATAAAGATGGCAGCGGCGGCAACAATCAGACCGATGCCGATGATGATGAGCAGAATGGGAATAATGGAGCGGCGCTTTTTGCGCGGCGGCTCAGTGTAGCTGGACGCCGCGCCGCTCGTTTGCCTCGGCGTCCGGGCCTGCTTCTTTGCCGTGCCATATGACGAAGGGCGATACGCAGCCGGCGCGTCCTGTCGACGATGCGTCGCCGGCGTCACAGGACGCGGCGCGCGCGGCTGCTGAGGAGAGGATGTCCGACCCTGCTGCGCCGCACTGGCAGCACCCGGCTTCGACGGATCGGGAATCTGAGAAGCCTTGAATCGTTTTCCCTGATAGTCGGACATGGCTCTCCTTATACTGCGGCGAAACGGCGGAACGCCTAGGCGTCAGCCATCTCCTGCTTCATCTTCTCGATAACCTTGCGGTACTCGGGGTCGCAAGCGCCCAGAATCTGCGTGGCGTAGATGGCGGCGTTCTTGGCGCCGTTGATGGCAACGCAGGCCACGGGCACGCCCGAAGGCATCTGCACCATCGACAGCAGCGAATCCATGCCGCCCAGGTCACTCGTCTTCATAGGCACGCCGATGACCGGCAGCGGCGTAAAGGCAGCCACGACACCACCCAGGTGAGCGGCCTTGCCGGCGGCGGCGATAATCACTTTGATACCGCGATCGGCGGCAGTCGAAGCCCACTCGTGGACCTTCGCCGGTGTGCGGTGTGCGCTCGCAATGACAAGCTCATAGGGCACGCCCAGCGCCTCGAGCTCGGCGGTGCAGCCTTCCATAACGCCCAGATCGGACTTGGAACCCATGATGATCCCGACAACCGGCTTTTGATCTGCCATAAACAAAGACCTCCTGTTGAGAGCGGTGACGCGGCGGATCCGCGACCCTTAACTACTGAGAGTAGTATAGCCGCTCCCGTCCCTGCGGTCTTTGTGGTGGCGGCTGAGCCTTTCCCTCGGGAACTGGGCTTCGCGAAGTTTCCCGAGGGAAAGGCTCAGCCGCCACCCTGCGACCTACCGGGGATTGCCATGACGTACGTTGGCTGGTGAATTGGAAAGAAAGGTTAACGGAGGCTGAAAGGCAATTGGTCCAGAAAAAACCCTGACGAATCTAATTCGTCAGGGCCCTACCAACGCTCACTCGTCGTTCATCGTTAAAGCTAGATATTCTCTTCCGCCCATTTCTCGAAATCGAGTGTTCGTCTCTGAGCAGTTCGGTAGACTTCCATGTCTTCGCGAGCGCCTACCACTACGATGGCCATTTTTTCTTTAATTCTGATGAGACGGTACACGATTCGAATGCCACTTCCCCTGAGCTTGATTTTCATAAAGCCAGTCAAATCCGTACCCGCCTTGTTTCCAAGAGGCTTGCCAAATCCACCCTCGTTCTGCGGCAATGGGTTCGTTCTGATTTTTTCTATAGCCTTAAGGACAATCTTTCGTTGGGAGCCGTCCAGACGCTTAATATCCTTGAGAGCATCTGGGTAGAAAGCGACTTCGTACCCACTCATTCAAACTCGACCTCATCCATCTGATCGAGTTCGTCCTGGCTCACACCCAGCTCTTCCATAACATCAGACAGGGAAACAAGCGCATCGTCACCTGTCGCAGCCACTCTCTTAAGCGCCAACGTTAACAAGGCGAGGTCCTCCTCCGCTTGCTTCGCTTCCCTGTATTCATCGGGTGTCACAATCACAAATGCTGGCTTGTTGTGTTTGAGGACCACAACAGGATTGTCGTCCCCAACCTTCGAAAAGGCAGCCGAGCCCTTACCGTGGCTGAAATCGCTAATTGGAACAAGGTTGTCGAGCATCTGCAAGGCAGGCATACATACCTCCTAAAAATGAATTCTTTTTCGAATTCATTTTATCATTCTTTTTTGCTATATTGTGCCGCGCAACAGAAACAACCTTTTAGGATACGAATCCGAGCTTAGAATGACTGTTGGCCCTCGCACCGCCCTTGCCTCTTTTATTACGTCAAGTGGTATACAGCGAAGCAAAATGGCAATCTAAAGCACGCGGCATTCGCCTCGCATCGCTACAAAAAACAAACTGCTCCCCACCCACTCGGGCAAGGAGCAAGCCTCATTTTTATAATCAGACCGAGAACCACAAACGCAGAAACACAGGCGACTTCAGTCCCTTATCGCCGAGAGACGTTATTGTGCAGCCATTTCTTTAAGCTTCTCGGCCATCAACAAACACACGTCTTCCGATTGCGGGTACACGCCAAAATGATCGAAAAAACCATGGTCACACCCGGCATATTCGATGACCTCAACATCGATTCCTGAAGACCGTAATTTTGTAGCCCATTTTTCATCGGGGATACGAAGCGGATCGTATTCGGATGTCACGATAGTCACCGGGGAGAAATCAGTGCAGTCCTCAAGCATTAGCGCAGAAATCAACGGGTCATGAGGAGACATTTTTCCGTGTGCGCAAAGTTCGACCATCGGACCGTCCGAATCGCGAAGATGGTCGATGCGAAAACGCGCAACGTCCTCCTGATCGGCTATCGCAGGAAAATCCTCATATCCCTCGCCCTGTTCGCCCGCAAGGTCGACTTCAGGATAGATTTCGAAGGCATGGGCTACAGCTCCAGCACCCCTGAGCTGAACACACGCATTAGTAAGGCTTCCTCCCGCGGAGTCGCCGGCGACCATTATTTTATGAGGATCGATTCCGAGATCCGCGGCATGCTCGCGCACATAATCAAGAGCAAGAACGCAATCCTCGATCTGCCCCGGAAATGCCGTCTCCGGCGCCAAGCGGTATTCCGGATAAACCACCACTGCACCAGACTTTTCGGCGATGAACTCGAGCTGATGTTCAAATTGCAGAACATTCCCCGCCATAAACGCGCCGCCGTGCAGGTAAACAAGCGCCGGACTTGCCTCCTTATGATTTGGTGGCGTCCAGACGAATAAATCTATATAGCGATCGGCCGCCTCCATGAGGATCTCATCGCGCTGAACCTCACCATCGAGTAGGCGGTATGTCGGCTTATCCGGGCGATGACGCATTCCAATAAGGCTCGTCCAGCTCGGAGACATGCTAACATTCCGCATCTTCTTGCGGGATACCTCGAGAATTCGTGGGTCAAGCACATGCTCTCTTTCATCATCAGGAACCGGACGAATTTGAACCTCGAGCCCTCTCTTCTCGGTTATAAACGAGCGACTGGAAATGGCACCAATCAACGCCTCGTCGTATTGTCTACCCATCTTAAATCCCCTCTCGGCAATAACGCCAAATCGATATTTCCATAACTTTTGAGATAACGGCTTATGATGTCCTCAGTTGTCGTATATCTATGTACTAAAGAAACTGAAAACCAAGGGGTCCACCATGCCTGCAGCAAAAGACGAGTTCACTCAGCCAGAACTTCTCTATCAGACCGTTGAAAACGACATCCTCAAGAAAATAGTTTCTGGCGAACTCCCCGGCGGCAGTCAGATTCCCACCGAAACCGAGCTTTGCAAGCAATACAAAGTAAGCAGGATCACCGTAAGACGCGCCGTACAGAATCTCATTGACCAAAGCTTGCTCTACCGCCTGCGAGGCAAGGGAACATTCGTAAACCCATCGAAGCTCACCCTGAAACGAGGAACAAGCACCATTTTCAATTTGAGCGCCGACCCCCAATACGGCGATAAAACAACCAAGTCCATCTTGGAAACAGGCTTAATCAAGGCTGATGCCCACATTGCACGGGAGCTCAAAATTGACAACGGAACCGTAGTGCAACGAGTTGCGCGCTTGGTTTATATCGAAAATGCCCCCTGCGCCATCGACACCGTTTATGCAACGCAGAGCACTCTACCCGGACTGCTGGAGCTTCTCACAGACAATGCCAGTCTTTTCGACCTGATCGCCAACCATTACAGCATCGCAACCGGTATTGAGAAGCTCAAAATCACCGCAGGAATAGCGGGGCTCCAAGAAGCAAGCCTTCTCGGTTATATCGTTGGAGCCCCCGTGAGCGTTGTCGAGCACGTCACATATGCCTGCGATGAGATGCCGCTCCACTATTCAAAAACCGTTTGGCGAGCAGACGCATCGTCCTTCGAGTTCAGCATCTCAAAAGATGGACGCCTTCTCTAGCCCAAAATCCCCAGGACGCCGAGCACAATACCAGCAGCGAGAATGCCCACAATCTGCCAAATTATTTTGACCTGTTTCTTATTGCAAAGACACATGATTCCGAACGCGCAGAGCGGCAAAAGAGCCGGGAATATCCCGTCGAGCGTTTCCTGCAACTTAAACGCGGTGTCGCCGAAGTTAAGAGCGAGCGGAGTGGTAACTGCAACGGTGGTCGCTACCATTCCACCAACTACCATTAGTCCCACAATCGCCAGGCCGGACGTAACTTTGCGCATTACATCAGAATCGTTCAGCTTTGAAATCATGCCACTGCCAAGCGAATAACCATACTGAAGCCCAAACCAGCGGATCAGGATCGTTGGGACATTATAAAGAAGCAGGAACAGGATTGGGCCGAGCAGACTGCCCGAAAGGCAAAGTCCCGTCACAACGCCCGTCGCAATCATGCGAAGCGTACTGGCGATCAGCGAATCTCCAATACCGGAAAGCGGAGCCATAAGCGATGCTTTCATGGCGTTAATTGAGGCGGCGTCAAAGTCCTGATTGTTGGCGTTCTCCTCCTCCATGGAGGCCACAATGCCGGCGACCAGAGGATTAAACGTAACTTGAATATTGTAGAACTCAAGATGACGCTTATATGCCTCGATCCGATCTTCGGGCTTATCGTATAACCGCTTGATTACCGGAATCATGTCGTAGCAGAAACCAACGTTCATTTGTCGGTCAAAGCTCCACATGATGTTGAGTGGAAAGCTACGCCAAAATAACGCCTTTAAGTCTTTCTTGGTTATTCTCTTATCGGTCGATTTATTTGACTCCGGCGAGAGCTCAAGAACATCATTAGAATTCGTTGTCATCGTCAACCTCCTTAGCGACCGCCGCACTGGCAGGCATAAAAATGTGAGCCATATTGAGGATCCCAATCAGGATCAGCGAAAACGCCACGATACCGATCGTCGGAATATTTAGATAGGCACTCAGCAAGAAGCCTCCAAAGAATAGGAAGCTCAGCTCCTTGGTGGACAGGATTGACATAAGCTGCGCAAATCCAAGCGCGGGCAGAATACCCGTTGCGATCGTAAGCCCATTCGTAAGCCAATCAGGGATGGCGTCAATCAGCGCCTGAACAGCATCATTTCCAACGTAAAAAGCCACGCCGCAAATCAAGCCAAGCGCAATGATGTAGAGAATTCCATTGGTCCACATAGCGGCTGCAATCGTTTTGGGGTCGTCCTTTTCGGCACCACGATCAGCCCAGACAGCCATAGGAGGCGTAACAACGCTATACATAAGGCTGTCAAACATGCCGGCAAGCACCGCAGTGGGCATAGCAATAGTCAGAGCGGTCTCGGGACCCGCACCCATAGTAATCGCAAAGGCTGTTCCCAAAACTGAACCAACAATTACGTTGGGCGGCACGGCAGCACCAACCTGCCAGACCCCCATAAACGCGAGTTCGAGCTGGAAACCAACAATAACGCCAGTCGGAATATCACCCAAAAAAATACCGACAATCGCTCCGAGGACAATCGGACGCTCGACCATCGCGGTACCGAGCAAATAATCCGATTGACCTATAGCAGCAGCAAGACCAACCAGAAAAGCCTGAAGCAGCATATTTCTCTCTCTTCCTACAAATCAAAACTTGTTACGATGCGTTTTTTCTCACTAGCAACCTGCCTTACCTCGAACTCGATTCCATCAGCCATGGCTTTCTTAATTTCATTAATATCGGATTGGGAAAGGCGCACAGCAGGGCCAAGCTCCTTTACGCTATCCCCCAACGGTCGAGCGCCGCCTAAATTCACAGACGTTATTTTTGGACACGCACGCGCAACTTCACAGGCGTCATGTACATTTCCCGTAACAACAATTAGCTCGTATTTATCCACCGCGCTTCCGTTAAGGGCCACGATGGAATCTTCTACACTTTTGACAACCAATTTGGCATCAGCGGGTTTTGCAATTCGCAGCGCTTGAATTCGCTCTTTGCTTGCGGCGTACTCATCTGAAACCACAAGAATAGCGTTTGCTTTAAGCGCTGGATACCAAGAGAACACGGTCTGCCCATGCACTAACCGGCTATCGACGCGGCACAGTTTAATCATTTTGCCCCTTTCTCGACTTGAACGCAGACAATCATCCTTGACTGCTTATGGCATATTACGTCATATGACGTAATATGCCATTACACAATATCTTGAACGGTTGAATATCACCGCTAAATGGTATTTATCTCTAGAAACAGGGGGAGGTGCAATCCGTCTAGACACAGTGCGTCGGGGGCGGGCTGGGTTTTTATCTTCGCTCCCCTTGCTTCGCAAAGTCGCTCAGCTAAATAACCCAGCCCGCCGCGGGACACCCTGCGACCTACCGGATATTGCCATGACGTACGTTGGCTGATTTGGTTTGGAATGGGAGGTTGACGAGGCTGAAAGTCCCTCCTATATAACGTGGGCGCCGTCGTTCGAATGAACGACGGCGCCCGCACTCATTTTCTATTCAGCCCTAGTCATCGCGCAAAGCCCCTTCGGCAGCACACGGTGCTATTGAATCACCGCAGGCCGGGGCGGGAGGCGGTCCTTTCTCTCGGAAAACTTCGCGAAGCCCAGTTTCCGAGAGAAAGTGTCCGGCTGCCGCCCCGGCCGGCCAGGTCAACTACACCGTGTGCTGCGGCAGGTCCTGCAGGGCGATGACGTCCATGCCCATGTCGTTGGCGCTGCCGTGACCCTGCTGGTCCTCGCGCACGGCCTCGATGGCACTCACGTACGTGTTGGCGGCAGACATCGCGGTCACGCAGGTCACGCCGCGGCGCACGGCCTCGGTGCGCAGCAGATAACCGTCGCCACGCGAGCCCGGGCCGTATGGCGTATTAATGATCACCGCAATCTTGCCATCGGCGATGAGGTCGCCGATGTTGGGACGCTCGCCGTCGTGCGGGCCGCTGATCTTCTCCACAACCTCGCAGGTCACGTTGCCGCCGCGCAGCACGCGCGCCGTGCCCTCGGTGGAGCAGATGTCAAAGCCCAGGTAACGCAGGATACGCGCGACCGAAAGGATATGACGCTTGTCGCGGTCGCACACGCTAATGAACACCTTGCCGGCGCTCGGGTCGGGCAGCTTGTAGTCAATCGCCAGCTGCGTCTTGGCATATGCCTCGGGATAGCTCTTGGCGATACCCATGACCTCGCCCGTAGACTTCATCTCGGGCCCCAGGATAACGTCGGCGCCCGGGAAACGGCCCCAGGGCATAACGGCTTCCTTCATGCAGAACCAGTCCAGCTGACGCTCGTCGCTCGGCAGGCCCAGGCTCGCGATGGAATCGCCTGCCATGATACGCGCCGCGCACTTGGCCAGCGGCACGCCGGTGGCCTTGGAGATAAACGGCACGGTACGGCTGGCACGCGGGTTGGCCTCGATCACATAGACGGTCTCGCCCTTAATGGCGTACTGCACGTTGACCAGGCCGCGTACGCCCAGCGCCATCGCGATGCGGCGCGTAGTCTCGCGAAGCTTTGCCTGCAGGCTCTCGCTAAAGCTGAACGGCGGAATGCAGGTCGCAGAGTCGCCGGAGTGAATACCGGCCTCCTCGATATGCTCCAGAATGCCGCCGATGTAGACCTCTTCGCCATCGCACAGGGCGTCGACATCGGACTCGATCGCGCCCTCCAAGAAGCGGTCCAGATACACCGGGTAGTCGGGGCTAATGCGCGCAGCCTCGGCCATGTAATCGCGCAGATGCTCGGCATCGTAGGCGATCATCATGCCGCGGCCGCCCAGCACGTAGCTCGGACGCACCAGCAGCGGGTAGCCAATATGCGCGGCCACGGCCTCGGCCTCCTCAAACGAGGTTGCCTGGCCCGCCGGCGGATACATAATGCCCAGCTTGTCGAGCAGGGCGGCAAAGCGCTCGCGGTCCTCGGCAAAGTCGATGGCATCGGGCTTGGTGCCCATGATGTTCACGCCGCTCTCCTCGAGCATGCGCGCCAGCTTAAGCGGAGTCTGGCCGCCGAGCGTCACCACGACGCCGTCGGGTCGCTCAACATCGATGACATCCATGACGTCCTCGTAGGTGAGCGGCTCAAAGTACAGACGGTCGGACGTGTCGTAGTCGGTCGAAACGGTCTCGGGATTGCAGTTGACCATGATGGTCTCGAAGCCGCGGGCCGCCAGCGCATAGCTCGCGTGCACGCAGCAGTAATCGAACTCGATACCCTGGCCAATGCGGTTGGGGCCGGCGCCCAGGATCATCGCCTTGGGCTTGTCCGCCGGCGTGGTCTCGTCGGGAGCCACGCACTTCTTGGCATCCGGGCTCGTGCGGTAGATGTTCTCGTACGTCTTGTAGTGGTACTCCGTGGCGCTCGAGAACTCCGCAGCGCAGGTATCGACCGTCTTCATGCTGGGAACCACGCCCAGACCCTTGCGATAGGCGCGCACAAAGCGCTCGTCCGAGCCGGTCAGCGCAGCGATCTCGGCATCGCTCGTGCCGTACTGCTTGAGCAGGCGCATCGCGTCGGCGTCGATATCCTCCACACGCAGGCCGCGGATGCTCTCCTGAACCTGCACCATGTCGTTGATGCGGTTGAGGTACCACGGGTCGATGCCGCAGATGGCATGGATGCGAGCGATGTCCCAGCCACGGCGCAGGGCCTCGACCACAAAGAAGATGCGGTGCTCGGTCGGCGTGGCCACGGCTTGAGCGAGCTCATCGTCGCTCAGCTTATCGGCACCCTCCTTGCCACCGGCGCAGATACCCTGGTGACCGTCCTCCAGCGAGCGCATGGCTTTGCCGAAGGCCTCCTCAAAGGTGCGGCCAATCGCCATGATCTCGCCCACGGCCTTCATGCGCGTGGTGAGCGTGGGGTCGGTACCCTTGAACTTCTCGAAGGCAAAGCGCGGCACCTTGACCACACAGTAGTCGATTGTGGGCTCAAAACAGGCGGGCGTAGCCTTGGTGATGTCGTTAACGATCTCGTCGAGCGTATAGCCCACGGCCAGGCGCGCGGCAGCCTTGGCGATGGGGAAACCTGTGGCCTTGGAAGCGAGGGCGGACGAGCGGCTCACGCGCGGGTTCATCTCGATGACGATCAGGCGGCCGGTGTTGGGGTTCACGGCAAACTGTACGTTGGAACCACCGGTCTCGACACCGATCTTCTCCAAGATGGCGAGCGAGGCCACGCGCATGCGCTGATACTCAAGGTCGGAGAGCGTCTGCGCCGGCGCCACGGTGATGGAGTCGCCGGTATGCACACCCATGGGGTCGAGGTTCTCGATGGAGCACACGATGATGCCGTTGCCGGCGTGGTCACGCATGACCTCCATCTCATACTCTTTCCAGCCCTCGATGGACTCCTCGACCAGCACCTCGTGGGCGGGCGAGAGTTCAAGGCCCTGGCTCACGATGGAGACGAGCTCCTCGTGGGTATGCGCGATGCCGCCGCCGGCGCCACCGAGGGTAAAGCTCGGACGCAGCACGCAGGGATAGCCCACGCGCTCGGCGATGGCCTCGGCGTCAGCCACGCTATAGGCATAGCCCGAGCGCGCGACCTCCAGGCCGATCTCGGCCATGGCCTCATTAAAGAGCCTGCGGTCCTCGCCGCGCTCGATAGCGGCCAGGTCGCAGCCGATCATCTCGACGCCGTACTTGTCGAGCATGCCGTCCTTTGCCAGCTCGACGGCGGCGTTCAGACCGGTCTGGCCGCCCAGCGTGGGCAGCAGCGCGTCCGGGCGCTCTTTCTTGATTACGCGCTCGATAAACTCCGTGGTGATGGGCTCGACATAGGTGCGGTCGGCAAGACCCGGGTCGGTCATGATGGTCGCCGGGTTGGAGTTGACCAGGATGACCTCAAAGCCATCCTCCTTGAGCACCTTGCAGGCCTGGGCGCCGGAGTAGTCGAACTCACAGGCCTGGCCAATAACGATGGGGCCCGAACCAATGACGAGGATGCGCTTGATGTCAGTACGTTTCGGCATGTTTAAAACCTCCTAGAGAGGCTGACTCAATGTTTTGGAAAAGTCAGCGAGGGTGCAGCTGGTGCATCAGGTTGCCGTGATGCGAGGGCGCGCTGGGCTTATGCCCGCGCGTCCGAAGCAGAGCGGCAAGATGATGTGCCAGATGCAGCCGCAGCGTCGACCGGTCCGCCGTTCGGTAGAACGGCGGAACCATCGTCGGCAAAATTCCAGCCGGCAAGGCGGTCCTTCGCGGTGTCGATGTCCAGGTAGTTCTCCTCGCCGTCCATGAGTCGCGTAAAGGCGGTAAAGAGATAGTGGGCATCGGTGGGGCCAGGCGAGGCCTCGGGGTGGTACTGGACCGAGAAGCACGGGGCGTCGAGCAGCTGGATACCCTCGGCGGTGCCGTCGTTGAGGTTCACATGTGTTAGGCGAATGCGGCCAAAGCGCTCGTTCATCACGACCGGCGCGATTCCGCGGCGCACCCAGACGCGCAGATCTCCATCGGCCGCATGCTCGGTCTCGCCGCCGGAAAGCTCGGGGACAAGCTTGCCCAGGCTGGGGAACAGCAGGCCAAAGCCATGGTTTTGCGCGGTAATCTCCACGCGACGGCTTACCAGGTTCATGACCGGCTGGTTGCCACCGCGGTGACCGAATTTAAGCTTTTCCATCTGGGCGCCGCAGGCCAGGCTGATCATCTGATGGCCCAGGCAAATGCCAAAGACCGGCACCTTGCCGATCAGCTGCTGCACCTGCTCGTAGGTCTCCACCACGGCGTCGGGGTCGCCGGGGCCATTGGACAAAAAGACGCCGTCGGGATTCATGTCGAGCACCTCACTCGCGGGCGTGTCCCACGGCACGACGGTAAGGTCGCAGCCGGCGCGGACCAGCCCCTCCAGAATGCCGCGCTTCACACCGCAGTCGTAGGCGACCACTTTGTGACGGGCAGGAGCGGCAACCGCAAGCGCAAAGTCATGCGTGGCAGGCAGGTCGACGGCGGCAAACTCGTGAGGCGCGGGGCAACTTACGGTCTTGACCAGGTTCTCGCCTACCAGCGCGGGCGCTGCGGCCAGACGCTCGGCAAGCTCGTCGACATCGAAGATCTCGGTCGAGATAATGCCCATCTTGGAGCCGTTGTCGCGCAGGTGGCGCACCAGGGCGCGGGTGTCGACGCCCTCGATAGCGACGATGCCGTGTGCACGCAGGTACTCCGGCACGCTGACGGCCGAGCGCCAGTTAGAAGGCGTGGCGCACATGTCGCGAACGATCATGCCGCGCATAGCCGGAGCGCTCGCAGGGCGCACGGCGTCGCCGGGGAAGGCCGACTGGACGTCGGTCTCGTCGATACCGTAGTTGCCGATCTGCGGATAGGTCATGGTTACGATTTGGCCGGCATAACTCGGGTCGGTCATGACCTCAAAGTAGCCCTCGAGCGAGGTGTTGAAGCAGACTTCGCCGGTCGCGGTGCCCTCGGCGCCGCATGCACGTCCATAAAAAATGGTCCCATCCTCAAGATACAGGATGCAGGGACCGCAGGTGCCCTTGCTGGTTTTGGCCAGCATGCGCTGGCAAAGCTCGCTGGGCGCGAAGGTGCGGGCGGCAGCGCCCGCGGTATGGTTGTTCGCCATAATTCTCCTTCCCGGTCTCACAGGACCGGCTTAAAGGTGTGTAGTTAGGCCTCGCGGTATTGTAACCGCAAGCATGCCTCATGGCGTTAATTTCATCGAAATGTTTACGAAATGATAATTATGACTTTCTATGCATAATGATTTTTCTGGGACGGGGATTAAAAAATCATTCTGAGAGCAGAGCTTTGTCGCCAACTGCATACATGACAGAATGATTTTTTAATCCCCGTCCCAGAAAAATCATCCCGCGAGGCTTGTGGCTCACGCGGGATGATGACGTCTTACTTTCTCTTGTCCTGCTCCAGCAGTTCGGACGGTGTGCGATCGGGCTTGCCGCCGCGGAAAATCTCGCGGCCATGCAGACGATGTTCCAGGTCACGCTCGGCCTTTTCCTCGTCAATCTTGGTCTGGCTCACCACCGGGTCCTCAATCAACGACGACACCGAGTTCACCTGCTTCTGAATGCGCTCGGCGATGGTGTCATCCATACTCACGATGCGCATCTTCCAGTCGATACTCGTGGCGTTGGATGAGCTCTTGGTCCACACGAACGTCAAAATGGCGCTCTGGTGGCCCCGCGCGGGGAACATGCCAAAGAAGGAATCGTGCTGAATGTTGCTATCCTCGTCGATATAGGCGTGAACGTTATACACCACGCGGTCGATCTTGTCGTTGAGCAGCGCGTTGGTCGCAAGCGCCGCGGCCTGGATCTGCCCGTTGGACAGCAGCTCGAGCTCGTTGGCAGACGATGTGTCCAACACCGTCACCTCGACCGTGCCCGTACGCTCATCGGCTTCATCGACGGTAAAGTCGAGCGGGAACTGCGTAAAGCCGTTGCCCCACTCGAGTCCACCCTTGAGTGCTGTAGAAACGGTATCAACCGAAACGCTCTCGGACAGGTTGGCGGTATTCAGACGGCGCATCACGCCGTAGCCGATCTGCATGCCCACGATCAGCACCAAAATACCGATGACCACGGCCATCGCGGTCTTCGTAATGGTATGGCTCACCTGCGAGCCCGAAGGATCGTCCTCGGACAGCGGGTCGATATGTTTTGCCTGGCTCGCGCGGTCCTCGCTGCGCAGCTGTGCTAGCGCCGCTTTGTCACCGCGCTTGGCCGCAGCCTCCTTCTCACGCATGCGCTCGGTACGCTTTTTGGCGAGCGTGGGATCCAAGACGCCGGATGCATCGATTTCGGAGAATAACTCCGTCACTTCTTCCGGAGTCAAAGGGTTCTTGTCAGCCATAAACTTCCTGTCATATCAATCAGTCGAGCTCGTGCGCACGCGCACCTTCGAACTGCATTCGATAGTAACGGGCATAGGTGCCGCCACGGGCGAGAAGCTCCTCGTGCGTGCCACGCTCCACAACGCGACCATGCTCAACGGTCGCAATCTCATCGGCATGCTTAATGGTCGAAAGACGGTGGGCGATAATAATCGTGGTGCGGCCGCGTGCCAGCTCTTCGAGTGACTCCTGCACCGCCTCCTCGCTCTCGTTATCCAAAGCACTCGTCGCCTCGTCCAAAATCAGGATCTTGGGGTTCTTGAGAAACACGCGCGCGATGGCAACGCGCTGCTTCTGTCCGCCCGAAAGACGGCTGCCGCGCTCGCCCACCACGGTGTCGTAGCCCTGCGGAAGCGACTCGATAAAGGCATCGATGTTGGCGCGACGGGCGGCCTCGGCGATCTCTTCTGCCGTGGCGCCCGGCTTGCCGTAGGCGATGTTCTCGCCAATCGTACCGTCAAATAGATAGACATCCTGCTGCACCAGGCCGATGGCGCGGCGCAGGCTCTGCTGCGTCACATCGCGCACGTCCTGGCCGTCGATGCTAATGGATCCGGCAGCCACGTCATAAAAGCGCGGCAGCAGCGAACAGGTCGTGGACTTGCCACCGCCCGAAGGGCCAACCAGCGCGATGGTCTGCCCGGGCTTGATGGACAGATTCATATGGTCGATAACGGGACGCTCGTCGGCATAGCCCTCGCCCAGCTCGACATCCTCGTAGTTAAAGCACACGTCGTGATACTCCACGGCGCCGGCAGTCACCTGCAGATCCGTAGCGCCCGGCTTGTCCTGGATATCCGGCGCGGTCGAGAGCACCTCGTCCATACGTTTAAAGCCGGCGATAGCCTTCTGATACGTTTCGGCCGAATTGACGAGCGTCTCGAGCGGCGTGCAGAACAGCGAAATATAGAGTGCAAAGGTCGCCATATCGACCGCCTGCAGCTGTCCCTGGGCGACCAGCCAGCCGCCCAGCAGCACCACGATCACATAGAGCACACCCGAGAGCAGGCCATACGTCGCGGTATAGACGCCCATGGCGTGATACATGTTCTCCTTGGACGAAAGGTAGCGATCGTTAGAGGCACGGAACTTGGCGCGCTCGGTCTCCTCGTTGGCAAAGCTCTTGACTACGCGCATGCCCGCAAGCGAATCCTGCAGCTGCGCATTGATGCCGCTGATCTTTTTGCGGTTGTCGCTAAAAACCTCGCGCATACGCATGTTCTGCCAAAACATGATGACCGCAAACGCCGCCGTCACCACGGCCATGGCGAGCGCCAGCACCGGGGCAATGGTAAAGAGGATCACAAACGAGCCGATGATCTCGATGCCGCAGATGATGATCCACTCGGGCACGTGGTGCGCCGCCTCGCAGATATCGAACAGGTCGTTGACCACGCGGCTCATCATGTCGCCCGAGCTGTTGCGGTCGAAGTATGCAAAGCTAAAGCGCTCATACTGGTCAAACAGGTCCTCGCGCATTTTGGACTCCATACGCGCGCCCATCACGTGACCCCAATAGCTCACAAAATAGCGGCAGGCGCAGCGGACGGCATACATCAGCACCAAGCCCACCGCGATCATGCCGAGCGCCTGCATAATAGCAGCCTGACCCTGAGTAAACAGCCCACCGGTCAAATTGCGCAGGATAATGGGGAACGCCAGGTCAATGGCGGCAAGCACCAGAGCACAAACAGTATCAGCAACAAAAAGCCCCATCTGGGGCTCGTAATACGAAAGAAACCTCTTAAACATGTGATCCTCAAAGAAATATCAGCAACATAAGGCCCTGGGACAAAGTAATCAGTAGTTCTTGTCCCAGGGCTATTCCCGCTCGTTACAGCTCGGCCCCACCCAAGCGGTGCGCGATGCTATCGCAGGCCAAGGCGCCCACGACGGTCTTGGCGTCTTCGATCTTGCCGTCGAGCACGGCGTCGATCAGCTCGTGCAGCGGCACCAGGTCCACGTTGACAAACTCGTCATCATCGGGGTTGGGCGCATCAAACTCGAGCTTGGTGGCCAAGTAGATGTGGATGATCTCATCGCAAAAACCGCAGGACGTGACAATCGACGTCAAAAAGCGAATACGACCAGCCCTAAAGCCCGTCTCCTCGTGCAGTTCGCGCTTGGCGCAATCGAGCGGGTCCTCGCCTGGATCGAGCTTGCCGGCGGGAATCTCGACCGTCACGCGGTCGATGGCGGTGCGGTACTGACGCACCAGTACGATCTTGCCGCTCTCGGTCAGTGCCACAACGGCCGCCGCACCCGGATGGCGAACGATATCGCGGGCGCTGCGGTGACCGTTGGGCAGCTCAACCTCAAGACGGTGGACGTCAAGGATCTTGCCCTTCCAGGCGCACTCCTCCGAAAGAATCTTCTCGTGCAGCTCGGCATCGTGCGGGTCGTCGTCGCCCAGCACCAGTGCCGGCTCGTCAGCGACCTCGCCACCAGGCTCGCCCTCGGCGTGCCCATACATGCGGCTGTCCTCTTCGACGATCTGCGCGTCCATGAGCTCTTCGTTCTTCTCGTCCATCCGTCTCATTCCTCTCGGATTTTAGGCATCCCAGGCGTCGCGGCCGCGCAGCGCGCGCAGGCCGATGTCGTGACGCAGGGTCTTGCCCTCAAAATCAATCTTCTCGCAGGCCTCGTAGGCAAGGTTGCGAGCGTTCTCGAACGTGTCGCCCAGAGCGGTCACGGCAAGCACGCGGCCACCATTGGTCACGAGCTGGCCGTCCACCACGGCAGTGCCCGCGTGGTACACGGTCACGTTCTCCATGGCCTCGGCATCGGCGATACCGGTGATGACCTTGCCCTTCTCGTAGCTGCCGGGATAACCCGCGCTCGTCAGGACAATGGCCACGGCCCACTCGTCACGCCAGTCGAGCTCAATCTGATCGAGCTCGCAGTTGGCACAAGCCAGCATGACCTCGACCAGGTCATTCTTAAGGCGCGGCAGCACGACCTGCGTCTCGGGGTCGCCAAAGCGGGCATTGAACTCCAGTACCTTGGGACCGGCAGGCGTGAGCATAAAGCCGCCGTACAGGCAGCCGCGGTAGTCGATACCCTCGGCAGCAAGCTCGGCCACGGTCTGCTCCATGACCTTCACCATGGTGGCGTGCTCCTCGTCGGTCACGATGGGCACCGGGCTGTAGACGCCCATGCCGCCGGTGTTGGGGCCCTTGTCGCCCTCGAGCGCGCGCTTGTGGTCCTGCGAGGTGGCCATGGGGCGCACGGTCTTGCCGTCGGTAAAGGCCAACAGCGAGCACTCGGGGCCGGTCAGCATCTCCTCGATGACCACGGTATTGCCGGCATCGCCAAAGGTGCCGCCAAAGCACTCGCGCACGGCCTCCTCGGCCTGCTCAAGTTCGGTCGCCACGATAACGCCCTTGCCCGCGGCAAGGCCGTCGGCCTTCACGACCAGCGGGGCGCCCTGCTCGCGCACGTAGGCGAGAGCCGAAGCCTCGTCGGTAAACGAACCATAGGCTGCCGTCGGAATGCCCGCACGTTCCATGAGCTGCTTGGAGAACAGCTTGGAGCCCTCCATCTGGGCGCCCTCGGCACCCGGGCCAAAGCAGGGAATACCCGCCGCGCGCACGGCGTCGGCCACGCCCGCCACGAGCGGAGCCTCGGGGCCAATTACCACGAGTCCGCATCCGTGGCTCTGCGCAAACGCCGCCACGGCCGCAGGATCGCAGTCGTCGAGAACAACGTTCTCGCCGCAGCTCGCGGTGCCGCCGTTACCCGGCGCGATGTAGAGCTTGCCGGCGCGCGGTGATGCTGCGAGCTTAGCTGCCAAAGCATGCTCACGGCCGCCGCTGCCCAACAACAGGATGTCGATGGTTTGAGTGTCCGCCTTCAAGGGTGCCTCCTCTATGGATGAACGGCCCGCTCCGCGCGAGCCCTTTGCAAGCAAATATACCCCTCGGCCGCCCGTCCGGGCTGCAAAGGGGTATATCGCAATAACCAAATAGTCCCGATTACTTCCAGAATCGGTTGATGATCTGCTCGCGACCAGCGCCAACGCCAATGAACGTCACGCGGGTGTGTGCCAGATCCTCGATAAACGCCACGTAGTCCTGAGCCTCCTGCGGCAGCTCCTCAAAGCTGCGGCAACCGGTGATATCGCACTTCCAGCCAGGGAGCTCCTCGTAGATGGGCTTGGCATGCTCAAAGCGCACCTGGTGTTCGGGCACGCTCGTGTAACGCTCGCCATCGACGTCGTAGGCAACGCACACCTTGATGGTGTCGAAAGCCGAAAGCACGTCGAGCTTGGTCACGGCGATGTCGGTGAGGCCGTTGACGCGCGAGGCATAGTTGGCGATAGGGCCGTCAAACCAGCCGCAACGACGACGGCGACCGGTGGTCACGCCGTACTCATAGCCCTCCTCGGTCAGCGTGTGGCCGGCCTCGGACTCATAGGAAAGCTCGGTGGGCATGGGGCCCGAACCGACGCGGGTGATATAGGCCTTCATGACGCCCAGCACGCGGTCGACGTTCTTCATGCCCACGCCAGAGCCGGTGATGGCACCGCCGGCGGTGCAGTTGGAAGACGTCACGTACGGATAGGTGCCGTGGTCGATGTCGAGCAGCGTCGCCTGGGCGCCCTCAAACAGCAGGTTCTTGCCCTCATCGATCATGTTGTTGAGCAGCAGGCTCGTCTCGGTGATGTAGGGACGCAGGCGCTCGGCCATCGGCAGGTACTCGTCGCAAATCTGGTCCACGGTGTAGGTGGGCAGGTTGTAGATGAGCTCGAGCTCGGGGTTCACGCGGGCGAGAGCGGTCTCCAGCTTGTCGCGGAACAGTGCCTCGTCCAGCATGTCCTGCATGCGCAGGCCAATGCGCGCCATCTTGTCCTGATAGCACGGACCGATGCCGCGCTTGGTGGTACCGATGTTCTTCTTGCCGAGCTTCTGCTCAAAGGCGCCATCCAGATCGATGTGGTACGGCATGATGACATGCGCGTTGCCGCTAATCTTGAGGTTCTTGGTGGTGATGCCGTCGGCCTCGAACATATCGATCTCCTCAAGGACAACCTTGGGGTTGACGACGCAGCCGTTACCGATCACCGACACGTGATCGGAATACATGATGCCGGAGGGCACCTGGTGCAGGCCGTACTTCTTGCCGTTGACGACGATGGTGTGGCCGGCGTTGTTGCCTCCCGAGTAGCGCACGACGGCATCGAAGTCGCCGGCGACCAGGTCGCAAATCTTACCCTTGCCCTCATCGCCCCACTGGGCACCGACCAAAACGGTTGACGGCATGTTTACTCCTTACATTCATGGACTGTCTACGCGCCACGCCGGCACGCAGAAGCACAAAACATTCCCAGTATACCCGTGCAACGGGCGCCTGTCCTACTCCTCGGCATGTGCCCCATCAAGCTCATAGAACTTGGTGGATGCCGGCAGGAACATCAGATCGACGTCGCCGATCGGGCCCGAACGGTTCTTGGCCACGACGATACGCGTAACGCCCTCGTCGGGTCGATCGTCGCGCGAGGCCTCGGCCTCGTCGGCGGAGCGGTCCAAGAACATAACGATATCGGCGTCCTGCTCGATGGAGCCCGATTCACGAAGGTCGGAAAGCTGCGGGCGCTTGCCGGTACGGGATTCGACCTGACGCGAGAGCTGCGACAGCGCGATGAGCGGGATCTTGAGCTCCTTGGCCATGATCTTCAGACCACGCGACATCTCCGAAACCTCGACGGTACGGCTCTCGGAGCGGCGTCCCGGCGGAGGACTCACCAGCTGCAGGTAGTCCAGGATGATGATTGCCTTCTCCTTGTTATGGAGCATGCGGCGGCTCTTGGCGCGAATCTCGGTCACTGTGGTGCCGGGCGTATCGTCAATCAGAATATCGAGCTTGGACAAGGTCTGCGTGGCCTCGTTGATATTGGCCCACTGCTCGGGGCTAATGCGGCCCATGCGGAAGTCACTGATCGAGATCATGGCGTAGGCGCAAATAAGACGCTGGGCAATTTCTTTGCCCGACATCTCCAGCGAGAAGAAGCCGACGGTATAACCGGCAGCGGCAGCGTTGAGCGCCAGATTCAGGGCGAACGACGTCTTACCCACAGCAGGGCGGGCGCCGATAATGATGAGCTGGCCCTCGCGGAAGCCCATGAGCATGCGGTCGAGTGACGGGAAGCCCGTGGGCACGCCCGCAGCCTGACCACCGGCCTGACACACTTCCTCGGCCTCGTTATAGGCCTCAACCATAAACTCGGTCAGCGTCTTGTAGCTCGACTTGACCTCGCGTGCCGTGACCTTGAGCAGCTTGCTCTCGGCTAGCTCCACGACCTCCTTGGTGTCGGTGGGGGCGTTATATGCCAGCGCGTTGATCTCGTTGGTGGCGCCGATCAGCTCGCGCAGCATCGAATCGCGACGAACGATGGCGGCATGGTGCTGCCAGTTCACGAGCGACAGAGTCTGACCCATCAGCTCCAAAATGTAGGCCTCGCCGCCCACGGCATCGAGCTTGTTGATGCTTCGCAGGTAATCGATCAGCGAGATGGAGTCGATGGGAATGCGGCTGTTGTACATATCGACCATCGCGGTGTAGATGGTCTTATGAATGGGCCGGTAGAAATCATCGGGCTGCAGCTCGACCTGGGCCTCTTCGACCACCTCGGGCGATAGCAGCATAGCGGCCAGTACATTGGCCTCTGCATCTTGGTTTTGGGGAAGACCCAACTTTGAGCCGCGGTCCTCGACCGTCAGCCCCGTCTCCCTATCGTCATATGCCATGAGCATCCTCATTCATATCGCTTGCGAGCATCCATAGTATCAGCCACGGTCCCAAAACGCGCCGCGCGCCGCCAATCATCACCGAACCAAACGGATGAACGGTCCTGTATATAGGACTTCGACGCAACGTTCACCATGACACTCACTCAGCGCAAAAATCAAAACCACCCCTAAAAGGGGTGGTTTGCTCTTAGGGTATAACCCTTGGATTTCCGGCACGCGTCTAAAGGCGCCGGCCCTCACGGGGTTCGGGCCGCACTGCAGATTGACCCGTGGCGGGCCGGTCAAACCGGCGC
>DXLX01000019.1 GCA_019414515.1 Collinsella sp.
CTTGAAGGTTCGGCTGCCTCTTATGCGATGATTGGACTGATGATTCTGTTCTGTGCGTTTGAGATTGTGTCACAGGTAAGGGATAGCCGGTCCTTATGAGTTGAATTACGCGCGTGCGGATATAAAGGGTGGCATGTTAAATTTGTTGAAAGCTCTGACATGCGCTGTCGACTTCATTAAAATCGATTGCTGATCAAGTCTTCCTATATATGCGAGCCCCAAGAAACTGCGCTGTGAACCTGAGTCCTCTATTGATCGGCCCGGTGCACCGGGCCGCTGTCCTCGAGCCGGCAACAGCTTGCCGGTCTCAAAACGTATGCCGTCCGGCACGACCGACGGCCGAGTCTTGCGCCCCGTTCGGGCAGCGCCAGAACCCCGTGCCGGAACCCATGCGGTCGATTGCAGGGGAATTCAGCCGAGGCCATCGAGGAGCCGACCTAGGGACGGTGCCCTCAGTCCTCGAAGGATTTCAACCGCCCCTTAAAGGCTCGGATTGATTTAACGGTTGATTCAATCCGGCAGAATATGCCGGGCATGGACCGGTTGACACAATGTAAGGTAAAAAGCAGATGCGGCCGTACGCCGGTGCGGGGTTCGGGTGATGTGATAGAAAGAAATATACGTATTACATCTAACCAAGAGGTGCGTCATGGCAACCGCCACCGCAGCCCTGAGAATCCCCGAGGACCTTGCGAACAGGTACGACCGCCTGGCGAAGTCGACGGGCCGCACGAAAAACTTCTACATGACGGAGGCGCTTGCCGCAGAGATAGGCAGGCTCGAATACGAGTACGGCCTCATGAATTATCCGGGAAGTGTTTGGTTGCGAGGCACGCCGGTGCGAGGGCCTGATTCGTCAGGCCCCGCACAGGGGGACCGCGATGGTGGCCACCGCGCCGCCCGAGGGGCTGTTGGCGAGCGAGACGGAGCCCCCGTGGGCGCTCGCGGCCTCGGCGGCGGCGTGGAGGCCGAGCCCGTAGTGGCGGCCTCCGTCGCGCGAGGAGCGGGAGGAGTCGTCTGTGAAGAGGCGCTCGCAGCCGCGTTCGAGGGCGGCGGGAGAGAAGCCCGGTCCGTCGTCGGCCACCTCGATGACGAGGTGGCCGCCCTCGACGTCGCAGGAGACCGCCACGCGCGAGCGCGCGTGCTCGGCGGCGTTGGCCACGAGGTTCGCGGCGGCTCGCGCCAGGGCGGTTCGGTCGAGCGGGGCCTCGGGCGCGCCCGCGACAGCAGGGCCCGTGGCCGCGTCGAGCGTCACGCCTCGCGCCCGGGCGATCTGGGCGGCCTCGGCGAGGACCTGCTCGCAGAGCTCGGCCGGCCGCATGGGGGCCCTCTCCGCCCCGCCGGACCCGCGCGAGGCCTCGATGAGCAGGCGCACGTAGCCGTCGAGCCTTTCGACACTGCCGGCTATGTCGCGCGCGGCGGCCGCGAGGTCGGCGTCTTTCTCGTCTTCCAGCTCCTCCGCCACGAAGTCGGCGTTGGCGCGCAGCACGGTGAGCGGCGTCTTGAGGTCGTGGGCGAGCGACGCCACCTGCTCGCGCTGCCCCCGCTCCGCGGCCCAGCGGGCCTCGAGCGACTCGGCGAGGGAGGTCCGCATGGCGTCCATCGCGGCGAGGACGTCGTTCACCTCGCGTACGTTGGTGCTGCCGACCGCGAAGTCGAGATCCCCCGCGCCGACGCGCCCCGCCGCCTCCGCGAGCGGCGCCATCTTGCGCGAGATCACGCGGCTCGCGCGGCGCGCCACGAGCGCGAGCGCGAGCGCGCTTCCCGCAGCGGCGCCGACGAGCATGAGGTTCTGCGGGTTGGGGAGCAGGCCGGCGAGGTCGCGCGAGACCCACTGCGGCAGGTACTCGCTGACGAGTGCGCAGGCCCCGCCGCCCTTGAGCGGGAACGCGGCGTAGGTGAGGCCCGAGCCCCCGCCCTCGATCTCCACTGTGCCCGGATCCGCGGCGAGTGCCGCACGGGCCATTTCCGCCGCGTCCTCGAGCCGCGTGCCCTCGAGGTCTGTCATCAGCACGTATCCGTCCTTGTTCAGGATGAGGTAGCGGTACGCCGTCGGCACGTCCTGCTGCCCGCAGACGCCGTCGCGTGCCAGGCCCTCCGCGACCTCGCGCGCATTGGCCGGCCCCCAGCTTGCCTCGTAGACGAAGCCCGCGTCGATCGCCGCGGAGAGCGCCATGAACGAGGCGAGCCACGCCGTGGCGACCGCCGCGAACGCGTAGGCGAAGTAGCGCGCGATGACGAAGGAGAGCGGCATGCCCCCGCGACCTCGCGCCCCGGTCCTCAGAGCTGCCATTTGTACCCCATCCCCCAGACGGTCGCGATCGGATCGGCGCCGGCCTCGGAGAGTTTCCTCCGGGCGCGGCTGACCTGCATGGATATGGCCGCGTCGTCGGCGTCGCTCTCCCAGCCGAGCACCGCCTCGCGGATCTGCGCGCGGCTCATGACCTGCCCGGGGTGGCGGGCGAGGTACTCGCAGATGGCGTACTCGGTGGGCGTGAGCGGCACGGCCTCGCCGCCCACGGCGAGGCCGCGCGCCCCGAGGTCGATCCGCACCTCCCCGAAGGAGAGGGCGTGCGAGCGCGGCCGGCGCTCACGGCGTAGATGGGCCGCGACCTTGGCGCGCAGCTCCGCGGCCCCGAAGGGCTTGCGGACGTAGTCGTCGGCGCCCAGGCCGTAGCCGGCCACGGCGTCCTCCTCGGCCACGCGCGCGGTCAGGAAGATGATGGGCCCGTCGAAGTCCGGGCGGATCTGCCGCACGAGCTCGAAGCCGTCGAGCCCCGGCATCATGACGTCGCAGAGCGCGAGGTCGAAGCGCGAGAGGTCCGTCCCCGGGACCGCCGTCGGGTCCGCTGCCTTGACGACCTCGTGGCCGTCGCGGCCGAGGACGCGCGCGAGCGCGTCGAGGATCGCCCGCTCATCATCCACTGCCAGTATCCTCGCCATGTTCGACCTCCTGAAACTCCCGTCGGCATTGTACTTGCGCCGCGCTCAGCGGTCCAGAGCCCCGCGCGCAGCCGCGGGCGCGGGCGCCCACATGGCGATCTCAGGGTTGGGCAGCACGCGGTCGGCGATCGAGCGCGGCGCCGACCCCCAGCCGGCGTCGAGCAGGGCATTCCCGCCCAGGACGAACGCTGCGGAGAGGAGGACGAGCACGGCGGCGAGCGGCTTCCTACGCATCTGCCCTCCCGTCCTCGAAGCGGCAGAACCAGGCGAGAAGGACGGCGGCGGCTGCCAGGGTGAGCACGAGGCCAGCGAGCGCAGTCGTGAGGAGAGGGCCCGCCGCGCGTGCGGCGTCGATGAAGGCCTCCACCCCGAGCGACCCCAGGCGCGCGGGCCAGGCGAGCGGCACCCAGCTCAGGGGCGTCGCCAGGGCACCGGTGAGCTCGCCGGTCATGAGGCCGTGCGCAAGTCCGCCCACCGAGAAGAACGCGAGGAGCATCCCCGCCGCGCCGGCGCCGATGGCGGCGTTGCGGCCGAGGCGCAGGGCCACGCCGAGCTCCAGCGCGTAGAGGGGCAGGCTGCCCAGCACGATGCCCGCCCAGGCGGCCGCAAGCGGAGCGGGCCCGAGCGGCAGGCGCCCGGCGACGGCGAGCACGGCCCCGAACACGCCGAGCGCCACGGCCAGCGCGCCCGCGCCGAGCGCCGCAAGGGCGAGCAGCTTCGCCGCGACGGCGCGCCCGCGCGAGGGGACCGCCGTGAGGTTGGCGAGGCGCCCGGCAGCGCGCTCCTCGTCCACGGCGAGCCCGCAGACGATGGCGGACATGAGCGGCATGAGGGCGCCGAGGAACTGGGCGTAGGCGTCCGCGCCCAGCGCCGGGTCCCATCGGGTTACGGAGAAGTACTCGCCGCAGGCAAGACCGGCTGCCAGGCCGCAGACGAGGTGCACCGCCGTGAGCGGGGAGCGCGCCAGGCGCAGGGCCTCGGAGAGCAGGGCCCGCGGGAGGGTCATGCGCGGCGTCGGGTCGGAGAGTCGTGTCATGGCCATCACCTCTCCTCGGAGCGCGCGAACCAGGCCGCGCCCGCCGCCGTGAGCGCGGCGAACGCGAGCGCGCAGACCGCAAGGCCCGCCAGTGTGAGCATGCCGTCCGCCGCGAGCGCCCCGCCGAGCGCCATGTCCGCCGCGAGTGGCTCGCCGCTCGGCAGCACGGGGATGAAGCTCGTGGGGATGACCATGCCCGCGGACGGCGGAAAGAGCTGCGGCAGCGGCATCAGCGACCAGGCGAACCCGCCCACGAGCTGCGCGGCGAGCGGGCAGAAGATGCCCGCGAGCATGCCGAGCCGCGCCGTGAGGAAGAGCCCTGCGGGGATCATCCACGCCGCGGTCACCGTGTTGGCGAGCGCGCAGAGGAGCATCGCGAGCGTGCCCGCGGCCGTGAGGCCCTGCGAGGAGAACGCCGATCCCGCGAGGTAGATGCCGAAGACCACGAGGTTCGAGAGCGTGCAGAGCGCGAGGCACCAGAGCGCCTTGGCCCACCAGGCGCGCCCGAGCGGGAAGCCCAGGCCCAGAAGCCCCCGCATCCGCGTCCGCGCGTCCGCCCGCGCGACGCACGCCACCACGAGCGAGAGGGCCACGGGCAGGAAGAGCGCGTACCAGTAGTTCCACGCGCTGAAGATCTGCACGCCCCGGTAGGGCATCGCGCCGAGCAGCGGCATCGGCAGCGCCATGAGCACGGCCAGGCGAACCGGTGCCGCGTGGCGCGACTTCAGGGCCTCGGCGCGCAGGCCCGCGAGCAGGCCGCCTTTCTCGCCCGTCATGCCGCCACCTCCCCGCGCGCTCGACGCCCCTCCCGGCAGACGCTCATGAAGAGCTCCTCGAGGTCCTGCCCGGGCCGAAGCGCATCCTCGTAGGCGAGGCGCCCCCCGCAGATGATGCCGATGGTGTCCGCCATCTGCTGCACCTCGGAGAGGATGTGGCTCGAGACGATCACCGTCGTGCCCGCCGCCGCGAAGCCGCGGATCTGGTCGCGCAGCTCCTCGATGCCGATGGGGTCGAGGCCGTTGGTGGGCTCGTCGAGCACGAGCAGGCGTGGCCGGGCGATCAGCGCCAGCGCGAGCCCCAGGCGCTGCCGCATGCCCATCGAGAAGCGCCCGGCGCGCTTCTTCCCGGTGTCCGCGAGGTCCACGGCGGCGAGCACCTCATCTACGCGGCTCTCGGGAAGGCCCAGCAGCGTGGTGCGCACGCGCAGGTTCTCGCGCGCGGTGAGGTTGGGGTAGAGCGGCGCCTCCTCGATGAGGCTGCCGATTGCGTAGAGGTCCTCGCGGCGCCAGGCGTGCCCGGCAAAGAGGATCTCCCCGACCGTCGGCCGCAGCATCCCGCAGATCATCTTGAGCGTTGTCGACTTGCCGGCGCCGTTGGGGCCGAGCAGCCCGTACACCTCGCCCTCGCGGATATGAAGGCTCACGTCGGCCACGGCATCCTGCGCCTGGTAGCCGCGGCCGAAGCGCTTGGTGAGCCCGCGCGTCTCGAGCATGTAACCCATGGGTTCGTCCTTTCTCTTCCGGGCGCGCGGGCCGAGTCGCCGTGCCCGCGCGCCTTACCTTTCGGGTTCACCATCCATGGTGGGGCGCGTTTCTAACGAAGCCGTAACGGCCGTTGGGCTCTTTTGGTGCCAGCCCTTCTCGACCCGTACGCATTTGCTTAAAGCAACAACTTTCCCGATCGATGTAATCACCGAATCAAAACGTGTACACCAGCCACCAAAGATGCCGAAAAATGTCGCTTTTGGAGGCTGATGTACACAAATGCAGAATCCAGCGCAGCCCAGAGGCGCCCTCCACATGTCTGGACTCTCTATGGCTGCGCTGGATAGACATCGCCGGAACGGGTATAGTATCGAAAGTTTTGTCGTTAACCAGCGGGGGAGTCCTGTGGGCATCAAAAAGAAGATCAAAAAGGAGCTTATCGGCACTTCCGATTACCCGTCGAATAAGATCTTTACGATCTCCAATTTCATCACCTTTACGCGCCTGATCCTCACCCTGGTATTTCTGTACCTGTTTGTGACGGATAACAACCGCGTCATCGCCATCGTTATCTACGCCGTTGCCGCCTCCACCGACTGGATGGACGGTCAGATCGCCCGCATGACTAAGACGGTCTCGTGGCTCGGCAAGGTCATGGATCCCATTTGTGACCGTGCGCTGCTGTTCACCGGCGTGCTGGGACTGGTGGTTCGCGGAGAGCTGCCCATCTGGGTCTGCGTGCTCATTATTGGCCGCGACATCTATCTGGGCATCGGCACGCTTATCGTGCGCCATTATCACCGTCGCCCCATCGATGTCGTCTTCCCCGGAAAGATTGCCACAGCGCTGCTCATGACCGGCTTCTCGCTCATGCTACTCGGGTTCCCCGTTATTGACGGCCTGCATCTTTTGCCTTCAGCCCTTACGGCCTTCCCAGGCCTCAACGGAAGCTCGGTGCCCCTCGGCATCTTCTTTGTGTACGGCGGCGTGATCTTCTCCATGCTCACGGCTGTCATCTACTCCATTAAGGGCGGAGCGGCCATTAAACAGGCTCTCATGCATCCCGAAGACGAGGACATCGACTTTCTGAACCCTGAAATCGAAGACTGATTCGTTGGGGTATGATTACGTACGGTTCATTATTTGCGGCACGTCCGCGATAAGTTAGGGGTTGTCATGGACAACATGGTTAACAATATGCCTCAGAATGATAAGACTGCTGACGCTACCTGCGTATTCCGCGTGCCTTCAGGCGACGTCACCGTTCCCGACCTCATGGCCAACGTGCGCATCACCGCCCCCGTTCTGTCCATCGTCAAGGGTCCGCAGACTGGTGCCGCTTTTGAGCTCGAGGACGACGTGACCACCATCGGCCGCGATCCTGCAAACGGCATCTTCCTCAATGACATGACCGTTTCGCGCAGCCACGCGCGCATTATTCGCGAGGGCCTCGGCGCTCGCATCGAGGACTTGGGCTCGCTCAATGGCACCTGGGTCGACGGTGCCATCGTCAATGCAGCCCCGCTGCACGACGGTTCTTCCGTCCAGATCGGTACGTTTACGCTCATCTACCACGAGAGCACGCCGGAGCGCATCGAAACCGGTGAGTAGGGCATGGCCGAACGCAACTATCTGAGTATCGGCCAAGTCGTCAACCTACTTCGAGGCGCATACCCCGATCTTTCGAACTCAAAAATTAGATTTCTAGAGGATGAGGGGCTCATTACCCCTCATCGTACGCCTAAGGGATACCGTCAGTACTCCAAGGAGGACGTTGATCGCCTGGAGGTCATTCTGCACCTGCAGAAGACCCGCTATATGCCACTCAACGTGATTAAGCAGCGCTTGGAAAACGCCACGGACCTGTCAACGCTCGCTTACGAGGTGGGCTTGCTGTCCGATGTTCCGCTCAAGACGGAGCCCAAGGAGACTAAGCAAAAGCTGCATCCTATCGAGACCATTCCCGATATGCTGGGCGTCGAGATTTCGTTTATCCGCTCGCTCGCCGAGAACGACCTCATTCGCATCATCAAGAGTCCGCAAAATCGTGAGCTCGTCGATGGTCGCGATTTCCCGATCATCCGCTACTGCTCCGAGCTGTCACGCTTCCATATCGAGCCGCGCAACCTGCGTCAGTACGTGTCTTCCGCCAACCGCGAGTCCTCGATGTTTGAGCAGGTGCTCGTGAGCATGCTCGGCATGGACACCTCCGATGACGAGCGCGACGCCAAGCTCGAGCGTGCGTTTAAGAAGCTTCACGACCTGACGGAGGGCGTGCACACCGCGCTGCTCAAGAACCGCGTTTTTGAGTCGCTCAACGCCGTGGTCGAGGACGCCGACATCGATGCACTCGATGAGGAAATCACTCGCTCCGAGTCAACCAAGGCCAAAAACGAAGAGATAGGCGCGCCGGCTTCGCACGAGGATTCCCTCGTAAAGCCGCTCAAGGTCGTCACCCCTTCGCAATCCGGCACCGCCACCGCGGGCAAATAACAGCTGCCGCTTATCCGGCAACCCATTGAAAGGTCATGCAATGTACGACTTCGAATCTCAAATCGTCGACATCCCCGACTATCCCGAGCCCGGAGTCATCTTTAAAGACATCACGCCGCTCTTTGGCAATCCCGAGGCGCTCAAAGCCATGACCGATGCCCTCGCCGAGCACTTTGCCGGCATGGGAATCACCAAGGTCGTGGGTCCCGAGGCTCGCGGCTTTATGGTTGGCGTACCGGTGGCTGTAGCCCTTGGCGCTGGCTTTGTTCCCGCACGTAAACCTGGCAAGCTACCGCGCGAGACCGTAAGTCAGAGCTACGAGCTCGAGTACGGCACCGATTCAATTGAGATCCATGCCGACGCTATCAGCTCTAAAGATACCGTGTTGATTCTGGACGACTTGGTCGCGACGGGCGGAACCGTCGAGGCAACAGGTAAACTGGTGCGAGATATGGGCGCAAAGCTTGTCGGTTACGGTTGTATCCTTGAGCTTGCGTTTCTCAACCCGCGCGAGAAGCTCACACCGTCTAATGACGATGTGGAGCTCTTTAGCCTGGTGACGGTGGACTAGCCGTTACCCTTAGTTACTGGAAAGGAAGCTACATGCGCACAGCAAACACGCACAAAAACATGGCACGCTGCGCTGCTACGGCAACCCTCGCTTGTGTTTTGGGCTTGGGCCTCGCGGCTCCTGCCTACGCCGATACCGCATCCGACCTTGCCGCTGCTCGTACGAAGCTCGAGCAGATCGGTACCCAAACTCAGCAGATTTACGATGAGCTCGCCACGCAGACGCAGGCGCTCGATCAGACTGCTGGCGAGATCACGCAAAAGCAGCAGGAGATCGCCGATGGTCAGGCCAAGCTCTCGACCTATGTCGCCGGCGAGTACAAAACCGGCGGTCTGAGCCTGCTTCAGGTTCTGACGGGCGTCGATGACCTGAGCGATATGCTCAACCGTCTGTTCTACTACGGCAAAGTTTCCGATAAGCAGGCTCAGACCATTCAAGAGGTCAAGGAGCTCAAACAGCAGCTCACCGATAAGCAGGCCGAGCAGGAAAAGAACGTCGCCACCACGCAAAAGAAGGTCGACGAGCTTAACGCCCAGCAGGCTGAAGCACAGAACGTCGTAAACTCTCTGGATTCACAGCTGCAGGCTGAGCTTGCCGCTGAGGCCGAGGCCAACGCCGCGCTGCAGGCCGGCATCAACGCCAGTACCGCCGAGAAGGCCACGGTGAGCAACGAGACTGCCGGTGCGACCGAGAACACCAACAACGGTGGCCAGACCAGCAATAACAACAACCAGGGCGGCAACACTCCGGCTCCTACGCCGGCACCTGCTCCGACACCGCAGCCCTCCACGCCTGCCCCGGCTCCGACGCCTTCTGCTCCGAGCCAGTCCGTCGATGGCGGTTCTGTTGTCTCGCGTGCATACAGCAAGCTTGGTTGCGCCTATTCCTGGGGCGGAATTGGCCCGAACAGTTTCGACTGCTCTGGTTTTGTTAGCTATTGCCTCACTGGTCGCTATTGCCGCCTGGGCACCACGGGCACCTTTATGGGCTGGACGCGTGTGTCCGATCCGCAGCCCGGTGACGTTGTGGTCAACTCGTACCACGCCGGCATTTACATCGGTGGTGGTCAGATGATTCATGCTTCCGACTACAACACGGGTGTTATCATCAGCTCCGTTGCCGCCGGCATGAACAACAACTACATTTTCGTGCGCTACTAAGTATTCAGATAAAGCAAACGGATATGGACCTCGTGGCTTTGAGTCATGGGGTCCATTCTTTTGCCTTTAGTGCAGTCCGCTATCTAGTTTTGAATACTAGATAGCGGCCCAATCGGTCTGCAAGATGGCTATAATTGAATGGGAACGATTAGAAAGGACCCTCTATGAGCTGGGCACTTATCTCCGATTCAAGCTGCAACCTCCGCGATTGGCAACCGATCGCACCCCATACCACCTTTGCATTTGCTCCCCTCAAAATTCGAGTGGGGGAGCGTGAATTCGTCGATGACCTTTCGCTCGATGTTCATGAGCTCAACTGCGCTGTTCAGGCGGAGACGAATGCCTCTTCGAGCGCTTGTCCCAGCGTGGGGGAGTGGGCCGAGCTCTTCAAATTGGCAGACAAGACCATCTGCATGCCGATCTCTGAGGGCGTGTCGGGCAGCTACAACGCGGCAGCCACGGCTCGCGATATGGTTCTTGCCGAGGAGCCCGACCGACAGATTCATCTAGTCAATTCACGCGCAGCTGGCGGCAAAATGGACCTCATTTTCTTGCTGTTCGACCGCTATCTTGCAAGCAATCCGAATGTCTCATTCGAGGATGCTTGCGCATACTTCGATAGCCTTGAACAGAACAGCAAAATCCTCTTCAGTTTGTGCAATTACGAAAACCTCGCCAAAGCCGGACGTATCCCTAAGGCAGCCGGCGTCATTGCCAACAAGCTCAATATCCGCATTTTGGGCACGGCGAGTGAGGCCGGTAAAATCGAACTCGTCGGGCACACGCGTGGCGAAAAGAAGATGCTCAACAAGATCATCGACACTATGGAAGCCGAGGGCTTTACGGGCGGTGAGGTCATCATCGATCACGTTGAGAACGAAGCTGGAGCCCAGGCGCTTACTGATCGCATAGTCGAACATTGGCCCTGCTCCAAGACCATCATCATGCCCTGCAACGGCCTGGATTCCTATTACGCCGAGATGCACGGCCTGATCATCGGCTACGGCATGGGCGTAGCTTCGGGCAAATAAAGTCCAACCAAGCAAAAAAAACGGGCGGGACAAAGCGACAGATGGCTCTTTGTCCCGCCCGTTTTATACGTCGGCTAGCTATTAAACCCGTTGAACTTGAGATAGCTCATCAAGTAAGCCTTCGAAACAAAGGATGAAACCGCGCTGCGCACAAGCAGCGACTCACGCGTTACCTGATGCGCCGTATCGGGAACCGGCGTCTGCTCGACGGAAAACGCCGAACGAATCGATGCCTCGAGCTGATCGACCACATAATCAAAGGCCGTCGGGGCATCGTAGCTCAAACGCTGAATGTTAAAGAGTGCCTGCACCGCAGCAATAGGTAGCACCTGCTTAAAGATGCAGATAGCGATCAGGCGGGCAATCTGCTCGCGGCCATATTGCTTTTTGACCGGAGCAGGCACCAGGCCGACCTTCACGTAGTTATTGATCATCGATGGCGTAATGACAGGCTGCTCAACGCAAATGGACAGCGGCTCCATCCACAGCGCAACATACTCAATAACCTGGTCGCGGTAGAGCGTCACATTGGGCAACTGGTTATAGCGCGGCAGACTCAACGTATTAAGTTTGCGCACGATATCGGACTGAATAAATGCATCGGGCAGCACAGTGGGCTGAATATCCTCAGGCTTAATGCTGACCGATGTATCGGACATCGGGATAACGCGTTTGGCGTGGTTCATAAGGATCCTCCGTTCATTAGCTATATTGTATTCTAGGTTATCTAGTTTTGCATACCATATAGCCGGCAAGTAAAAGTGGTTGGACAGCACATTGATGCACCGTCCAACCACTTTGTTTTAAAGATAGCAACCTTACATAAGATATATTATCGTACTTATCCACGGAGAAACGCGTATACGCTCGTTGCCGCTATGGCTCCATCAGAAACGGCAGTCACAACCTGGCGTAAACGCTTGGAACGGATGTCGCCAGCGGCAAATAGACCTGGCGTGCGGGTCGCCATGGAATCATCAGTAACAATACCGCCGTCCGGCGCCAGATCGACTAGATGCTCAACGAGCTCGGAATGGGGCTGCGTTCCGGTAAAGACAAAGATACCAAACGAGCCAGGGACAAATGACTCGGCGTGAGTTTCCCCGGATGCATTGTCCTTAAAGGTAATCGTCGTTGGCATGGCTTCGCCCGAGAGCTCGACAATACTAGTTTGGTACCTAACTGAAATATTATCTTTTGCAAGAACTTTTTGAACCACACCATCGGGGGCACGGAACTGATCGCGGCGCAAAACGATGGTCACGCTGCTGGCGATTTCTGACAAGAACAGAGCTTCCTCGCAGGCAGCATTGCCGCCGCCGATGACAAAAACCTGCTTGCCGCGAAAGAACATGCCGTCGCACGTCGCGCAATACGAAACGCCGCGACCGCGATACGCATCCTCGCCAACAAAACCAGCAGATCGCGGCGTGGCACCCATGCAAGCGATAACGCTCGAGGCCGACGTATCGCCCAAATCGTGATGCACCGTAAACAGCGCTGCATCGGCATCGTAATCGATACCCGTAACCATGCTCCATGTAACCTGTGCTCCCAGGCCCTCTGCATGCTGCTGAAAACGCTCACCGAGTTCGGCGCCACTCAAGAGCGGAATGCCCGGATAGTTCTCGACTTCATTGGTCGTGGCGATCTGCCCTCCCGACATGCCCTGTTCAATCACGGTCGTCGTTAGGTTGGAGCGCGCCGCATAAATGGCCGCAGCATAGCCCGCAGGGCCGCCACCGATAATCGCAACATCGATCGGCTGATGGGTAGTCATGAAGAGACCTCCTGTCGAAAGATTGGCGTTCTTTGCGCTCATACCCAAATTTACGTGAACATGACACTCATGCACTACAATGATAAATCGCGTAACAAAGCTGAAGGGGAGTTATCGATGGATCAAACGCAGATGAGCAATAGCGCTCCCCTGCCCATGCAAGCCACTCCCCAACCGGAGCAAATGACCGTTTCACCTGCACAAAAACCCCTAGTAACCATTGTGCACGCATCGGTTGGATCGGGCCACAAAGCCGCCGCCAACGCGATTGCACAAGCATTTGAACTTATCCGCGGCACCAAGGGAATCCCTGAGGATATTGAAATTGAAGTGCTCGATATCCTTGATTTTGGACGTATTAAATTCGACGGCAATAAGACCGCGGCTTCTTTTACGGGAGCCACACGCCCCATTTACGACATGACCTGGCGATATACGCTTACGGGACATCTTCTCTGGGGTGGCGGCACGGCATGGTCGCGTATTATGTTCCCCGCCTTCAACGAATATATTCGTCGCCGCAGGCCTATAGCCGTGGTCGCAACGCACATCACAGCAGCCAATGTTGCCGTGGGCGCCCGCGTAATTACGGGTATCGATTACCCGGTCATCTGTGTGCCGACCGATTACGAAGTCGAAGGCTTTTGGCCCCACAAGGACACCGACCTATTCTGTGTAGCCAACGAGTTTATGGCCGAAACGCTGCGCCCGCGCAAGGTTCCCGAGTCAAAGATCCGCATAACGGGCATCCCCATCCGAGCCGGTTTCGATTCAGATTACAAACGCGAAGATGAGCTCAGCAAGTTCAATCTCCCCATAGACAAAACCGTCGTATTGGTGATGGCCGGTGCCAGTTTACCCCAACCATACGTGCGTTTCCGCGCCGCGATGGACCACACGCTCCCCTTCTTACGCAGCTTTGAGGACATGCACTTTGTCTTTTTACCGGGCAAGGATAAAGAATACGCCACCCGACTCAAGACGCTCTTCGACGCCATGAAGCTCGAAAACGTCACGGTTCTAGACTACGTGGACGACATGGCGGCCCTCATGCACGGCTGCGACCTGGCAATTCTCAAATCGGGCGGACTCACCGTCACCGAGTGCCTGTGCGCGCATCTGCCGATGATCCTGCTGGGCAAGTCCTATGGCCAGGAAAAGGCAAACACCACGATGCTCACCGGCATGGGCGCCAGCATGCATGTCACCACCGCACGAGAACTCATCGTGACGTTGCGCCATCTCCACGATCATCCGGAGTCGCTCAAGGCACTGCTCATCAATGGCGAAGTCCTGCGCCGTCCACACGCAGCCGAGGACATCGCCATCGCCACCATGGAGCTTGCAGGTAAGCCCCAAAAACGTAAACGAGCCTTCTGCCGCTTCTACTGGGGAGGAAAGCCCGCGCATATCCGCTAGTCGAATGTCCGCCGCTCTGCCGGAGCCGCCCTTATATCATTCCATGCTCAAACATTCTCGCTTCGCTGCGAAACTGCGCGTGGAACGATATAAGGGCGGCTCCGGCAGAGCGGCTGCGTTTACTTACTAGCAGCTACTTCGGTATCCCCTCCATTAGAACCTGCAAAGGTAAAACAGGAAAATATAAATACAGTAAGCCGATGCGACAAAGGG
>DXLX01000002.1 GCA_019414515.1 Collinsella sp.
GCTCTGCAGCTCCCTCGGAATCTCCCCATATCTCGACAAGCCGACCCGTAAACTCTCGACAGGAATGAAGCAGCAGGTAAAGCTTGCCATGGCGATAGCGACCGATTGCCCGTACCTCATCCTCGATGAACCGCTGAACGGTCTCGATCCGGGAAAGCGGAAAACCTCCTGCGACGCGATGCGCAGCGAGGTGGCGCGGGGACGCAGCGTGCTCATTTCAAGCCATCTGCTCGACGACCTGGCAGACCTCACCAACTCGTTCTACTTCATCGAGGCCGGCACGCTCGTGGAAAAGATCAAGTCGTCCTCGCAGACGCTCAAGCAGGAATACCTCGATACATACGAGGAAGGTGAATGACATGAAACTATTTGAACAGCTGAAGTCCAACGCGTCGCGCATGGCTGTCTACGCCATCCTCGTGGCAACGGCTTTATGCGGAATCGCGGCACCCGTCTATGCGCTCAACGGAGAGAAAGGCGATGTCGAACCCGCGTACATGGCTTCGACGGTTAAAGACCGGTACAAAGCCTTCTCTGGAGACACGTTTTACGTAGCAGAGTACGACACGACCTACCGTCAGCTTCGCTACAACAAGGGCTACGACTATCTAGGCGCAGAGGCAATCAGCTATACGTCGGGTTGGTACCGCTCCAACTATGGACACATAACCCAGTTCAAGTGTAACTACCGTGTGTACAACTAAAGCAACCGGCCGGGACGAGGGGTGACGCAAAAGCGTCGCCCCCGTTTTTAACCATGCCAGCTGAACCTAGTTCAGTTTGGCTGATTTCCGATCTCAGCCGAACACATTGAGCGGAAAGGCCGTTCCCGCAGTCAGTCGAACGTCCCCGGGGCCCTTCTCAGGCCCCGGGGACGGCATTTTCCCAGTTGAAGGAACGGTGGAGATGTGTTTCGATGGGTCAGATTCGTGTCGTTCCGAAAAGACCGTGAACCTTTTGTGGGACGCGCGGCGCCGTGGTACCATAGCCGAGTTTGTTGTCTTGGTCGGAAACCAAGACGCCTTATGCGCTGATCGGTAACCAGCGCCTGACCAATAAGGAGTCCTACCATGAAGCAGGGTATCCATCCCCAGTATGTCGAGTGCACGGTGACGTGCTCCTGCGGCAACACCTTCAAGACGCACGCTACCGTGTCCGAGATGAAGGTCGAGCTTTGCAACGAGTGCCACCCGTTCTACACCGGCCAGCAGAAGTTCGTCGACACCGGTGGACGCGTCCAGCGCTTCGCCGACAAGTTCGGTGGCGCCGCTGCCGCCCAGCTCAAGAAGGCTGAGGAGGCCAAGGCTGCCAAGGCCGCCAAGGCTGCTGAGGCCGAGGCCGCTCGCAAGGCCGCCGCTGAGGCTAAGGCTGCCGAGAAGGCTAAGCGTGCTGCTAAGTTCGCCGAGGAGGCTGCCAAGCAGGCCGCCGAGGCTCCCGCAGAGGCTCCCGTCGAGGAGGCCGCTGCCGAGGCCGAGACCACCGAGGCTGCTGAGTAAATAGCTCGCCGCGGAATCGCTCGCATTCATGGCATAAGGGCCGTGCATCCATTTGGGTGCGCGGCCCTTTTCTTTTTATTGGTGCAAGCTAACCTGTCCCCGTGGCACCAAATGGCAGAGAGACGGCGTTTGCTCAGATAAAACTTGCCAAAATAAACCTGTCCCATTGTGGCAGGTTGGTCATAGTTATTACGTGGCGGTCGAGGTCGACCGTATAGGCCGCGCCTTGTTTGGCTAAAGTACAATCATCTGTGTTTAACTCGCCCGCAGCTGCACGGCGTGGGCGATGGCCAAAAAGGAAAACCACATGGGATTCATGTCAAAGCTGCTGTCCTTTGGATCCGATAAGGACCTTAAGCGCTACTACAAGATCGTCGACCAGATCAACGGTCTTGAGCCCCAGTTTGAGAAGATGACCGAGGAGGAACTCCGCGGCCAGACCGATAAGTTCCGCGAGCGTTACGCCAACGGCGAGTCGCTCGACGACATGCTCCCCGAGGCTTTTGCCACCGTGCGCGAGGCTTCCAAGCGCATCACGGGCATGCGTCACTTTGACGTACAGCTCATCGGCGCCATGGCGCTGCACGAGGGGCATATCGCCGAGATGAAGACCGGCGAAGGCAAGACGCTCGTCTCCACGCTGGCCGGCTACCTCAACGCTATTGCCGGCAAGGGCGTGCACGTCGTTACTGTCAATGATTACCTTGCCAAGCGCGACTCCGAGTGGATGGGCCGCATCTACAAGTACCTGGGCATGACCGTCGGTCTGCTCCAGAACAACATGCCGCTCGAGCTCAAGCGTCCGGCCTACCAGGCAGACGTCACCTACGGCACCAACTCCGAGTTCGGTTTCGACTACCTGCGCGACAACATGGTCACCCGCCCCGAGCAGCGCGTACAGCGCGGCCACAGCTACGCCATCGTCGACGAGGTCGACTCCATCCTGATCGACGAGGCACGTACCCCGCTCATCATCTCGGGCGCCGGCACCAAGTCCGCCAGCACCTACAAGGACTTCGCGCGTGCCGTGCGCGGCCTTGAGCGCGGCGAGGACGTGTCGCACGACATGCTCACCGCCACCGAGGACGTTGAGCCCACGGGCGACTACGTCATGGACGAGGCCAAGCACACTATCGCCGCCACCGAGCGCGGCCTTAAGAAGATTGAGCGCCGCTTGGGTATCGATGACATCTATGCCGATCTCTCCGGTCAGCTGGTCAACCACCTGCAGCAGGCGCTGAAGGCCCAGTACATGTTCCACCGCGACAAGCAGTACGTGGTCACCAACGGCGAGGTCAAGATCGTCGACGAGTTCACCGGCCGCATTATGGAAGGCCGCCGCTACTCCGAGGGCCTGCATCAGGCCATCGAGGCCAAAGAGGGCGTGCTCGTGCGCGAGGAGAACCAGACGCTGGCCACCATCACCTTGCAGAACTACTTCCGTCTGTATGACAAGCTCTCCGGCATGACCGGTACGGCACTCACCGAGGATGCCGAGTTCCGCGAGATCTACAAGCTGCCCGTCGAGGTCATCCCCTCCAACAAGCCCGTGCAGCGTGTTGACCACGAGGACCTGGTGTACCGCACCATCCAGGCCAAATACAACGCCGTTGCCGACGACGTCGAGCGACGTCACGCCAAGGGCCAGCCGGTCCTGGTGGGCACCGTCTCCATCGAAAGCTCCGAGAAACTGTCGGCCGCCCTTACCAAGCGCGGCATCGCGCACGAGGTCCTCAACGCCAAGCACCACGAGCGCGAGGCCCATATCGTTGCCCAGGCTGGTCGCTATGGCGCCGTGACCATCGCTACCAACATGGCCGGCCGCGGTACCGACATCTTGCTGGGCGGTAACCCCGACGAGCTGGTGCGCGAGCGCCTGGAGTACGAGGGCCTGACCATGGAGGACGTAACGCCCGAGCAGCTTGAGCAGTTTAACGCCGAGGCCAAGGAGACTTGCAAGGCCGAGCGCGAGCGCGTTCTTGCCGCCGGCGGCCTGACCGTTATCGGCACCGAGCGCCACGAGTCCCGCCGTATCGACAACCAGCTGCGCGGCCGTTCCGGCCGTCAGGGCGATCCGGGCGAGACCCAGTTCTACCTGTCGCTCGAGGACGATCTCATGCGTCTGTTTGGCGGCGACAAGATGGACCGCGTCTCCAAGATGATGGTCACGGCTGACATGGGCGACGATATGCCCATCCAGCACAAGATCATCTCCAAGGCTGTCGAGAGCGCCCAGCACAAGGTCGAGAGCATCAACTTCTCCATGCGTAAGAGCGTCCTTGAGTACGACGACGTCATGAACAAGCAACGCCAGGTCATCTACGCCGAGCGCAATAAGATTCTGGACGGCAAGGATCTGACCGACCACATCACCGAGGTCATGCACGATACCGTGTACCGCTGCGTGCAGGAGTTCTGCACCAAGGACAGTCACGATGGCGAGCGCGACCTGGAGGGCCTGCGCAAGTGGGTTGTGGAGCTCACCGGCCACATCGATACGCCGAAGTTCCCCGACGAGGATTATGAGGCCCTAGCTGCCGATGTCCTGGCTTACGTAGAGAAGTGCTACAACATGAAAGCCGAGCGCTTGGGCGAGGACCTGATGCGCGAGCTCAACACCCAGGTCATGCTGCGCGTCATCGATACCCGCTGGATGAACTACCTGCAGGAGATGGACTACCTCAAGACCGGCATCGGCCTGCGCGGCTTTGGCCAGCGCGACCCGCTGGTCGAGTACAAGACCGAGGCCTACGGCGCGTTCCAGATACTCGTCGACACCATGTACGAGGATTACCTGCGCACGGTTCTGCGCATCGAGATCAAGGCTGCCCCGCGTGTCGTGGAGCACAAGGAGGAGCCCGCGCTCGAGGGTGCGCACTTCTCCGGTCCTGCCGAGGTCGATGGTGACAACGGCGACTCGGTGCTGCGCAAGCAGGCGCAGGTGCAGGCCCGCACGGCTGTCCAAGGCGGACCGGCTGCCGTCAACAACGGTGGCAAGGTGACGACCTACCGCAAGTCCGAGAGCGATGACCCCTATGTCAACGTGGGCCGCAACGACCTGTGCCCTTGCGGTAGCGGTAAGAAGTTCAAGTACTGCCACGGCAGGAATCGTTAATGGCCGAGACTCTAGAGGTAACTCCCGCCGAGTTGGACGCGTTTGCGGACCGACTCGGCGAGGTCGAGTCGTATCTCCATTTGGACGAGAAGCGCACCCGCGTGGCGGAGCTCGAGGCCAAAAGCGTCGCCCCGGGCTTTTGGGACGATGCCGATGCCGCTCGCGCCACGATGGAGGAGATTGCACGCGCCAAGGAGGACATCGCCGCCGTGGATACGGCGCGCGGTGAGCTTTCCGATGCTCGCGCCGCGCTGGAGCTTGCCGAGGAAATGGGCGCTGACCCCGATGCCGCCGCGCTGCGTGAGGAGGCTGCCGCCACGGCGGAGCGCCTTTCCCGCGCCATCGACGAGCTTGAGCTTGCGAGCTGGTTTACCGGGGAGTTCGACCATGGCGACGCGATTGTGACCATCAAACCCGGGCAGGGCGGTTTGGAGGCCCAGGACTGGACCTTCATGCTCTTTAAGATGTACATGAAGTACTGCCAGCGCCGCGGTTGGAAGGTCACCATCAACGATTGCCCCGCGGCCGAGGTTATCGGCATCGATCGCGCGACCTTTACCGTCGAAGGCAAGGATGCCTTTGGCATGCTTCGTGCCGAGGCCGGTGTTCACCGCCTGGTGCGCATTAGCCCCACCGACGACAAGAAGCGCCGCCAGACTACGTTTGCCGGCGTCGAGGTCATTCCGGTACTGCCCGACGATATCGATATCGAGATTAGTCCCGATGACATTCGCGTCGACGTGTACCATGCAAGCGGCCCGGGCGGCCAGGGTGTCAACACCACCGACTCCGCCGTGCGCGTGACGCATTTCCCCAGCGGTATCGTGGTCACGTGTCAAAACGAGCGCAGCCAGATTCAAAACAAGGCCGCGTGCATGCAGATCCTCAAGGCGCGCCTGTACGAGATTGAGCTCGAGAAGCGTGCCGAGGCCCTGGATGAGATTCGCGGACCCAAGACCACAATTGGTTTTGGCAACCAGATCCGCAGCTACGTGCTCTACCCGTACCAGATGGTTAAGGACCTGCGCACGGGCGTGGAGACCAGCAACGTCGAGGCAGTTCTTGACGACGGCGATTTGGATCCGTTTGTGATTGGCTATCACCGTTGGGCTACCGGCAACGCCGATGTAGAAGGCTCGGAGATCTAAAACATCGGGCGGCTTCAAGCCGATGCTAAGCCCAACGGTTGGACGGGTTTGTATTCGGAATAAACCCTGCGCAGGGGTGGTTTTTGTCCGGCGAATCGGTAGAATCGAATACAAGAAGAAGTTCAAAGCGCATCCGATGGGGTGCGCTTTTTTGAGGGAGGCAGCATGGCATATCGTCTGGACATTAAGCGCATTCTTTCGATGAACTTCTTTCACGACCTGCCCCAGATTATGTTGGGGTGCGCTCTGGCCGCTATTGCGACCGACCTGTTTTTGATTCCTAACGGCCTTGCTGCCGGTGGCGTTACGGGCCTTGCCACCATTATCCAGGCGGTCGGCGCATCGCGCGGTCTATCGCTTCCCGTTGGTATTCAGACGATCGTGATGAACGCCTTGCTGCTGCTGGTCGTTATGCGCGAGGGCGGCATGTTCTACGTGGTGCAGACGGCGACAGGCTTTGTGCTGCTGGGCTTTTTCACCGACCTGTTCGCTCCGTTTGTGGCGCCGCTGGCACATGCCGATCTGATGCTGCCCGCTATGTGGGGCGGCATCATCACGGGCATCGGTTATGGCATGGTGCTGCGCGCCGGCGCCAACACCGGCGGCTCGGACACGATTGGCCAAATCATCTCGCGTAATACCTCGCTGCCCGTGGGCTCGACCGTCATGGCGATCGATGTTGCCGTATGTGCGCTGTCGGCTCCGGTCTTTTCAATCGAAAATGCACTATATGCAGGCCTTTCGATGGTCATTAGCGGCTACGTGATCGATGCCGTGGTCGATGGCGGCAACAAGCGTCGTATGGTACTCATCATCTCGGACAAGTTCCCTGATATCGCTGCCGATATTATGTATGGCCTGGGTCGTGGTTGTACCAAGTTTAAGGCGACTGGCATGTATTCGGGTGCCGAGAAGCCGGTGATCATGGTCATCGTGAGCCGTCGAGAGCTCAATACCCTTAAGACGATCGTGCGCGAGCGCGATCCTCACGCCATTGTGACGGTCGCTGACGTTACGGAAGCCTTCGGCGAGGGATTCAAGGACATTAGCGCGTAGGGGCGACCGCGTTCCATCCAAAAGACGTTCACATTGATAAACCGTTTCATCAGCGGTTCTGCCTGCTAAATTGTTCAAATAATGATAAAAACTCTGGTAAAGCCATCAGTTTCCAGCATAATGAATGACGTACGTGCATTGCGGCTGTGTTGGGATTACCTTCGGTGCCGTGCGCATCTTGTCTAAAGAGGATGAAAGGAAGGCACAATGAGCGACGAAGAGCTCAAAAAGGTTGCCAACGAGGTAAGGAAGGGCATCGTCACCGGCGTGCACGCTGCCAAGTCCGGCCATCCGGGCGGTTCGCTCGGTGCTGCCGACATCATGACCTATCTGTACTTTGAGGAAATGAACGTCGACCCGTCCGATCCCCGCAAGGCCGATCGCGACCGTTTTGTGCTCTCCAAGGGCCATTGCGCTCCGGGCCTGTACGCCGTGCTCGCCGAGCGCGGGTTCTTCCCCAAGGAGGATCTTGAGACGCTGCGCCACATCGGCAGCCACCTGCAGGGTCACCCCAACATGAACGACACCCCGGGCGTCGACATGTCCACCGGCTCGCTCGGCCAGGGCATTTCCGCCGCCGTGGGCATGGCCGTTGCCGCCAAGCACTGGGGCGATACTTATCGCACGTACGCCCTGCTGGGTGATGGCGAGAGCGAGGAGGGCCAGGTCTGGGAGGCCGCCATGTTTGCCGGCAACCAGCAGCTCGATAACCTCTGCGTGATCGTCGACCACAACGGCCTTCAGATTGACGGTCCCGTCGAGGAGGTCAACGACCCCATGCCGCTCGCCGACAAGTTCCGCGCGTTCAAGTTCCACGTGGTTGAGCTCGCCGACGGCAACGACTTCGACCAGATCCGCGCCGCCTTTGCCGAGGCTCGCGCCACCAAGGGGCAGCCGACCGCCATTATCGCCGAGACCACAAAGGGCAAGGGCGTGTCCTTTATGGAGAACCAGGTTGGCTGGCACGGCAAGGCCCCCAACGATGAACAGTTTGAGCAGGCCATGGCAGAGCTCACGGCCGCCGGAGAGGAGCTCTAGGATGGCAGACGTCAAGAAAATCGCCACGCGTGTAAGCTACGGCGAGGCCCTCGTCGAGCTCGCCAACGAGCACGATGACTTTGTGGTCCTCGACGCCGACCTGGCCGCCGCCACGCAGACCGGTAAGTTTAAGGCCGCTTGCCCCGACCGCTTCTTCGATGTGGGCATTGCCGAGAGCAACCTGATGGGCGTCGCCGCCGGTATCGCGACCACTGGTCGTGTTGCCTTCGCGAGTACCTTTGCCATGTTCGCTGCCGGTCGCGCCTTTGAGCAGGTCCGCAACTCCATCGGCTACCCGCACCTCAACGTTAAGATCGGTGCCACGCACGCCGGCATCTCGGTGGGCGAGGACGGCGCCACGCACCAGTGCTGCGAGGATATCGCCCTCATGCGCGTCATCCCCGGCATGACCGTAATTGTTCCCGCCGACGACGTGGAGGCCCGCGCCGTGACGCGCGCCGCCTACGAGTGCGACGGTCCGGTGTACATGCGCTTCGCCCGTTTGGCCTCGCCGGTTATCAACGACCCCGAGACCTACAAGTTCGAGTTGGGTAAGGGCATTGTCATGCGCGAGGGCGCCGATGTGACCATCATCGCCTGCGGCCTGATGGTCGGCGAGGCTCTCGAGGCCGCCGAGCAGCTCGCTGCCGAGGGCATCGACGCCGAGGTCATCAACATGCACACCATCAAGCCCATCGATGCCGACCTGATCGTCAAGAGCGCCACCAAGACCGGCCACGTCGTGACCGTCGAGGAGCACTCTGTGATCGGTGGCCTGGGCAGCGCCGTTGCCGACGTCCTGTGTGAGCAGTGCCCGACGCCGCTCAAGAAGATTGGCGTCAACGACACCTTCGGCGAGTCCGGCCCGGGTGCCGAGCTCCTGCACAAGTACGGCCTGGACGCCGCCAACATCGTGGCGACCACCAAGGAGTTCTTGGCCTAGAGCAGCCATCGCTCAATCGGCAACAAGCCAATCGCATTCAAATGCTGACAGGGGCGTCCTCAAAGAGGGCGGCCCTGTTTTATAATTCAGCTAAATCAGAGCCGAACCAAGCGAGGCTTTCTCCGGGAAGAGAGCTCAGTACAGCAAAGTGCAATTCAGACCCTTCCAACTTTGTATATGCAGCACCCCAAGATAAACGCAGCGACCCCTTAGTTGCCGCAGGCCGGACACAGGGTTACTCTCCAAATCTTTCCGCAGGACGGAGGAGCCCCTGCCGCGCGAAGCGCGCAGCGGGGGCTCCGACATGTCCGAGGACGATTTGGAGAGTAACCCTGTGCCCGGCCGGCGGGATCCCTAAGCACGCCATGCTTCTTATGTGCAGTAAAGCTAATGCTGCTAAAATGTAAAGCGCTCATGTAGTTTAAACGCACGACGATAAGGAGCACCAGTGGGTAACCACTTCCGTACCTCCGGTGCGGGCGATGATGCCCCCAAGACGCAGACGGGCGTCCAGGGCAGTCGTTTCGCCACTCCGGATTCAGAGGGCCAGCCTGTTGCTCAGGCCCCCGCTCAGCCGGCAGATCAGGCACAGCCGGCATCCGATCCCTTTGCCTACAATCCCACCAGCGATGTCGCGCTTTCCGGCACGGCGGGTTTTGAGCCCGTTCAGGCCGTGACCGCTCGCGTGGAGCAGCCTCAGGCTGGCGCCGCCACGCCGCAGCCTACCATGGCCGGCATTCCCGACCCCATGGCCCATGCGACGCCGGTTCCTCAGCCTGCGCAGTCCGGTCTCTTTGCCGCTATTCCCGATCCCACGCAGCCTGCTGCCCCGGTGGTCGAGAGCGATCAGGCCGCCGAGGTCGCAAGCCTCGATAACGCGCTCAACAACCCCGATTTTACGTCGGTGTTTGCGCCCATCGATCCGCAAGCCAGCCGCAAGAAGATGGCCAAGCAGGCCGGTGTCGAGCCCGTCATCCTTATGGAGCATGTCACCAAGATCTATCCGGCACAGCCCAACAAGCCTGCACTCGACGACATCAACATCGAGATCTATCCGGGCGAGTTCGTCTTCCTGGTCGGTCATTCCGGCTCGGGTAAGACCACGCTGCTGTCGACGCTCAACCGCGACGTCAAGCCGACGAGCGGCCGCATCTTGGTTGCCGGTCAGGACCTCATGAAGATCAAGAACCGCAAGGTTCCGTTCCTGCGCCGCCAGATTGGCGCCGTGTTCCAGGACTTTAAGCTTCTGCCGCAAAAGACCGCCTACGAAAACGTGGCGTTTGCCCTGCAGTGCATCGGCAAGCCCAAGGGCGTCATTCGCAGCCAGGTGCCGGAGGTGCTGCGTCTGGTCGGTCTGGCCGATCAGATGGACTCGCTGCCCGACCAGCTTTCCGGTGGCGAGCAGCAGCGCGTTGCCGTTGCCCGCGCCATGGTCAACCGCCCGCCGCTTTTGATCTGTGACGAGCCCACGGGCAACCTCGACCCGGCGATCTCGCTGGGCATCATGAAGCTGCTCGAGCGTATTAACCGCACCGGCACCACCGTGATCGTCGCCACGCACGACCGCGAGATGGTCGATAGCATGCACCGTCGCGTGATCGCCCTCGAGGGCGGCCACGTTATCCGCGACCAGGAGAGGGGAGGTTACGGCAACTATGGCACCAACTAACGTGGGCTACTCCTTCAAAGAGGCAATCAGTCACTTCTTCCGTAACTGGACTACCTCGCTCGGCGCCGTCATCACGATCTTCCTTTCGCTGTTTATCATCGGCCTGTTCATCATGGGCTCCGCGATGCTGAACTCCGTGATCGGCACCGTCGAGAATCAGGTTGTCATCAACGCGTTCATTAGCGATGACGCCGATCAGGCCGATGTTCAGGCTTTTGAGGCCGAGCTTAAGACGTGGAATAACGTCAAGTCCGTGACCTATAAGGACAAGGACGACGCGCTGGCCGAGTATACGAGCAAGATGTCGGGCAACGCCGACGCCACCATGAGCGCGCTCGATGGCCAGAACCCGCTGCCGGCTTCGTTTGCAATTGAGATGGACGATCCGTCCAAGGTCGAGAGCACGGCCCAGAAGCTCAAGAAGAACGCCGACTTCCAGAAGATCGCGGATGACGGCGACGTCAACGCGAGCGTGCTGTACGGCCAAGAGGAAGTGAGCCGCCTGTTCCAGGTGACCAACTACATCCGCATCGCCGCCGTGGTGCTCGTTGGCCTTTTGACCTTTATCGCATTCATCTTCATCAACAACACGATTCGCCTGTCCATCACGGCGCGTCGTCGTGAGATTGCGATTATGCGTCTGGTCGGCGCCAGCAACGGCTTCATTCGCGGCCCGTTTATCACCGAGGGCGTACTGCAGGCCATTTTGGGCTCGCTGCTTTCCATCGGCGTTCTGGAGCTGCTGCGCAATCTGATGATTCCGCGTTTGCAGGAGAGCATCGGCTGGATGTCGTTTGCCCTGCCGATGCAGTACTACCTGGTGACCTATGCTGCGCTGATTCTGGTCGGTGTGATTATCGGTCTCTTTGGTTCTGCCATAGCCATGCGCCGCTACCTGCGCGTGTAGGCATGCCTGGAATTCATCCCTTCCAACGGGTCGTCTCTTATGGGGCGGCCCGTTTTTTGATCTCTAGGGGACGGCAGGAAAGCGAATCATTTGGGTAGACTCTTTGGAGTTCGTCATCGATAGCAAGGAGGCGCCATGGGGCGCAATAACAAGCATAAGCGCGGTGCTCGCAATAAGCGTGGGCCGGTGCGCAGCGAACGCCGTCCGAGCCTGACCGGGCGCGTGCAGCTCCATGAGCATGGCGCCTATGTCATAACCGAGAGCGGCGACTACAAGGTTATGGGCCGCGGTAAGCGCGAGATCATGGATGGCGATACCGTTGCCGTGAGCATTAAGAACAGCCCGCACGGTGAGCGGCGCGCCGTGATCGAAGGCGTGGTTGAGCGCGCAGCCATAAGCGTGGTGGGTACGTACCAGACCGCTGGTCCGCTCGGTGTGATCGAGCCGCTCGATTCGCGCCTGAAGGCCGACTTCTTCATTCTGCCCGAGGATACCTCGGCGGATCGTCTGGGCGTCCACCCGGGTGATGCCGTTGTCGCGCGCATTTTGACCTACCCGACGCGCCTGAAATCGGGCACCGTGACGATCGAACGCCGCATTGGCGGAGATGACGCGCCCGATTTGGGCGTTCAATACGTGATGGCGCGTTACGGCTATACCGATAGCTATCCCGAGGCCGCGCTGGACGAGGCCGAGGGACTTTCGCTCGATGTGTCCGCGGCGCTTAAGGACCCGCTCCGCCGCGATCTGCGCGACCGCTTTGTCATCACGATCGACCCGGTCGACGCGCGCGACTTTGACGATGCCATTTCGCTTGAGCGCACGCCCGAGGGTGGCTACAAGCTGGGTGTGCATATCGCTGACGTTTCTCACTATGTGGCTTGGGACGGGCATATCGATCTTGAGGCTCGCCATCGTACGACATCGGTGTATCTGGCCGATCGCGTGCTTCCCATGCTGCCCGAACGCCTGTCCTGTGACCTGTGTTCGCTTCGCCCTGACGAGGACCGTCTTGCGTTTACCGTTGACATTGAACTCGATGCGCAGGGTCGCGTGCGGCATTACGATCCGTACCCCAGCGTGATTCGCTCGCGTGTGCGTATGGACTATGACGGTGCCGAGGCGCTGCTGGTGCGTGCCGGCGCGGTGGAGTATGGGGTGCTGGAAGGCGCCGCTGAGGATGTTGCGGCTGCTGAGGCCTCGCGCGAGGAGGCGCTTGAGCGCGGTCTTGCGTGCGAGGAAACTGCTCGCGGCTATAACGTCGACCTCGGCGATTTCCTTGTCGCCGCCAACGAACTCGCCGAACTTCGCCGTCGTATTCGTCGTGCCCGCGGCTCAGTCGATTTTGACACGGCCGAGATTCGCGCTCTATTGGATGAGGACGGAGTACCCGTGCAGATTGTGGCGCGCGAGCGTTCGTGTGCCACGTCGCTTATCGAGGAAGCCATGCTACTCGCCAACGAGTGCGTTGCAGAGTGGCTGGCAGACCGTGATATCGAGGCCTGCTATCGCGTGCATGAGGATCCGAGCCCCGATAGCCTGCACGGTGCCGCCGTTGCGCTGGCGCAGCTGGGCATCATCGACGATCGCCGTGCTGCCGGTATCGCCCTGGGGAGTCCCGATGAGCTACAGGCTGCAGTTGATGCTGCCGCCGGTACGGCCAACGCACCGCTCGTCAACACGCTGCTTCTGCGCAGCATGCAGCGCGCACTGTACAAGCCGCGCAACGAGGGCCACTTTGCGCTCGCCGCGCCGTGCTACTGTCACTTTACGAGTCCCATCCGTCGCTACCCCGATCTGGTGGTGCACCGCGTGCTCAAACTGCAGTTGGCCTATGAGCAGCTCGGCGGCAAGGACGCCCTGGTCCGTACGCCGCGGCTGATCGGCAAGGGGCGCGAGTCGCTGCCGCGCATTCTGCCGCAGATCTGCCGCGCATGCAGCGATGCCGAGCGCGCGGCAGATGCCGCTAGCCATGCGACGCAAAAGATCAAGATTGCCCAGTACTATGAGGACCGTCTGGGCGAGCGCTATGCCGGAACCGTCTCGTGGGTTAGCAGCATGGGCCTCTTTGTGCGCTTGGACCTGACGCAGGTCGAAGGCTTGGTTTCGATCAAGAGCCTGGGCAACGAGTGGTTCGAGTTCGACGAGGATGCGCTTACGCTGACGGGCGCCGACACGGGGACTCGCTATGAACTGGGCCAGCGCGTGATTATCGAGGTCTCGCGCGTCAATACCACGCGTGGGCACTTGGACTTTAAGCTTATCCATTAGCCAAATCTCGACTCATGGCGGGAGAGCGGAGGGCGGTCTTTCGGGGCCGCCCTCCGCATTTGGATCATGGCTACCTTGCCGTCTGCTCGGCCGCCCGCTTACCTGCTATTCGAGAGGTAAAACCTACCAAAATAAACCTGTCCCTTTTTGGCAGGTTTACAAGAAAGCGGGGATGAGATGGCGACGGTGTATGGTTATGCGCGGGTGAGTTCGCGCGATCAGAATCTTAATCGGCAGCTGGATGCGCTGGGCGCCTATGGCGTGGGCTCGGCGAATATTTATGCCGACCATGCGAGCGGCAAGGACTTCGATCGACCGCGCTATCGCGAGCTGCTGCACGTCCTGGGAGACGGGGACGTGCTGGTGGTGCTTTCTATCGACCGACTTGGTCGTAATTACTCCGAGATTCTTGAGGAATGGCGTCGCATTACCAAGGAGCTCGGGGTTGCCATTGTGGTGTTGGACATGCCATTGCTTGACACGCGCGCCAGGGCAAGCGGCACGCCGGATGTGACTAATACCCTGATTGCCGATATTGTGCTGCAACTGCTGAGCTACGTGGCGCAGGTGGAGCGCGAGAATATCCATCGGCGCCAAGCGGAGGGAATTGCAGCGGCGCGGGCGCGAGGGGTCCGTTTCGGTCGACCTCGCAAGCCGTGCCCTCCTCAGTTTGAGCTGGTGCGCGATAGCTATGAGGCGGGCGATATTACCCGCAGCCAGGCAGCAAAGTGCCTGGGCGTGTGCGTGGGGACGTTCGATCGCTGGATGCGCGAGGCGGGGTAGGGGTTTGCGTCGCTTTGTCGCTTCCTGTTGCGATTCAAATTTTGATACGGTGACGATGTCATTTGGGGCTACACTCGCTGATATTCAAAAAAGGAGGTAGGCCCTTGGCGCGCGTAAAACAAATAATCGGATGGACCGCGATCATTCTGTTCGCTGCAACGCTGGCGGGCATCTGGGTGCTGACGGAGCAAAATGCGGTGGAGACGTCGTTGCTGAGCGAGTCCACCGCGCGCGTGGTGGAGGGTCAGGCTACGGGCGTTCAGGCTGCCGATGCCACGGGTGAAGCTCAGACCGAGAACGGGATGACCGGGGGCATCGATTCGGCTGCCTCGAATGTCCGGTCTGGCCGACTTGCTTCCATTCGCATGTGGGTGGGCACGAACGTCCGTCGCGTTGCCCATACCGTAGAGTTTTTCTTCGTCGGATTGTTCGCCTCGGTGGCCGTGGTTTGCTTTTCCAGGCGTCCGTGGAGCGTTTGCTCCCGTTGCGTGCCCGTGTTGCTCTTTTGCGCCGTCTGCTCCGTTGGCGATCAGGTACATAAGATCTTTGTTCCCGGCAGGCATTTCGACGTTATCGATTTAGGATTCGATGCTGCGGGCTATGTCACCGCGATGCTGTTGGTATTGCTGGCAGCGGTGTTGGTGCGCCATGCGACTCGGCCGATCGGCGCCCATGCGAGGCGCTAGCCGGTAACAAGCCCGTTTTTGATAATGCGACCTTGTTGAATTATTTTGTGTCGCGCGTATTTCCGAGCGGTCGGATTTGAGGGGCGAGCGGTAGAACGCTCGCCCTTTGTGCGTCACGATGCGGCACAATGTACCGTAAAAGCTGTTTATATCCGGTACGAATCGTTCGTTGGTCTTTAATTCTTCTCAACGGAGGTGTTTGAGATGGCAAACGGATTGCTTTTGCGGCTTCGCGAGCGTGAGCTCAGCGCGAGCCCGGCGGAACGCAATGTCATCGCATATGTAAGCGCTCATCCGCACGAGGTGGTCGGGCTGTCCGTCCGCGGTCTTGCCGATGCCACGTTCTCCTCGCCTTCGAGCATTTTGCGCTTTTGCAAGCGTTTTGGTTTTGCGGGCTACAAGGAGTTCCAGCGCGAACTGATTGCCGAGCTGGCGCTCTTAGGTGACAAGAAAGACGTAGCCCTCGAGGACATCTCCATGGATGACAGCGTCGAACGTATCGTGGGGAAGGTGATGAAAAGCAACGTGCGCACGATCGAAGCGACGGCGCGAACGCTCGATTACACCGTCTTGGAGCGATGTGCGGCCTATCTTAAGCGGGCACGCGCGGTCAATCTGTTCGGTATCGGTGCCTCTCGTTTGGTCGCGCACGATCTGGCGCAAAAGCTCATGCGTGTCGACAAGGAGTGCCATCTGTACGACGACTGGCATGATCAGCTCTTGTGTGCCAAGAACATGCATGAGGGCGATATGGCAATCGCCTTTAGCTACTCGGGCTTGACGCAAGAGGTGCTGGACTGCACCGCCGAGGCTCAACGTCACAACTGTCCCGTTGTGGCCGTTACCAAAGTAGATGGATCATCCAAGCTTGCCACCGTGGCCGATGCCGTGCTCGGCGTCGCTGCGAGTGAACCCTTGGTCCGCAGCGGTGCCATGGCTTCGCGTATGGCCCAGCTTATGGTTGTCGATGCCCTGTACGCTGCTTACGTTGCCAGCGACTACGAACGGGCGACGCATGTCATTAAGCAAAACTACATCGAGAAACAGGAAAGATGAGGTGAATGAAATGCTCGATTTAACAAAATTCACGACCGAACAGCGTAATCAAAGTTCAATGGACCTCGATACGATGACATCGCTGCAAATCGTCACGACGATGAATGATGAGGATCTTCGTGCCGTCCAGTCGGTCACGAAGGTGTTGCCCCAGGTTGCCACAGCAATCGACTGGGCTGCTGAGGCACTCGAGCGCGGCGGGCGCGTCTTTTACATGGGTGCAGGCACCAGCGGTCGTCTGGGTGTACTCGACGCTTCGGAGTGTCCGCCCACGTTTGGCGTGTCACCCGATCTGATTGTCGGGCTCATTGCCGGAGGCGAGACGGCGTTTATCAAGGCTGTCGAAGGTGCCGAAGACAGCGAGGAGCTTGGCGCGAGCGACCTGCGGGGGCGTGGACTCTCGGACAAGGATCTTGTCGTTGGCCTGGCGGCAAGCGGTCGTACTCCCTATGTGGTGGGCGGCCTTGTGTACGCCAAGGCAACTGGGTGCAAGACCATTGCAATTGCCTGCAACCAAGGGTCGAAGATCGGGAAGAGCGCAGATCTTGCCATTGAACCCGTGCCCGGTCCCGAGGTACTGACCGGCTCAACGAGGCTCAAGGCGGGAACGGTTCAAAAGCTCATTCTCAACATGATTTCGACCGGTGCCATGGTCAAGATCGGCAAGGTATACCAAAACCTGATGGTCGATGTGCAGCAGACGAACGAGAAGTTGGTGGTGCGCGGCCAGAACATCGTGATGGAGGCGACCGGCTGCACGCGCGAGTGCGCTATTCAGGCGCTTGCAGATGCCGGCGGCCACGTAAAAACCGCTATTGTCTCGGTACTGCTGGACTGCGATGCCGAGCAGGCTGCGGTAGCTCTTGAGCGAGCGCGAGGCCATGTCCGTGCTGCGGTGAGTGGCCATGAGAAGAGCGATGCCGATGCCCAATAGGTGCGCGGCGTGAGCTGATATGACATCCAGACGAGATACCCAATACAAGGAGGAGTTATGACGAACAAAGAGCTGGCTCAAAAGCTGCTGGACCTTTTGGGCGGTAAAGACAACGTGCTGGCAAACGCGGCGTGCATGACGCGCCTGCGCGTGACCGTCAAAGACACGGGCAGCGTCGACGCGGAGGGCATTAAGGCACTCGACGGCGTGATGGGCCTGGTCGAGGACGACACGATGCAGATCGTGCTGGGTCCGGGCAAGGTGAATAAGGTGCTCGAGGAGTTCTCCAAGCTCACCGGCCTTGCGAAAGGCGTTGCCGACGAGAGCGTGGTTGACGCTGCGGCCACAAACAAGGCCGCGCAGAAGGCAAAGTACGAGTCCAAGCCGGTTCAGGCCTTCCTCAAGAAGATTTCCAATGTCTTCGTTGCCCTGCTTCCCGGCATCATTGCGGCTGGCCTCATCAACGGTATCTGCAACGTCATTAACGTCTCGACGGCAGGCGCGCTTGCAGGCGAGTGGTGGTACCAGGGCATTCGTTCCATGGGCTGGGCCCTGTTTGCCTATCTGCCCATCTTGGTGGGCTATAACGCGGCACGTGAGTTTGGCGGCTCCGCTGCGCTGGGCGGCATCGCCGGCATGATGTGTATCGCTAACAGTGCCATGCCCCTGCTTGCGCCTGGCGCGGCCGATCCTGCCACTGCCATTCTGCTGCCGCTCACCAATGCGCAGTACAACCCCGCAGCGGGCGGCATGATCGCGGCTCTTATCGCTGGCGCATTTTTTGCCTGGATGGAGCGTCAGATTCGCAAGGTTATGCCCAACGCACTCGATACATTCTTGTCCCCGCTGCTGGTGCTCATCATCGGCGCCTTTGCTCTGATGCTCGTCATCCAGCCGGTTGGCGCATGGCTGACGACTGCCATCTTTAGCGTTTTGACCTTTATCTTCGAGAAGCTGGGCGTCCTGGGCGGCTATATCCTGTCGGCAGGCTTCTTGCCGCTGGTTTCCGTCGGCCTGCATCAGGCGCTCACGCCGATCCACGCTATGCTCAACGATCCCGACGGCGCTACCAAGGGCATCAATTACCTGCTCCCCATCCTTATGATGGCTGGCGGCGGCCAGGTCGGTGCCGGTTTGGCGCTGTACTTTAAGACCAAGAACGCCAAGCTCAAGAAGTACGTCGCAGAGTCCATTCCCGTTGGAATCCTCGGTGTGGGCGAGCCTCTGATGTATGCTGTTACGCTGCCGCTCGTTCGTCCGTTTGTAACGGCCTGCCTGGGTGCCGGATTTGGCGGCGCGCTCGCGGCGCTGCTTCACATCGGCACGGTTTCTCAGGGCGTTTCCGGTCTGTTTGGCCTGCTGATCGTCGTTCCTGGTCAGCAGCTCGGCTACGTTGCCGCTATGCTGCTTGCCTATGCCGCCGGCTTTGTCCTGACGTGGTTCTTTGGCGTCGACGAGCAGAAGATCAACGAGTTCTTTGGCGAGTAGTTTGATATCGCGAGCCGTGTTGCTCAGGGCTCGCGGCGCGCGGCAGATTTCTTGATGCTATGGTTGTGCCGGCGGGGCTAACTGCTCCGCCGGCCTTTTTTAAAGGAGTGTTGAAGCGTGAAAACGGGTATTTCGATTTATCTTTCCAACCCTCTGCAGGATATTGAGCGGACGATTGAACACGGTGCCGCGGCGGGTGCGCGCTATGCGTTCACCTCGCTGCATATTCCCGAGGATGGGGGAGCGGCGTATACCGATAAGGTCCGTCATGTGCTGTCGCTGCTTTCCGCCCGCGGCATTGCGCTCATTGCCGATGTGGGGCCGCGCACGTGCGATTTGCTCGGGCTTGAGCGCATCGAGGACCTGCGCGATCTGGGGTTGGAATACCTTCGTTTGGACTATGGCTTTAGCGCCCGGCGGGTCGCGGAGCTGTCCGGTGTATTTCGCATTGTGGTCAATGCATCGACGGTGAGTTCTGATGAAATCGCATCGTGGCGTGAGGCCGGTGCCGATGTGACTCGTTTTGCCGCCTGCCACAATTTTTACCCCAAGCCTTATACCGGTTTAGCTCTGGAGGACATTGCTCGGGTGAATCTTCGTCTTGCGGCGCTTGGATTCGAAATCATGGCTTTTGTGCCGGGCGATGCCAACGTTCGCGGGCCGGTATTCGAGGGACTGCCGACGGTCGAGACGCAGCGCGGTCGCGCGTCAAAGGTTGCCCTCAATATGCTTGAGCTTGCACATGGCGCCGATTGCGACATTGTGTTGGTCGGCGACCCCGATCTTTCCGATGCGGGCTGGGCGCAGTTTGCTCAAGTTTCCGCCGGATACGTGGACCTGCAATGCGAGCTTGAGCCCGGTTATGCCTATGTGCGCGGGCAGATTCATCACGACCGGCCCGACTCGAGTGTCCTCATCTTTAGGTCTCAGGAGTCACGTACGACGCATAAGCCGGATTCCGTGCCGACGGATGCCGGAGCCGGCCTGCCGCGAAAGGCGGGGTCGATCGCTGTGAGCAATAGCGGATATGGGCGCTACGAAGGCGAGCTTGAGATTGCGCGGGTCGATCTTCCCGGTGACGAGCGCATGAACGTTGCGGGCCATATCACGCCCGAGGCAATGGAGCTGCTGCCGTTCATCAAACGCGGATTCGGGGTACGGTTCGTTTAGCGTGTGACCCGTGGGCTACAATTGGCCCATCATACGAAGGCGCCTCGTGTGGCGTGTGCCCGCGTTGGCCGATCTATATTCGGAGGATTCCCATGACCGTACTGTTTGTTGAATATCCCAAGTGCTCGACCTGTAAGAAGGCCAAGGCATGGCTGGACGAACACGGGGTAGAGTATATCGACCGCGATATCGTTTTGGACAATCCCACGGCTGATGAGCTTGCGACCTGGATTGCTCGTTCGGGACTGCCGGTGCGGCGCTTCTTTAATTCGTCGGGCATGAAATATCGAGAGCTGGGCCTGAAGGCGCGTCTAGATGCGGGCATGACGGATCGGGAGTGCTACGAGCTGCTGGCGACCGACGGCATGCTGGTCAAGCGTCCGCTGTTGGTGGGCGACGACTTTGCGATTCCCGGCTTTAGGGAAGCAGCTTGGACCGAGGCGCTGCTGTAGCGGCTGCGGAAAGTGCGACCCGTTTTGAGCGCTCGGGGTGGGACGTGTTTTCCATCGGAGGGCTCGCTCGGCTCAATCCTTGAGCTGTGCCCATTCGTGCGGACCGTAGACCTTTACGTGCTTGTTGGGCTTGCCGCTCCAGTACTCCTCGTCCATAAAGGGCAGATATGCCTGAACACCGGGGCAGATAAAGGGAATCCGCTGCTGTTGCAGTCGCTCGCGTTGGCGCTGCTCCAGGTGCGCCTCGGATATGACAGTCGGCATACCGGACAGCTCGACGAGGCTTGCCTGGATTCGCTTAAGGTCGGGGAGTCCCGCGTGCCATGACATCCGCATGATCAAAAAGGATGCACGGCGGTATTTTGCCTGCATCACCGTGATGGCGGGGCGCAGGGTGGGATGGATTTTGTCCCGTTCGGGCCAAAGGTCAGCAGTGATCTCGAGGCCCAGGGTCTCCCATAGGTAATCAAGCTCTTCGTCCATGGCGCCTCGATATCTACGTGATCATTGATACTTCGATTGTGTTGCCTGGTGCTATCGTTTTCGCGGTAGAATCTGCCAACGGTTGACGGCTACCGCTCGCGGCGTTTTGCCCTTCGTGTGCAGCGGTCGACTTCACAGGTCCTTCACGTGTCGGCCGTATTTGACTGAATTTCAAAAAAGTCAAAATTGGGGCTTGCGTCACGGCCGGACTTCCCGTATATTTCTTTCTTGCGCAAAGGCACAGCCGAGCGCAGCGATGCAGTCATTGGGATGTCGTCTAATGGCAGGACAGCGGATTCTGGTTCCGTCAATGGGGGTTCGACTCCCTCCATCCCAGCCATTGCATTTGCTACATATGGCCCGTTCGTCTAGCGGTTTAGGACGCCGCCCTCTCAAGGCGGAGATCACCAGTTCGAATCTGGTACGGGCTACCAAAATTGAACGCCCGGGCCTCGTAAGAGACCCGGGTTTTGTGTATTGACCGATATTTAAGGCGCGCGTTGAGTCTGCCGCCCGGACCGAGGAGTTGTCATGGACCTGCCTATCAGCTTGGAAGACATCACGTATGCCGAGAACTATCTGGCGCAGGGCGACCTGGCTACGGCGACGCCGCTGCTTGAGCGTCTGGTGGAGCTCGCCGAGGAGTATATCGACGCTGAGTGCAAGACGGAGGAGAAGCGCCAGTACTTTAGCTTCGACAGCAAGTTTGAGCGCCTGGCCTATCGCCGCGTGGAGAAGGATCCGCGCGAGCTGGTGCAGGTCGAGGTTCCCTTTGACCGCCTGTACTCCGACATGGCGTTTGCCTACATTCGCCAGCAGGATTATGTGAGTGCTCGGAATGCCCTGATGCAGGCCGTGCGTTGGGATCCCATGAACTGCAACTATCGCTTGGACTTGGCCGAGCTGTTCCGCGCGCTCGAGGACAAGCAGGAGTGGGCATCGCTCTCGTTCTCGGTGCTGGAGCGCGCGAGCGACGGTAAGTGCGCCGCACGCGCCTACACCAATTTGGGTCAGTACTTCTTGGAGCCCGAGACCGAGAACATTTCGGCTGCCGTGGGCTGCGCGCGTCTGGCGCTGCGCCTGGCGCCCAATGATGCGCATACGACGCGCCTGCTCAACAAGATCCATACCACCTATCCGGATGTCGCGGACGAGAGTGACGACCATGTGATGGGTGAGCTCGCCCTGCAGGGCGTGCCGACCTCGCCTTCGGCCGAGATCGCCATCTGCCTGATCATGTGCGCGACCGATGCTGCAAGCGACGGCGACAAGCAGGAGGCTACGCGTCTGACGGTCCGTGCCCGCGACCTGGTGGGCGAGGAGGCATGCGCGGCGATTATCAAGCTGGTGCGCGAGAGCGATGCCGAGCTTAATGCCGAGCGCAGGGCAAAGCGCGAGGCTGCGGGCTCAAACGCCGATGGCGCCAAGGAGGCCGGCGATGCCCAGTAAGCGCGAGCGCAAGCTCATTTCCAAGAATCGCTCGGCACATCACGAGTACTTTATCGATGAGACGTTTGAGTGCGGTATTGAGCTGAGCGGCACCGAGGTCAAGTCGATTCGCGAGCGCGCCTGCCAGATTACCGATACCTTTGCATTGATTCGTGGCGGTGAGTGCTGGCTCGTCGGCCTGCATATCCACCCTTATAGCCATGGTGGCGTGTGGAATCGCGATCCCGACCGTCGGCGCCGTCTGCTGCTGCACCGCAAGGAGATCGACTTTCTTGACGGCAAACTTCGCAACCGTGGTTATGCGCTGGTTCCGTTGGAGCTCTACTTTAATACCGACGGTCGCGTAAAACTGCTGCTGGGCCTAGGCCGCGGCAAGAAGCTTTACGACAAGCGCGAGGATATGGCCAAGCGCGATGTCCAGCGCGAGATCGACCGCGCCCTCAAGGAGCGCAATCGCTAGGCGTTCTGTATAAGTTGCGGTGGAATACGGACTGTTTTGCCTGTTTGAGGGGCTATTCAGTCCTTATTTCACCGCAACTGCGGGCGTCTCATCTTGCTTATACTGTTTTGACACATATGTCTCAAAGGTGGTGTCCGTTGTGGGCGCCGCCTTTTTTGTGGGTACATACATCCATGAGGTTCCAACCCGGGTTAGGGGAGTGATTGTTATGGACAAAACTGCGTTCTTTACCATGCCGAGCGGCCTGTACGTGGTGAGCTCCGCGGCAGACGGGCTGCGTGCCGGCTGCGTCATCAACACAGCAGTGCAGGTGACGTCCATGCCGCCGCGCATTTCGGTTGCAGTGAACAAGGACAACGTCACCTCGGGCGTCATCGCTTCGGCCAAAGCGTTCGCGCTGACCGTGATCGATCAGACCGCCGATATGCTCTACATCGGTAACTTTGGGTTCCGCACCAGCAGCGATTATGACAAGTTTGCCAAATACGAGACCCGCGAGACGGCTCTGGGCATGCCCTATGTGCCCGAGCACGCGGCGGCCCTGTTTAGCTGCCATTTGATCGACACTGTGGATGTTGGCACGCATCTGCTGTTTATCGGCGAGGTCGAGGATGCCGAGCGCTTGAGTGACGAGACGCCGCTCACCTACGATTACTACCATAAGGTCCTGAAGGGCAAGACGCCTCCGAAGGCGTCCTCGTATCAAGGCTAGAAATGTTTTAAAAATACTTGCATTATATTATTGAGAATCTATACTGATAAATGAAGTACATCACCAGTCGCGTTCGAGAGGAGAACATCATGGCTGAGGAGAAGAAGACGTATAAGTTCGTGTGCGTCGTTTGCGGTTACGAGGTTGAGGTCGATACGCCCGAGCTGCCCGAGGATTATGTGTGCCCGGTGTGCGGCGTCGGTCCCGATCAGTTTGAGCTCGTCGAGGAGTAGCTCGCAGACACACGGCGAAAGCCGAACATAGCTCTGTCCAAGGGTTCCGGTCGAATTCTCGGCCGGGACCCTTTTGATTTATCTGACGGTTTAAAACGGTCTCACGTGTTACAGATTAAGACGTTATATCTGGACAGTCACGCCATCCCAATTACATCCCCGTTAGCAGCACGATGTCGAGAATCGTCACGATGACGCCGATCCCTACGAGCAGCGCGTTGAGCGGGCGCGAGTTGGCGTATTTGCCCATAACGCGGGCTGAGCTGGTGAGCCGTATGAGCACAAAGACCGTAATCGGCAGCTGAAGCGACAGCAGTGCCTGACTCCAGATGAGACCTTCAAAAGGATTTGGGATGACCAGACACGCCGCCACTGCGCCGGCGAAACAGGCCGCTACCCCGATCGAGGAATGTCGGTCGTGGATGTCGTATTCCTCGTCGAACATGCCCGCGGTGATGGTTCCCGCCGCCATGCCCGCTGTCACGCTGCTCGATAGTCCCGCGAACAGCAGCGCTACCGCAAAGATGGTCGAGCTCGCCGGGCCCAAGATGGGGGAGAGCGTGGCCGCTGCGACGGCGAGGTCGTCTACGACAATGCCGTGCGCAAAGAAGGTCGTTGCGGCCAGGATGACCATGGCCGAGTTGATTGCCCAGCCCACGCCCATCGAAAAGAGCGTGTCGAAGAGCTCATAGCGCAGACGCTCTTCGATAACCTGCTCGCCTTGGCCTTCGAAGTGCATGGATTGGATGACCTCGGAGTGCAGAAAAAGGTTGTGGGGCATAACGACCGCACCCAGGACACTCACGATAATCGCGGCAGAGCCAGTGGGCATGCTGGGCGTGATCCAGCTTGCGGCGGCTTGCGGCCAGTCGACCTTGACTAGCGCAAGCTCGGCCAAAAACGAGAGTCCTACCACGCCGACGAAGGCGATGATCCAGCGCTCGGCACGCTTGTAGGAGTTCGTCATGAGCATTGCCATCGATGCCGCGGCCACGATGACGCAGCCGGCACGCACGGGCAGTCCAAAGAGCATCTGGAGCGCGATCGCGCCGCCCAGGACCTCGGCCATAGCGGTGGCGATGGTCGCGAGGTAGGCACTGGCGAGCACCGTGCGTCCAACGAAACGGGGGAGGTAGCGCGTCGTGGCTTCGGCAAGACAGGCGCCCGTTGCGATACCCAGGTGTGCAGCGTTGTGCTGCAACACGATGAGCATAATCGTGGACAGCGTGACCACCCACAGCAGCGCGTAGCCAAATTGTGAGCCCGCGGCCATATTTGAGGCCCAGTTGCCCGGATCGATAAAGCCGACGGTCACGAGCAGCCCGGGGCCGATATGCCGCGCAATGTCTAGGCCTCCGTGACCACCGGTGCGTCGGGAGCCAAAGTGTTGTTTGAGATGGTTGAGCATGGTGCGCTCCTGCGTGCCGTTTGTTTGACGCCGCAAAGGATACCCGTTTTAGGCTAAAAAGTTAACCAAGACTAACAAGATTGTTGTATTTGAATAGGATGGTGGAAGGGGATTGCTGAAATGTCTTGATCTGTAACAACTAGGGATGGAAATTGGGCCTAGGTGTTACAGGTCAAGACAGGAAGAAATGGTCCTATGGAATATCTCGATCTGTAACAGCTGACCGCCAAAACCGGCCCTTCGTGTTACAGATCGAGACAAACCAAAACTGTCCTGCAGAAAATCTCAATCTGTAACATCTAGGCGCCAAAATTGGGTCTTCCTGTTACGGATTGAGATGTTTGAAGCGGTGAGCATACGGGCCGAACTCGGGGCCCTTGTCGTCGCCCTTGAGGTCGGCGGTGCCCACTCGTAAGGTGTGCGTTACGCGATTGTTTCGAAACGGGTGGGAAACACAACGGGCCGGCGATGCTCCTAGTATGCCTATTCAACTGACTGTCTAATATCTAGGGGAGGATCGCGATGCAGGCAGATTCCGCTCAGCAGCAGGGCCTTTATCGCCCCGAATTCGACCACGATGCATGTGGCATCGGCGCGCTTGCCGATATCAACGGTGAGCGCCATCACCAGATTCTGGACGACGCGCTGTCCATTCTGGTCAACTTGGAGCACCGCGGCGGCACGGGACTCGAGAAGAACACCGGCGATGGCGCTGGCATCCTGTTCCAGGTTCCGCATCACTTTTTTCGTAAAGAGGCTCAAAAGTGCGGCCAGATTCTGCCGGCAGAGGGCGACTATGGCGTGGCCATGCTGTTCTTCCCACAGGACGACAAGGGCGTAGAGGATGCCCGCCGCGTGTTTGAGGAAGGCTGTGCCGAGGCCGGCGTGCCGCTGCTCTTTTGGCGTGAGGTGCCGGTCGACCCGCACGACCTGGGCGAGACGGCCCGCGCCTGCATGCCCACCATCTTGCAGGCTTTCCTGGGCCGCCCCGACGACACGCCCGCCGGCGATGCCTTCGAGCGTCGCCTGTACGTGTGCCGCCGCACCATCGAAAAGAAGGCCGACGCCGAGTTTGCCCTGCGCGACAAGATCTTCTATGTGTGCTCCATGAGCTCTCGCACCATCGTGTACAAGGGCATGCTGGTCGCCACGCAGATGCGCCGCTTCTTCATCGATCTCAACGACGCCGCCGTCAAGACGGCCGTGGCGCTCGTCCACTCGCGCTACTCCACCAACACCACGCCCAGCTGGGAGCGCGCGCACCCCAACCGCTTTATCATCCACAACGGCGAGATCAACACCCTCAAGGGCAACGTCAACTGGATCCGCGCCCGCGAGCCCAACCTGTACAGCCCCGTGCTGCAGCACGATCTTGAGCGCGTGATGCCCATCATCAACCGCGAGGGTTCCGACTCCGCGATTCTGGACAACGTGCTTGAGTTCCTGGTCATGAACGGTCGCCCGCTCACGCGTGCCGCGTCCATGTTGCTGCCCGAGCCGTGGGACCACAACGACAGCCTGAGTGAGGAGCGCCGCGCCTACGACGCTTACCAGTCCATGCTCATGGAGCCGTGGGATGGCCCGGCGGCCATCGCCTTTACCGACGGTCGCACGCTGGGTGCCGCCCTCGACCGTAACGGCCTGCGCCCGGCTCGCTACTACGTGACGCGCGACGGTCGCTTTATGCTGGCAAGCGAGGTGGGCACCATCGAGGTGAGCCCCGAGAACATCCTGACGAGCGGCTGTCTGGGGCCGGGCCAGATGCTCGAGGTCGATTTTGCCCGCGGGCGCGTCATCTACAACGACGAGCTGCGCGCCCGTTACGCCAAGGAAAAGCCCTACCGTGATTGGATTGCCGAGGAGACGCTGACCGTCGACGTGCTCGATAGGCCTGCCGCGGCAACGCCCGCCGAGGACGCCGAGGTGCCCGCCGCCGTGCGTATGGCCAAGCTCGGCTACCACTGGGATGACGTCGACGAGGTCGTGCGCCCCATGGCCCAGCAGGGCAAGGCCCCGCTCGCCTCGATGGGTATCGATGCGCCGCTGGCTTGCCTGTCCAAGAAGACGCGTTCGTTCTTCGACTACTTCTATCAACTGTTCGCTCAGGTCACGAATCCGCCGATCGACGCCCTTCGCGAGCACATGGTGACTTCGACCACGCTCTACCTGGGCAACCACGGCAACCTGCTCGAGGATTCCCGCACGGCCTGTCAGCTGGTGCGCTTGGAGCGCCCATTGCTCAACGATGAAGAGTTCGAGCATATCTGTGCCATCGACCGTGTTGGCTTTAAGACCCGTCGCTTCCGTGCCGTCTACCGCCGCGATGCCGGCGAGGGCGTGCTGCAGGCTGCGCTCAAGCAGCTCGCCGAGGACGTTGAGGCTGCGGTCCGCGACGGCGTGAACATCGTGGTGTTGAGCGATCGTGCCGGAGCGGGCGAGGTGCCCGTGCCGTCGCTGCTCGCTGTGGGCTGCGTGCACAACCACCTGATCCGCGCCGGCGTGCGTACCTTTGCCGACATCGTGGTGGAGTGCGGCGACGCCGTATCCCCGCACGACTTTGCGGCGCTGGTGGGCTACTCCGCGAGCGGCATCTATCCGTATAACGCACATGCGTGCATTCGCGACTTGGCGGCGCGCGGCGATCTGGACGTTTCTGCCGAGCAGGGCATCGCCAACTACAACAAGGCTGCGACCGCCGGCATCGTCTCCATCATGTCCAAGATGGGCATCTCCACGGTGCAGAGCTACCATTCGGCGCAGATCTTCGAGGCCGTGGGCTTTACGCCGGAGTTCGTTAACGCATACTTCGCCGGCACGGTGAGCCGTGTGGGCGGTATGGGTGTCGAGGACGTTGAGCGCGAGCAAAACGAGCGCTATGACGCCGCGCTCGCCATCCTTAAGAGCCCGGCTCCCGATCAGCTGCCCACGCTGGGTCTGACCAAGTGGCGCCCGCTCGGCGGCGAGGATCACCTGATCGACCCGCAGACCGTCTACCTGCTGCAGACCGCCTGCCGTGAGGACAGCTACGACACCTTTAAGGAGTACAGCGCCCGCCTGCACCGCACCGGCCGTGCCGTGCG